>NZ_JBKFTN010000017.1:0-152348 GCF_050432945.1 Pseudomonas sp. 18173
AAAGTGAGTCGCCGTAAGGGCGAAACCCTAAGTAGCCGTTACCAAAATAATGGATATGTACCCAGTCAGGCCGCCTTCGCGAGCAAGCCCGCTCCCACAGTAAATTAGGTACACCCACCAAATTCCGGTCGATTATCGCCCAACAAAAATGCCCCGATCTCTCGACCGGGGCATTGGATGTCAGTGCAACTTATATATAAAACCTTGAAGCCTTAGTGCGAAACAGCCCCACTCGCCCCCAACCCGGTCTGCGAACGAACAAACTGCGGGAAGAACAACGCCCGCTCATTGTCAGCCGCCGTGGACTTGTCGGTAACCGAGAAGAACCAGATCCCGACAAAGGCAATCATCATCGAGAACAACGCCGGATACTCATACGGGAAGATGGCTTTCTCGTGATGCATGATCTGCACCCAGATGGTTGGACCAAGGATCATCAGCCCTACCGCACTGATCAGCCCCATCCAGCCGCCGATCATCGCACCGCGAGTGGTCAGCTTTTTCCAGTACATCGAAAGCAGCAGCACCGGGAAGTTGCAGCTCGCCGCGATGGAGAACGCCAGGCCCACCATGAACGCAATGTTCTGGCTTTCGAACAGGATGCCCAGAATGATGGCCAGCACACCCAGGGCAACAGTGGTGATCTTCGAAATACGAATCTCATCCTTCTCGTTGGCCTTGCCCTTCTTGATCACGCTGGCATACAGGTCATGGGACACCGCCGAAGCACCGGCCAGGGTCAGGCCGGCCACTACCGCCAGAATGGTCGCGAACGCCACCGCCGAGATGAAGCCCAGGAAAATGCTGCCACCGACCGCATTGGCCAGGTGCACCGCCGCCATGTTGTTACCACCGAGCAACGCGCCGGCCGCGTCTTTGAAGGCCGGGTTGGTGCTGACCAGCAGGATCGCGCCGAAACCGATGATGAAGGTCAGGATGTAGAAGTAGCCAATGAAGCCGGTTGCGTACAGCACGCTCTTGCGAGCTTCCTTCGCGTCACTCACGGTGAAGAAGCGCATCAGGATATGTGGCAGACCCGCAGTACCGAACATCAGGGCCAGGCCCAGGGAGAACGCTGAAACCGGATCCTTCACCAGGCCGCCCGGGCTCATGATCGCCTCACCTTTAGGGTGAACCTTGATCGCCTCGGAAAACAGGACGTTGAAGTCGAAGTTGACGTGCTTCATCACCATCAGCGCCATGAAGGAAGCGCCGGACAGCAACAGGACAGCCTTGATGATCTGCACCCAGGTGGTCGCCAGCATGCCGCCGAACAACACGTAAAGGCACATCAGCACGCCCACCAGGATCACCGCAACGTGATAATCAAGGCCGAACAGCAACTGGATCAGCTTGCCGGCACCAACCATCTGGGCGATCAGGTAGAACGCCACCACCACCAGCGAACCGCAGGCGGACAGCGTACGGATCTGGGTTTGCCCCAGGCGATAGGACGCCACGTCGGCAAAGGTGTATTTACCCAGGTTACGCAGGCGCTCGGCGATCAGGAACAGAATGATCGGCCAGCCCACCAGGAAGCCGATCGAATAGATCAGCCCGTCATAGCCCGAAGCGAACACCAGCGCGGAAATCCCCAGGAACGAGGCAGCCGACATGTAGTCGCCGGCAATCGCCAGACCGTTCTGGAACCCGGTGATCTTGCCACCGGCCGCATAGTAGTCGGCAGCCGACTTGTTGCGCTTGGAGGCCCAGTAGGTAATGCACAGGGTGGCCCCCACGAACACAACGAACATCAGGATCGCGGCGACGTTGAGAGGTTGTTTATGCACTTCACCGGTCAGGGCGTCAGCCGCCCAGGCGCCCGGTGCAAAAGCCGCGATGCTCAATAGAGCCAGTAGACGCCGGATCATTGCTGAGCCTCCTTGAGAATCGCATTGTTCAGGTCGTCGAACTCGCCATTGGCACGTCGTACGTAGATACCGGTCAGGACGAAGGCCGAAACAATCAGCCCGACGCCAATCGGTATGCCCCAGGTAATCGAAGACTCGGGACTGATTTTCGTCCCCAGCACTTGCGGCCCATAGGCGATCAAAAGGATGAATGCGGAGTAAAGCCCAAGCATGATCGCCGAAAGAATCCAGGCGAATCGCTCCCTCTTGCTCACCAGCTCCTTGAAGCGCGGGCTGTTTTGTATAGAGAGGTAAATGCTGTCGTTCATTGTTTTTATCCTCGCAGCACAGATTTAGTTGGAACGGTATCCACTCTATGCGGCTGCGGGGCAGGTTCCAGACGACCTTAGTCTTAGAACCACATGGTGTTTTCGCCAATCTCCAGCACACCATAAACAAGTGTGGGAGCGAGCCTGCTCGCGAAGGGGCCATAACATTCAACAACATTGTTGTCTGTTACACCGCCATCGCGACCAGGCTCGCTCCCACAGGGTCAAGCACGCTCTTTGCTATTACTTGGTCCAGTCAGCAACACGCTCAGGGTGTTTGGCAACCCAATCCTTCGCAGCGGCTTCAGGCTTGGCACCGTCCTGAATCGCCAGCATGACCTGACCGATTTCGTCCTTGGATTCCCATTGGAAGTTCTTCAGGAACTTCGCCACTTCCGGCGCCTTGGCCTCCAGGCCTTTGCTGCCGATGTTGTTCACGGTTTCAGCCGCGCCGTACACGCCTTTCGGGTCTTCGAGGAAGCGCAGTTTCCACTTGGCGAACATCCAGTGCGGCACCCAACCGGTCACGGCGATGGATTCGTTTTTCTTCTCGGCACGGGTCAGCTCGGCGATCATGCCGGCGCCGGAACTGGCCTTGTTTTGATACCCGGTCAAGTCATAGTCCTTGATGGCCTGGTCGGTCTTGATCATCACACCTGAACCGGCGTCGATGCCAACGATGCGTTTCTTGAAGCTGTCGTCGGTTTTCAGGTCCTCGATGGACTTGGCTTTAACGTACTCCGGCACGATCAGGCCGATTTTCGCGTCCTTGAAGTTCGGGCCGTAGTCGACGACCTGATCCTTGTTCTTCGTCCAGTATTCGCCATGGGTAACCGGCAGCCAGGCCGACAGCATGGCGTCAAGTTTGCCGGTGGCCACGCCCTGCCACATGATCCCGGTAGCGACCGCTTGCAGCTTCACGTCGTAACCGAGTTTCTGCCGGATCACCTCTGCGGCCACGTTGGTCGTGGCGACGCTGTCCGACCAGCCGTCGACATAACCGATAGTCACTTCCTTACCGGCGGCACTGGCCACGGTAGCGCTGATCGCCAGCACCAAAGCGGCACCTGCGCCCAAGAGTCGTCGCATCTTCATCGTTACTTCCCCGAAAGTGCTGCGCTCGACGGATGCCGAGTCGCTTAAACGTATTGTTATGGTGCACAGCGCCCCCATCACGCCGACCGCAAACTCGTTCGTTCATCAGCGGAGTACTGACGCCTCCGATAATCAACCTGACGCTCATCGCGACCTGCTCTATCAGCGACCTCAATCCATCGAGAAACGACATCAGAAAGCCATTAATCTTCAACGCGACCAACGCACCGCAGGTTCCGCCCGAACTTTGCATGTCAAAATCATGCAGGCCACCAAGCACAGGGTAAATGCAGGTAACATGCGCCGCTTTGTTCCCACACGGCCTGACCATGTCCGCGACATCACGCTTTCCATTTCCTGCTTATCTATTCGCCTGCCTGCTGGGGCTTTTTGCCCTCTGCGGTTTCTGGTACGGCATTGGCAAACCGGTGATCCTGCCGGATGTCGCCAGCGCCACGCACAAGCTGCAATGCGCGTCCTACACGCCGTTCGACAAGGACCAATCGCCGTTCGACGTGCCATTCAACTTGCGCCCCGAACGCATGGACGCCGACCTCGCGCTGCTGTCCAAAAGCTTCGAATGCATCCGCACCTATTCCATGACCGGCCTCGAAGCCCTGCCGGACCTGGCGCGCAAGCATGGCTTGAAGCTGATGATCGGCGCCTGGGTCAACAGCAACCCGGTGGACACCGAAAAAGAAGTCGACCTGCTGATCGCCTCGGCCAACGCCAACGCGGATGTGGTGAGCGCGGTGATCGTCGGCAATGAAACCCTGTTACGCAAGGAAGTCACCGGTGCGCAATTGGCGAAGCTGATCAACAAGGTCAAAAGCCACGTCAAACAGCCTGTCACCTATGCCGACGTCTGGGAGTTCTGGCTCAAGCATCCGGAAATCGCCCCCGCCGTGGATTTCCTGACCATCCATTTGCTGCCGTATTGGGAAGATGATCCATCGAACATCGACGCAGCCCTTCAACATGTGGCCGAAGTACGCCAGGTGTTCGGCAACAAGTTTGCGCCCAAGGATGTACTGATCGGTGAAACCGGCTGGCCAAGCGAAGGTCGCCAGCGCGAAACGGCCCTGCCGAGCCGGGTCAACGAAGCCAGGTTCATTCGTGGTTTTGTCGCCATGGCCGAGCAACAGGGCTGGCACTACAACCTTATCGAAGCCTTCGACCAGCCATGGAAACGCGCCAGCGAAGGTGCGGTCGGAGGTTACTGGGGACTGTTCGATGCCGATCGCCAGGACAAGGGCGTGCTGGCCGGGCCAGTGACAAACGTACCCTACTGGTCGCAATGGCTGGCGGTGGGCGGATTGATCTTCATCGGCACGTTGCTGCTTGGCGGCCGGGTTCGCACGACGCGCTCGGCGCTGGTGCTGCCCCTGCTCGGTGCATTGGCGGCGTGCTCGATTGGCGCCTGGGGTGACCTGGCACGGGTCACCACGCGTTTTACCAGTGAGTGGTTGTGGGTCGCATTGCTGACTGCGCTGAATCTGCTCGTGCTGGCCCATGCCGCGCTGTCATTGAGTGCTCGTAGCGGTTGGCGCGGACAGGCTTTCAACTTGCTCGAACGCCGTGCTGGCTGGCTGGTCGCAACAGCCGGTTTCGCGGCAGCCGTGATGATGCTGGAACTGGTGTTCGACCCGCGCTACCGCAGCTTCCCGAGTGTCGCATTCATCGTGCCGGCGCTGGTGTATCTGTGCCGCCCGGTGAATGTGCCGCGCCGCGAGATTGCGTTGCTGACTTTCATCATCGGCGCCGGCATTGCGCCGCAACTGTTCCGTGAAGGCCTGCAGAATCAGCAGGCCTGGGGCTGGGCGCTGGCGAGTGGGTTGATGGTGGCGGCGTTGTGGCGTTGCTTGCGGGTTCGCAGGGCTTGATTTTGCATTGACTTGACTGGCCTCTTCGCGAGCAAGCCCGCTCCCACAGGTTCTTCGGCGAACATCTACTTTGTGTTCGACAACGATCAAATGTGGGAGCGGGCTTGCTCGCGAAGACGGACTTTTAAACGCCGCGAGACTCCCTGACCAACCGCAACCCCGCTATCACCACTGCGAACACCGCCAGCGTCGTGTTGTACAACGCCAGCGCCGGAAACCCGAACACCAGCGCCAGCACCGCCAGCCACCAGCCGGCCCGGCCCGGTACGACAAAGCCCAGGATCGCCGCGCCCAGCGCAGCCCAGCCCGGAATCGCGAAGTGGATCATCAGCCCCAGGTTCGAACGCACCTGGCATTCCCAGCGGCTTGCTTCATCCACGCAAATGCCGACCCACTGCGCATCCTCCATGAAGCCATAACGCGCGCCATAACTGGCGGCCAGCCAAACCGGCAGCAACACAAGCAGCAAAATCACGGGCAAACGGCGGGACATGTAACACTCCAATAGGCGAAAAACGGCGGCCAGCTTAATCGCACGACAGCCTTAGGCAAGCACTAACAACTGTTAACTGGTCATTCAATCGCTGCAAAGTGTATCGTCCAGCTACTATTACTTCGAAATCAGGCCAGTTTGGTGTCGATGCGTGGCACTTTGGCGCAATTGCAGCGGTCATAGCCTGCGAAATTCATTCGGCACCTTCCTCTAAGGGATTTAGTCATGCTCCGTTCCTTGCGCTTCGCCGCCCTGTTTGGCGGCCTTATATTGAGTGCGTCCGCACTGGCGGTCGAGATTGACGCCGCCAGTTATGGCTACCCCCTGACCAACCCGTTCGAGGCGACCATCGCGACCACGCCGCCGGACCTGCGTCCGGAGCTGCCCCTGGACGATGACATCGATCAGGCGGTGCGCAGCGTCACCTTGCGTCCGGAACGGGAATTCGATTTGCCGGACAATTTCTGGGCGGTCAAGAAACTCGACTACCGCATTGCCACGCAGGATCACGCCGCGCCGCTGATTTTCCTGATCGCCGGCACCGGTGCGCGCTATGACGCCAGCCTGAACGAATACCTGAAGAAGCTCTATTACAAAGCCGGCTACCACGTGGTGCAGCTGTCATCGCCCACCAGCTATGACTTCATGAGTGCCGCATCGCGCTTCGCCACGCCGGGCATTTCCAAGGAAGACGCCGAAGACTTGTACCGGGTAATGCAGGCCGTGCGGGCGCAAAACCCGAAAGTGCCGGTCACCGATTACTACCTGACCGGGTACAGCCTGGGCGCACTGGATGCCGCTTTCGTTTCGCACCTGGATGAAACCCGCCGCAGCTTCAACTTCAAGAAAGTCCTGCTGCTCAACCCGCCGGTCAACCTCTATACCTCGATCACCAACCTCGACAAGCTGGTCCAGACCGAGGTCAAGGGCATCAACAACAGCACCACATTCTATGAACTGGTGCTGAACAAACTGACCCGCTACTTCCAGCAAAAGGGCTACATCGACCTCAACGATGCCCTGGTCTACGACTTCCAGCAGTCCAAACAGCAGCTGAGCAACGAACAGATGGCCATGCTGATCGGCACCTCGTTCCGCTTTTCGGCGGCCGACATCGCCTTCACTTCGGACTTGATCAACCGTCGCGGCCTGATCACCCCGCCCAAGTTCCCGATTACCGAGGGCACCAGCCTCACGCCATTCCTCAAGCGCGCATTGCAATGCGACTTCGACTGCTACATCACCGAACAGGTGATCCCGATGTGGCGTGCCCGCACCGACGGCGGCAGCCTGCTGCAACTGATTGACCAGGTGAGCCTGTACGCACTGAAGGACTATCTGCACGAAAGCCCGAAAATCGCCGTGATGCACAACGCCGACGACGTGATCCTCGGCCCTGGCGACCTTGGCTTCCTGCGCAGGACCTTCGGTGATCGCCTGACTGTTTACCCGCTCGGTGGCCACTGCGGCAACATTAACTACCGCGTCAACAGCGACGCCATGCTGGAGTTCTTCCGTGGCTAAATATCTCCTGCTTATCGCAGCGCTACTCTGTGCAGGCGTCGCCAATGCCGACAACAGCAAGGCCAACGCTCCCGTGGTCGTCGACAGTGACGGCTTCAAGGAACCGCTGAGCAAACTCAAATTCAACCCGGGCCTGGATCAGCGCGAGTTCGAGCGTTCGACGCTCAGCGCACTGGCGGTCTACGACCCGCTGGAAGAGTGGAACCGGCGCGTGTATCACTTCAACTACCGCTTCGACCAATGGGTGTTCCTGCCGGTGGTCAACGGTTACCGCTACGTCACCCCAAGCTTCCTGCGTACCGGCGTCAGCAACTTCTTCAACAACCTGGGTGACGTCCCCAACCTGTTGAACAGCCTGCTGCAACTCAAGGGCCAGCGCTCGCTGGAAACCACCGGGCGACTGCTGCTCAACACCACGATCGGCATCGCCGGCCTGTGGGATCCGGCCACCGCCATGGGCCTGCCGCGCCAAAGCGAAGACTTCGGCCAGACCCTGGGCTTCTACGGTGTGCCGGGCGGCGCTTACTTCGTCCTGCCGATCCTCGGTCCGTCCAACCTGCGTGATACCGGCGGCCTGGCGGTGGATTTCACTGCCGAGAATGCAATCAACTTCCTCAACGTGGCCGAGGTCAGCTCCAACCATCCGGAAGTCTGGATCCTGCGCAGCATCGACAAGCGCCACCAGACCAGCTTCCGCTATGGCCAGCTGAACTCACCGTTCGAGTACGAGAAAGTGCGCTACGTGTACACCGAAGCGCGCAAGTTGCAGATCGCCGAGTAAACAGTCCCCAAAAAACACTGTAGGAGCGAGCTTGCTCGCGATGGACTCGAGAGCGCCGCGTTTAACCAGTAAAGGCGCGTCATCGTTAACGACCATCGCGAGCAAGCTCGCTCCTGCAGTTGTTATATGTTGGCTTTAGCCTTTGAGCGCTTTCCAGATTTTGCCGGCAGCCAAAACCCCAACCAGCACCACCGCCCCCGCCACAATCCCCGCCACCCCATTAAGCAACGTCGGCACGATAAACCCGGCACCGCCTGCCGCCGCACCGACACTTTCGATCCAGTGATGCACCACCGGCACGCCGTGGGTCAGGATGCCGCCGCCGACCAGGAACATCGCCGCGGTGCCGATCACCGACAGGCTTTTCATCATGTACGGAGCCGCACGCAAAATCCCGCCGCCGATGCTCCTGGCCATCTGGCCAGGCTTCTGGGTCAGCCACAGCCCCAGATCATCGAGCTTGACGATGCCCGCGACCAACCCGTAGACACCGATGGTCATGACGATGGCGATCCCCGACAGCACGATGACTTGCTGGCTCAGCGCCGACTCAGCCACGACACCGAGGGTGATGGCAATGATTTCTGCCGAGAGAATGAAGTCGGTGCGGATCGCGCCCTTGATCTTGTCCTTTTCAAACGCCACCAGATCTACCGCCGGGTCTGCTACTGCTTCGACCAATTCGGCATGTTCAGCCTGATCTTCTGCCTTGCTGTGCAGGAATTTGTGGGCGAGCTTTTCGAACCCTTCGAAGCACAGATAGGCGCCACCGAGCATCAACAGCGGCGTGACCAGCCACGGAATGAACGCACTGATGGCCAGCGCCGACGGCACCAGGATCAATTTATTGATGAACGAACCCTTGGCGACCGCCCAGACCACCGGGATTTCCCGCTCGGCCCGCACACCGCTGACTTGCTGGGCATTGAGTGCCAGGTCGTCACCGAGTACGCCGGCCGTTTTCTTGGCGGCCATTTTGGTCATCAACGACACGTCGTCCAGCACGGCCGCGATGTCGTCGATCAGCACCAGCAAACTGCTTCCTGCCATGAATCGGGTTTCCTTCTGTAATGAATGCGCAGCAGCATAGCGCGGCATCAAGGGCTGCGGTGCATTCTTGAGCGCCGCGCGAGGCCGGTGATACCATGCGCAACCGCCAGAACAGGCAAGGAATCACCTGGGTTATGAGCACTATCCGCGAGCGCAACAAACAACTGATCCTGCGTGCCGCCAGTGAGGAATTTGCCGACAAAGGCTTCGCTGCGACCAAAACCAGTGACATCGCAGCCAAGGCGGGATTGCCCAAGCCCAACGTCTACTACTACTTCAAATCCAAGGAAAACCTCTACCGCGAGGTTCTGGAAAGTATCATCGAGCCAATCCTGCAGGCTTCGACACCGTTCAATCCGGACGGCGAGCCCGGTGAAGTGCTCAGCGGCTACATTCGCTCGAAAATCCGCATCTCCCGCGACCTGCCTTTCGCCTCCAAGGTGTTCGCCAGCGAAATCATGCACGGCGCGCCCCACCTGAGCAGCGACCTGGTCGAACAGCTCAATGGCCAGGCCAAGCACAATATCGAGTGCATCCAGACCTGGATCGACCGCGGGCAAATCGCCCCCATCGACCCCAACCACCTGATGTTCAGCATCTGGGCCGCGACCCAGACCTACGCCGACTTCGACTGGCAGATCACCGCCATCACCGGCAAGGCCCGGCTGGATGAAGAGGATTACGAAGCGGCGGCGCAGACGATCATCCGGTTGGTGCTCAAGGGGTGTGAGCCGGGTTGAAAGACCGCAGCGCGGCTATTCGCGAGCAAGCCCGCTCCCACAGGGGATCGGTGGGCGCTGAAGATCCATTGTGGGAGCGGGCTTGCTCGCGAATGGCGACAACCCGGTTTTAGATCAAACCCAGATCGCATCCCACAACGGATAGTCTCCAATCTTCTCGACCAGCCCCGCCCGCAATGGGTTAGCAACAACATACCGAGCCAGCTTCACCAGATCTTCTTCTTTTCTTAAAGCATGGTCATGGAAACCTTGCTGCCAGAGGCTACCTGTTCTTCCAGTAGCCGCATTGAATGTTCGGGTACTCAAGGATTTGGTTTGGCACATCAACTGGCCCAATGAGCCTTTGTTCAACTGAATCAACCAATGAAAATGATCGGGCATGACTACCCAGGCCAAGGAATCGGCGAAGCCATCACTCTGCGCTTGCCTGAATTGATGGACCACCAAGCGACCCAAGGTGTAATCCCTGAAAACAGGTTCTCGCTTCAGGGTATTGGCAGTCAGCAGGTAGATGCGATTTTGCTCGGCATAACGGCCGATGCGCAGGCGGTGTGAAGCTGACAGTTCAGGCATTCCCTTGCCCTCTCTCATGATGAAATCATCAAAAGGCTAGACCGGGGAATATGGGAGAGTGGGCCAGACTTTTAGCTGGATGTGTCTGAGAAATTGCCTTCGCGAGCAAGCCCGCTCCCACAGGGGACTGGTGGGCGCTGAGGATCCAATGTGGGAGCGGGCTTGCTCGCGAAAGCGGTTAATCTGTCGCTACATCATCAAGCAGCCACCCCCGCATCCGCCACCAACCCCAACGCCTCGATCGCATTGATCGCGCACTGCTCATCGACATCCGACAAATCGCCGCTGATCCCCACCGCCCCCAGCACGTTCCCGTCCTGATCCCGAACCAGCACACCACCCGGTGCCGGCACGACGCTGCCCTGCCCCAGGCTGTTCAACGCGG
Organism: Pseudomonas sp. 18173; assembly: GCF_050432945.1. Classification (NCBI taxonomy): domain Bacteria; kingdom Pseudomonadati; phylum Pseudomonadota; class Gammaproteobacteria; order Pseudomonadales; family Pseudomonadaceae; genus Pseudomonas; species Pseudomonas sp. 18173. The sequence goes on from NZ_JBKFTN010000017.1 coordinate 10,704, forward strand.
CGATGAATGCCGGGCGCTGCTGGGCGTCCAGCGCCAGCAGGCGTGAGCCCTTGCCCAGTGCTATGGCGCCCCAGGCCTTGCCGATGGCGACGTGCGGGCGCAACAGGCTGGCGCCGTCTTCGCGCTGCAGGGTGATCAGATGCCCGCCGGCATCCAGTACCGCAATGGTCAAGGGCGCTGCCGAGATGGCCCGCCCTGCACTGATGGCCTCGTTGACCAGGTTGACTGCGACTTTCAAGGTTAAAGCGCTCATGGTGCCGTCCTCATTTTGTTTTTCGGAAAGCCGTTGGGCTGCGCCGTTGTGCCGCAGCCCGATACAACAAATAGAACACAATGAATTATTTTTTTGTATACAATAATTCTCGAAAGGCGCCACATGCGACGAAAAGCCACAGTAGATTGGGCTTCCGACGAATGAAACGAGCGCTTGAGAAAATGGATTGACCTGCGCCGTCCGCCGTGAATACACTCTGCGCAAAGCCACTTGTATACAATTACAAAACGTAAAGAGGCACAAAACCATGAGCAAAATGAGAGCAATCGAAGCCGCCGTTCTGGTGATGCGCCGTGAAGGGGTCGATACCGCTTTTGGCATCCCGGGTGCCGCCATCAACCCGCTGTACTCCGCCCTGCAAAAGGTTGGCGGCATCGATCACGTACTCGCTCGCCACGTTGAAGGCGCCTCGCACATGGCCGAGGGCTACACCCGCACCAAGGCTGGCAACATTGGTGTGTGCATCGGCACTTCCGGCCCTGCCGGCACCGACATGGTCACCGGGCTCTACAGCGCCTCGGCCGACTCGATCCCGATCCTCTGCATTACCGGCCAGGCACCCCGCGCCCGTATGCACAAGGAAGACTTCCAGGCTGTCGACATCACCAGCATCGTCAAGCCAGTGACCAAGTGGGCAACCACCGTTCTGGAACCGGGCCAGGTGCCTTACGCGTTCCAGAAGGCCTTCTATGAAATGCGCTCCGGCCGCCCAGGCCCGGTGCTGATCGACCTGCCGTTCGACGTGCAGATGGCCGAAATCGAATTCGACATCGACGCCTACCAGCCACTGCCGCTGGCCAAGCCGAGCGCTACCCGCGTGCAGGTTGAAAAGGCCCTGGCCATGCTGGATCAGGCCGAGCGCCCATTGCTGGTGGCCGGTGGCGGCATCATCAATGCCGACGCCAGCGATCTGTTGGTGGAGTTCGCCGAGCTGACCGGTATCCCGGTGATCCCGACCCTGATGGGCTGGGGCACCATTCCCGACGATCACCCGCTGATGGTGGGCATGGTTGGCTTGCAGACCTCGCACCGCTACGGCAACGCGACCATGCTCAAGTCCGACGTTGTGCTCGGCGTGGGCAACCGCTGGGCCAACCGTCACACCGGTTCCGTTGACGTGTACACCGAAGGCCGCAAGTTCATTCACGTTGATATCGAACCGACCCAGATCGGCCGCGTGTTCACTCCGGACCTGGGCATCGTGTCCGACGCCGCTGCCGCGCTGACCGTGTTCATCGAAGTTGCTCGCGAATGGCAAGCCGCCGGCAAGCTGAAGAACCGCAGCGCCTGGCTGCAAGACTGCCAGCAGCGTAAAGCCAGCCTGCAGCGCAAGACTCACTTCGACAACGTGCCGGTCAAGCCGCAACGCGTCTACGAAGAGATGAACCAGGTGTTCGGTAAAGACACCTGCTACGTCAGCACCATCGGTCTGTCGCAGATTGCCGGCGCGCAGTTCCTGCACGTCTACAAGCCGCGTCACTGGATCAACTGCGGTCAGGCCGGCCCGTTGGGCTGGACCATTCCGGCAGCGCTGGGCGTGGTCAAGGCTGATCCGAACCGTAAAGTCGTGGCCCTGTCGGGGGACTATGACTTCCAGTTCATGATCGAGGAATTGGCGGTGGGCGCGCAGTTCAAGCTGCCGTACATTCATGTTGTGGTGAACAACTCGTACCTGGGTCTGATCCGTCAGGCACAGCGCGGTTTCGACATGGACTACTGCGTGCAGCTGTCCTTCGATAACCTCAACGCTCCGGAGCTCAACGGTTACGGTGTCGACCACGTCGCGGTGGCCGAAGGCCTCGGCTGCAAGGCGCTGCGTGTGTTCGAACCGGCTCAGATCCAGCCTGCCCTGCGCAAGGCCCAGGAACTGATCGAGGAGTTCAAGGTTCCAGTGATCGTCGAGATTATCCTGGAGCGCGTGACCAACATTTCCATGGGTACCGAGATCAACGCCGTCAACGAATTCGAAGACCTGGCGCTGGTCGGCGACGACGCACCGACTGCGATTTCGCTGCTTGATTGATAGCTGACCGCTCCTGCTGTGGGAGCGGGCTTGCTCGCGAAGAGGGAGTGTCAGTCGATAACAATGCTGACTGAACCACCGCCTTCGCGAGCAAGCCCGCTCCCACAGGGGACCTCAAACACATACGGGAGACCACCATGCCGCGTTTCGCAGCCAACCTGTCCATGCTGTTCACCGAACAGGACTTTCTTGCCCGTTTCGAAGCGGCCGCCAAAGCCGGCTTCAGTGGTGTCGAATACCTGTTTCCGTACGACTTCAGCTCCGCCGAAATCAAGGCCCAGCTCGACGCCAACGGCCTGACCCAAGTGCTGTTCAACCTGCCGGCCGGTGACTGGGCCAAGGGCGAACGCGGTATCGCGTGCCTGCCGGACCGGGTTGAAGAGTTCCGTGCCGGTGTCGACCTGGCCATCGCTTACGCACAAGTGCTGGGCAACACCCAGGTCAACTGCCTGGCCGGTATTCGTCCGCAGGGTTTTGACGATGCCACCGTGGAGAAAACCTTCGTCGCCAACCTCAAGTACGCGGCCGACAAGCTGCAAGCGGCGGGTATCAAACTGGTGATGGAAGCGATCAACACCCGTGACATTCCAGGTTTCTACCTGAACAACACGGCGCAAGCCCTGTCGATTCGCGAGCAGGTCGGCAGCGCCAACCTGTTCCTGCAATACGACATCTACCACATGCAAATCATGGAAGGCGACCTGGCCCGCACCCTGCAATCGCACCTGGGCGAGATCAACCATGTGCAGCTCGCGGACAACCCGGGGCGCAACGAACCAGGTACCGGTGAAATCAACTACCGCTTCCTGTTCGAACACCTGGACCGCATCGGTTACCAGGGCTGGGTCGGTTGCGAATACAAGCCGCTGACCACGACTGAAGCGGGCCTGGGCTGGCTCAAGACCCATAACGCTATTTAACGCAGCTCCCTATGTAGGAGCGAGCTTGCTCGCGATAAGCGTCAACGATAACGCGTACTGCCTGGATGGACGCGGCGCCAAATCGTTCATCGCGAGCAAGCTCGCTCCTACAAAAGACAAAAACAAGAGGATTTTCTCATGGCTAAAATCGGATTTATCGGCACCGGCATCATGGGCCACCCAATGGCAGCGAACCTGCAGAAAGCCGGTCACAGCCTGTTCCTGTCGGCGCACCACGACCCTGCGCCTGCCGACCTGGTCGCCGCTGGCGCCGTTGCCCTGGCGAACCCGAAGGAAGTGGCTCAGGAAGCCGAATTCATCATCGTCATGGTCCCGGATACCCCGCAGGTCGATGACGTGCTGTTCCGCGCTGACGGCGTTGCTGCCGGTGTTGGCAAAGGCAAAGTGGTGATCGACATGAGCTCGATCTCGCCGACCGCCACCAAGGCTTTCGCGGCAAAGATCAACGAAAAAGGCGCGCAATACCTCGACGCCCCGGTCTCCGGCGGTGAAGTCGGCGCCAAGGCTGCGACCCTGAGCATCATGGTCGGCGGCGATGCCGACGCCTTCGAACGCGCCCTGCCGCTGTTCCAGGCCATGGGCAAGAACATCACCCTGGTCGGTGGCAACGGCGACGGTCAAACCGCCAAGGTGGCCAACCAGATCATCGTGGCCCTGAACATCCAGGCCGTGGCTGAAGCCCTGCTGTTCGCTTCGAAAAACGGTGCTGACCCTGCCAAGGTGCGTGAAGCACTGATGGGCGGTTTCGCCTCCTCGAAGATCCTCGAAGTGCACGGCGAGCGCATGATCAAGGGCACCTTCGATCCGGGCTTCCGCATCAGCCTGCACCAGAAGGACCTGAACCTGGCCCTGCAAGGCGCCAAGGAGCTGAACATCAATCTGCCGAACACCGCCAACACCCAGCAAGTGTTCAGCACCTGCGCGGCCATCGGTGGCAGCAACTGGGACCACTCGGCGCTGATCAAGGGCCTGGAACACATGGCGAACTTCTCGATTCGCGACAAGAAGTAAGCCCTGCCCCAAACCGGTTCAAACCTGTGGGAGCAGGCCTGTGGCGAGGGGGCTTGCCCCCGTTGGGTTGCGAAGCAGCCCCAAAATCTGTGATGCACTGAAGATCTTGTGAGTGCTGCGCACTCAAACGGGGGCAAGCCCCCTCGCCACAGAGTCGCTCCCACTGGGTCCGCGACAAACCCAATAACAAGAATTCCGGGAGCCCGCCATGTCGGTCGATCCGCAACAATTGCTGCGCGAGCTGTTTGCCACAGCCATCGACGCGGCGCATCCGCAACAAGTGCTCGAAGCCCATCTGCCTGCCGACCGCAGCGGCCGCGTGATCGTCATTGGTGCCGGCAAAGCTGCAGCCGCCATGGCCCAGGTGGTCGAGCGCTGCTGGCAGGGTGAAGTATCCGGCCTGGTGGTGACCCGTTACGGTCACGGCGCCCCTTGCGAAAAAATCGAAGTGGTCGAAGCCGCGCATCCGGTACCGGACGCTGCCGGCCTGGCCGTGGCCAAACGTGTGCTTGAACTGGTCAGCAATCTCAGCGAAAACGACCGCGTGATCTTCCTGCTCTCCGGTGGCGGCTCTGCCCTGCTGGCATTGCCGGCCGAAGGCATCACCCTGGCCGACAAGCAGTCGATCAACAAAGCCCTGCTCAAGTCCGGCGCCACCATCGGCGAGATGAACTGCGTGCGCAAGCACCTCTCGGCGATCAAGGGCGGCCGCCTGGGCAAAGCCTGCTGGCCTGCCACGGTCTACACCTATGCGATTTCCGATGTACCGGGCGACCTCGCCACGGTCATCGCCTCCGGCCCTACCGTGGCCGACCCGAGCACGTCGGCCGAAGCGCTGGCGATCCTCAAACGCTACGCCATCGAGGTTCCGGCCTCGGTGCGCAACTGGCTGCAAAGCCCTGAATCGGAAACCGTCAAACCCGGTGACCCGAGCCTGGCGCGCAGCCATTTCCAGTTGATTGCCCGCCCGCAACAGTCCCTCGAAGCGGCAGCGGTGAAATGCCGTCAGGCCGGATTCAGTCCGCTGATCCTCGGCGACCTCGAAGGCGAATCCCGCGAGGTGGCGAAAGTCCACGCCGGCATCGCGCGGCAGATCGTGCTGCACGGTCAGCCGCTGGCGGCGCCCTGCGTGATTCTCTCGGGCGGTGAAACCACCGTCACCGTGCGCGGCAATGGCCGTGGCGGGCGCAACGCCGAGTTCCTGCTGAGCCTGACCGACAGCCTCAAGGGCCTGCCCGGCGTCTACGCACTGGCCGGCGACACCGACGGCATCGACGGTTCGGAAGACAACGCCGGCGCAATCATGACCCCGGACAGCTATGCCCGTGCTGCAGCACTGGGCCTGAGCGCCAGCGACGAGTTGGACAACAACAATGGCTACGGCTACTTCGAGGCACTCGACGCCCTGATCGTCACCGAGCCGACCCGTACCAACGTCAATGACTTCCGCGCCATCCTGATCCTTGAGAGCACTAACCATGACGCCTGACAAAAAGGTCAAAATCCTCGCCACCCTGGGTCCGGCCATCGACGGCATCGACGCCATCCGTGAACTGGTGCGGGCCGGGGTCAACATCTTCCGCCTGAACTTCAGCCATGGCGATCACGCCGACCACGCCATGCGTTTTCAATGGATCCGTGAAGTCGAGCGCCAGCTCAATTATCCACTGGGCATTCTGATGGACCTGCAAGGCCCGAAACTGCGGGTCGGCAAGTTCGCCGAAGGCAAGGTGCACCTGATCCGCGGCCAGGCCTTGCGCCTGGACCTCGATGCCACGCCAGGCGATGAGCGCCGGGTCAACCTGCCACACCCGGAAATCATCGCCGCGCTGGAACCGGGCATGGACCTGCTGCTGGACGACGGCAAGCTGCGCCTGCGCGTCGTGACCAAGTACGCCGACGCCATCGACACCACCGTGCTCAATGGCGGCGAACTGTCGGACCGCAAAGGCGTGAACGTGCCGCAAGCGGTACTCGACCTGAGCCCGCTGACCGCCAAGGATCGTCGCGACCTGGCCTTCGGTCTGGAGCTGGGCGTGGACTGGGTGGCGCTGTCGTTCGTACAACGTCCCGATGACATCCGCGAGGCCCGCACCCTGATCGGCGACAAGGCCTTCCTGATGGCCAAGATCGAGAAGCCCTCGGCCGTCGAACAATTGCGCGAGATCGCTGAATTGAGCGATGCGATCATGGTTGCCCGTGGCGACCTGGGTGTGGAAGTGCCGGCCGAAAGCGTGCCGCAGATACAGAAGAACATCATCAGCACCTGCCGCCAGCTCGGCAAACCGGTGGTGGTGGCGACCCAGATGCTGGAGTCGATGCGCTTCTCACCGGCGCCCACCCGCGCCGAAGTCACCGATGTGGCCAACGCCGTGGCCGAAGGTGCGGACGCGGTGATGCTGTCGGCGGAAACCGCGTCCGGCGAATACCCGCTCGAAGCCGTGCAGATGATGAGCAAGATCATCCGCCAGGTGGAAAACGGTCCGGACTATCAGACTCAACTCGACGTCAGCCGACCGAAAGCCGAGGCGACGGTTTCCGACGCGATCAGCTGCGCCATTCGCCGCATCAGTAACGTGCTGCCGGTAGCGGTGCTGGTGAACTACAGCGAGTCCGGCGCATCGAGCCTGCGCGCGGCGCGGGAGCGGCCGACGGTGCCGATCCTCAACCTGACACCGAACCTGCAAACCGCCCGTCGCCTGAGCGTGGCGTGGGGTGTGCACTCGGTGGTCAACGATCGCCTGCGTCAGGTCGATGAAGTCTGCTCGACGGCCCTGGAGATTGCCCAGGCCCAGGGCATGGCGCAGCGCGGCGACACGTTATTGATCACCGCCGGTGTGCCCTTTGGGCAGCCGGGGTCGACTAACTCTTTGCGTATCGAGACATTGATCTAGCGCCTGAACTGGCCTCTTCGCGAGCAAGCCCGCTCCCACACTGGTTTTGTGTCGTTCACAGAACCAGTGTGGGAGCGGGCTTGCTCGCGAAGCAGGCGACACGATTCACTGGATACACCACAGACTTCATCATGCCTGCCAACCATTTCAACACCCACTGCCCTGACTGGGCCGAAGCGTTGCTCAACGGCTTCAGCCAGATCTTTCTCCAGCGCAATCCGCTGTGCGGCCTGCTGTGCCTGCTGGCCATTCTGTTCACGGCGCCCGCCTTGCTCGGCGGCGCTTTGCTCGGCGGTGTCGCCGGGCTGCTCACCGCGCAACGTCGCAACTATGCCAAGGCTGATCGGCAAGCCGGACTGTTCAGCTACAACGGCGTTCTGCTCGGTCTGTTGCTGAGCCTGTATTTCCCCTGGTCGGCGATGATGCCGCTGCTGATTCTGGCCGCCGGAGGCCTGAGCGCGATGATCACCCAGCAGTGGCTCAAGCGCGTCCGGGTCAGCCAATACCTGCCTGCCTACACGGCGCCCTTCGTCGGCTTGGGCTGGTTGCTGCTGTGCTTCGCCACGCCCTCGACACAAGCGCACTTGATCGAAGTCAGCACGCTGAACATGCTCGCCGCCCCCCTCAAAGGCCTCGGCCAGGTGATGTTCCTCGGCCACCCGCTGGCCGGTGCGATGATTGCCGCCGGTTTGCTGATCGCCGATCGCCGCGCATTCGGCTGGGCGTTGCTGGCGTCTGTCGCCGGCATGGGCTGGAGCCTGCTGAACCATGACGTCTACAGCGCATTGCTCGGTCTCGGTGGCTATAACGCCGTACTCGCCGCCCTCGCCTTCAGCTCGCAGCGTCGCCAACCCTGGCTGCCGCTGGTTGGCATCGGTCTGGCGCTGGTGCTGACGCCGGTCTTTGCCGCCATCGGTCTGCCCACACTGACCGCGCCATTCATTCTTGCCTGCTGGCTGATCCGCAGCGTTATGCAAATGCTCGGCAAAGCCGCCGTCGAAAGCGCGCCTTGCGCTACCGGGGAGAATCAACCTAGGCTGCGTTGATTTACGGCCAAGGCGATGGGCATGAACAGCAACGACACGTGGCGTAATCGCCTGTACGTGATTATTTTCCAGACCGACACCTTTGCCGGGCGGCGCTTCGATACCGCCCTGCTGCTGATCATCTTCGCCAGCCTGGTGGTGGTGATCCTCGACAGCATCGATGAAGTCCACCAGAACTACGCCAACTTGCTGGCGCTCATCGAGTGGGGCTTCACGGTGATCTTCCTCGGCGAGTACATCCTGCGCCTGTACTGTTCGCCCAAGCCCCTGCGCTATGCCTTCAGCTTCTATGGCCTGGTGGACCTGCTGGCCATCGTGCCCGGCGTCCTCGCGCTGTACTACAGCGATGCCCAGTACCTGCTGATCATCCGGGTGATCCGGATGCTGCGGATCTTCCGCGTACTCAAACTGGGCCCCTACCTCAAGCAAGCCCATTACCTGCTCGATGCCCTGCGCGGCAGCAAGCAGAAAATCCTCGTGTTCCTGCTCAGCGTCTGCACCCTGGTGACAGTGTTCGGCACCCTGATGTACGTGGTCGAAGGCCCGGAGCATGGCTTCACCAGCATCCCCAAGGGCATTTACTGGGCGATCGTTACCCTCACCACCGTCGGCTACGGCGACATCGTGCCCAAGACCGCACTGGGCCAGGTTATTTCATCGATGGTGATGATCACCGGTTACTCGATCATTGCCGTGCCCACCGGGATCTTCACCGCCGAACTGGCCACGGCCATGCGTGGCGGCCAGTTGCAGCACGACTGCCCGGTGTGTGCGAAAAACAGCCACGAACAGGAAGCGTCGTTCTGTTCCCGTTGCGGCAATGCACTATTCAAAAAAGTGGAATAAGCAAAGAGCTTTTTAATATTTAAAGGACTAAAAGAGCCCGGTTATAGTCGCTGGCAAAATCGTATCGACCGCACCACCTGCAGGAGCGAGTTCACTCGCGAAAAACGCCAGGACAACACGGGCACTTAGACAGCCCGCGTCATCGTTAGCGTCCATCGCGAGCAGGCTCGCTCCTACAGTGTTGGTGCGGCGACTCCTACACAAAGAACAAGGACTGCGCAGTGAAAAAACTCTTTGGCGCCTCACTTCTCGCCGCTGGCCTGGCCCTGGGCAACATCGCCCAGGCTGCACCGACCCTGCTCAACGTTTCCTACGACGTGATGCGCGATTTCTACAAGGACTACAACACTGCGTTCCAGAAACACTGGCAAGCCGAGCACAACGAAAACATCACGCTGCAAATGTCCTTCGGCGGCTCCAGCAAACAGGCACGTTCGGTCATCGACGGCTTGCCGGCTGACGTGATCACCATGAACATGGCCACCGACATCAACGCCCTGGCCGACAACGGCAAACTGGTCCCGGACAACTGGGTCACGCGCCTGCCGAACAACAGCGCGCCATTTACCTCGGCCACCGTGTTCATCGTGCGCAAGGGCAACCCGAAAGCCCTGAAGGACTGGCCGGACCTGCTCAAGGACGGCGTCCAGGTCGTCGTGCCGAACCCGAAGACCTCCGGCAACGGTCGCTACACCTACCTCTCGGCGTGGGGCTACGTGCTGAAAAACGGCGGCGATGAGAACAAGGCGAAGGAATTCGTCGGCAAGCTGTTCAAGCAGGCGCCGGTACTCGACACCGGCGGCCGTGCCGCCACCACTACCTTCATGACCAACCAGATCGGCGACGTGCTGGTGACCTTCGAGAACGAAGCGGAAATGATCGCCCGCGAGTTCGGCCGTGATCAGTTCGAAGTCATCTACCCAAGCGTCTCCGCCGAAGCCGAACCACCGGTGTCGGTGGTCGACAAATCAGTCGACAAGAAAGGCACCCGCGCCGCCGCCGAGGAGTACCTGAAGTACCTGTGGTCGCCGGAAGGCCAGGAGATTGCAGCAGCGAACTACCTGCGCCCGCGTGACCCTGCGGTGCTGGCCAAGTACACCGACCGCTTCCCGAAAGTGGACTTCCTGTCCGTGGAGAAGACCTTCGGTGACTGGCGCACCGTGCAGAAGACCCACTTCAATGATGGCGGGGTTTTCGACCAGATCTACAGCGGTCAGTGATGATCTGAACACTGCAACGCCTGTGGGAGCGGGCTTGCTCGCGAAGAGGCCATCACATTCAACATTGATGTCGACTGTTGCGCCGCCTTCGCGAGCAAGCCCGCTCCCACAGTTTTTTCACCTGCTGTTTCAGCTCAGGTTGCCGCAGAAAATAGCCTGGTGACCATCGGCCGGGTTTTCACGCACCACCAGGGCATAGCCGCCGGCTCGAAGAGTCTCGACGGCGACCGGTGCGCTTTTCCAGAAATACTGGTGCGCCGCCGCCGAATAGAACCGTGCATTGGGTCCGTCGTTCATGTCATAGGCCGGCTTTGCGCCCAGGTTCTCGCAACTGCCGGGGTAGATGTAAGCCAGCAGACGACCCGGTAACGCACTGCCCATGGGCTCGCCACTGACCGCAAACCAGAACACGGTGTCATGCCCACTGGGCATCATGATCGGCCGGCCGATGTTCCCGACATTGGCCGAGGTGCCTTTCAGGGGAACATTGGTGACCTGGTTGTCAGGCACTGTCGAACATCCACAGAGCCCGCCGACTGCTACGACTAACGCCAGCGAAGATACGATTTTCATCGTGATACTCCCGCTTGTAAGGACACATTGAAGTGATCCCCCCTGTAGATTCTAGCTATCGGGGCGCTGCGGGTTTTTCTTCGGATGGTCGGTCGCCACGTACCGGCTACATCGGCGGAGTCACGCCATCCTTGCCCGCCGAGATGGATTGAGCGGTAAGCGTGCCGTCAGCACCCTGCGTCACAAAAGTCACGATCTTCACGCCTGCCTTCAACAGGCTGCGATCGGCTGGCGTCAGGTTGACGATGGGTACGTCCTCGGGCACCAGGATCTTCTGTTGGCCGCCCTTGTAGTTGACGGTCAACACCCGACCATTGCTCACCACCAGGTCGCCGACGCTGCCGTTGGTCATGCTGCTGCCCTTGACCAGGTCAAACGGCCGATGACCGTCGCCACTGCCGGCCAGTTCCGGCGGGAAAACGTGGACCTCCAGGGCCTTGAGAGTGCCATCCTCCTGAGGAATGGCTGCCGAGCCAATGTAGCTGCCGGGCTTGATGTCTTCGATGTTGGCCAAGGTCACGGCGCGGACCTTGGTGTCCTTGGTCAGATTGATCACCACGTTGTCGCCGCTGTTGGCATGGACATTCAGAACGTCCTGGCTGACGCCGGTGATCTCGCCGCGCACACCGATGCGCGTGCCCGGTGCGTCTTCGGCCTGGACCAGGCCTGCGTTGAAGAGGCTGATCAAGGAGACAACTGAAACGCAGCGAATCAGCTGACGGAACATCGCATTCATGGAGCGCCCCTCCGGTTATATGACTTGGAGTGAGAACATAAGCACGCTATCGAACAAGATGTAAGTGAATGTATCATTCACCTTCGATGTTTTGACGCAAGGCACTTCGGCGCACGACACAAGCGTCCGTCAATCATTCCGCAACGGAATGATTACTATCACTCCAATCCCGCTTCCGCCGTTTCAGTCAGCCCATTAGCCTGCGCGCAATCCTTTCCGTACAGCGAGACCCGTTATGAACCCAGCGACCCAGGTACCCCACGGCACCGCGACTATGACCCGAGGCATGGTGCTGCTGTTCGCCTTCTGCTGCGGCGCCATTGTCGCCAACATCTACTACGCCCAGCCGATCATCGGCCTGATCGCTCCGGACATCGGCCTGAGCAATGCCATGGCCAGCCTGATCGTGTCCCTGACTCAGATCGGCTATGCGCTGGGTCTGTTTTTCCTGGTGCCGTTGGGAGACTTGCTGGAGAACCGCCGGTTGATGATCATCACCACGCTGGTGGCGATTGTCAGCCTGCTGGGTGCGGCGTTCACCGATCAACCGAACGTGTTCTTGCTGATTTCGCTGTTGGTGGGGTTCAGTTCGGTTTCGGTGCAAATCCTGATTCCGTTGGCCGCGCATCTGGCGCCGGAGGAAACCCGTGGCCGTGTGGTGGGTGCAATCATGGGCGGTTTGTTGCTTGGCATCCTGCTGGCCCGGCCGGTGTCCAGCGTGGTGGCCGATCACTTCGGCTGGCGGGCGATGTTTGTGATTGCCGCGCTGTTGATGGCGGCCATCAGCATCGTGCTGGCACTGACCATTCCCAAGCGGGAACCTGATCACAGCGCGTCCTATGGCCAATTGCTGGGCTCGCTGTGGACGTTGTTGCGCAAGCAGCCGGTGCTGCGCCAGCGCGCGTTTTACCAGGGCTGCATGTTTGCCACCTTCAGCCTGTTCTGGACCGCCGTGCCGCTGGAGCTGGCGCGCAATCACGGTTTGTCGCAAAGCGAGATCGCGATTTTCGCGCTGGTGGGCGCCATCGGCGCCATTGCCGCCCCGATCGCCGGACGCCTGGCCGATGCCGGGCACACCCGCATCGCGTCATTGCTGGCCCTGCTGTTCGCCAGCCTGAGTTTTCTGCCGGCGTTCATCCATCCGGCCTACAGCGTCATCGGCCTGGCCGTGACCGGCGTGGTGCTCGACTTCTGCGTGCAGATGAACATGGTCCTCGGCCAGCGTGCGGTCTACGCCCTCGACGGCAAAAGCCGCAGCCGCCTGAATGCGCTGTACATGACCAGCATCTTCATCGGCGGCGCCTTTGGCTCTTCGGTGGCCAGCGCGGTGTACGAACACGGTGGCTGGTTGTGGATCGTGATCGTCGGCAGTGCGTTTCCATTGTTGGCACTGCTGCGGTTCCTGAGTGTTTCGCCAAAGGTTTCGCTGGCAACGGCGTAAGCCGCAAAACCCGGTCGGACCGCCGCCTGGAGCAAGCTCGCTTGTATGCCAGGACTTGTAGGGAGGAGGAAGGACTGGGTACTGCTGGGTGTTATTCGTCAATGCAACCCAGCAACCGTTCGACCGTTTGCTCAAGTGGTCCGGAGTTGTCGAGCACGTGCACGGCCGGGTCCTGCGCCAGCAATTGCTCGCTGAATCGGGCATTGCGCGCCAGCCGCTGATCGATCTCGATCGGCGATTCCCGCCCGCGCTCCAGCAAGCGCTGGCGCAGTACCGCCTGATCCACCGTCAACAGCAGCACCAGCGCGTTCGGATAGCGCAGGCGCGTGTTCTGCAAATGCCCGCGAGAGCCATTGACCAGTACGTTTTGCCCGGCGGCCAGCCAATCGTCGATTTCCCGCGGGATGCCATAGGACAAGCCATTGGCGTGCCAGCTCAAGGCAAACGCGCCCAGGGCCTCCATATCGGCGAACTGCTGTGCACTGACGCCCAGCGCCGCTTCTCCCACGGCTTCGGCCGAGCGCGTGATGACCCGCCGAACAATGCGACAGCCGCGTTCGGCCAACCGTGCTCGCGCAGCATCCAGCAGGCTGTCCTTGCCCGAACCTGAAGGCCCGATGAGATAGATCAACCTGCCCGCCATCAAACCCACCTCTTCAATTTTCACCTTGTTTGCCGTAGCCACGGCGACTGTCTGATTGCGCTTGCATCAGATCGGCCCGCAGGCCCGGCGTATGATCCATCACCGATACCGGTTGCACCAGCGGGTTTTCCAGCGGATCACGGTATAGGCAGCGCAGGTCAATCCGATGTCGGGTGTTGGGCGATGTGTTTTTTTCCGGTGTACATATCCGTTTCTTCGGTAACGGCGGCTAGCGGTTCCGCCTTTACGGCGGGTCACTTTGGAAAAGCCTGCGCGGCCCGGCGCAAAGTAACCAAAACGCTCTGCCCCTGACGTTCGGTGCCTCGCCAAGGCTCGGCATTCCCTCGCTCCGGTCCTGCTCCGTGGGCCCGCCGCGATCGGCCATCCATGGCCGTACGCGGCTAACCCGGCATCCATGCCGGGTTGCCCACTGCGCAGAACCGGAACGAAGCCTCTCGAGGGGGCGTACACCTCAAAAGCCAAAGCAAAAGCGAGGCGGCCTGACAGCCGACCTGACCAAAATTGACCGCGCCCCCCTGTAGGAGCGAGCCTGCTCGCGAAAAACGCCGGGACACCGCGGGGATTCAGACAGCCCGCGTCATCGTTGACGACCATCGCGGGCAAGCCCGCTCCCACAGAAGAGCAAAAGCAGAGCAAAAGCAGAGCAAAAGCAGAGCAAAAGCAGAGCAAAGGCAGACCGGCGTACACCCACGCCCTTCACCACTCAACAGGCCGAGCGTTAGCTCGCCTGCCGCTCTTGATCTTGATCCACCCGCCCCCTCGGCAGGCTGAGCGGAGGTGTTCATCCGGGGACTGGCGCGCAGCGCCATTCGGCGCAGCCGAACACATTGCAGGGAGGTGCAGCGAAGCAAACCGTAGGGCAATGCCCCCGGATGAATGCCGGAGCGAAGGAACCCCGAGCCCTGGCGAGGGGCCGGACGTTCGGGGCGAGCGTTTTTTTGCTTACTTTTTTAAGGCGCTTGTTAAAAAAGTGAGTCGCCGTAAGGGCGAAACCCTAAGTCGCCGTTACCCGCAAAATGGATATGTACTCAGTCAGGACGCCTTCGTCGGAACGCCGCCCGGAGCAGGCTCGCTCCCACAGGACCCAACAGCGACCCGTCAATCACCAGCAGGCACAAAAAAGGCGACCCGAAAGTCGCCTTGATCCGTTACTGCCCGAACTGCCGCCCGAGGCCACCCGGCACACCGTGAATGTCCGTCTCTTCCCAGGGCCCCTTCGGACTGATCGACCGGCTCCAGCCGTTATCCCAGCGATAATAGGTACGCTGGCGATAGAAGGTATTGGGCTGATCATCCAGCACATAGACCCCAAGCTTCGGATCCCAGTGACTGTTGCCCCCCGGAGGCGGCGCGAAGCTGGCCGAAGTACGTGGCAACGGTTTCGCCGGCTTGGTCGGCGTGGCTGGCTTGCCCGGCACCGTCGACGGCGCTGGCTTGGTAACCGGCTGCGACGGCGTGATCGGCGGGGGTGCCTCATGTTCCGCTGGTTGCTGGACCGCACAAGCGCTTAACCCCATAACGACGCTGAGCAGGGTGATACGAGCGAATGCGGTCATGATTGCGTTTTCCTGTTATTTGTCCGGGCTGTCGATGGTCAGTGTTTGCGGCGCGGTGGTGCTGCTGGCCAGGGGCTGGCTGCGACCGATCCATTCCCCAGCGGTGGGTTTGCCGGCACGGGAAATACGCGCAACCAGTTGGACTTCAGGGAAGTTCGACAGTTTCAATTGCGGCATCATCGCGTCGGCATCCCCCAGTTCGACGGTCACCGGCAGGTCGGCCACGGTCATGCGCTTGACCGCCAGCGGAGCCGGAGGACCGGAGATCGCACGGGCGAAGATGAACACGCTGTCGCCGGGCTGGACCTTGGCCTTGAGGTCCGCTGCAAGATCAACGCTGACCTTGAGCAACGCCGAGGCCTTGGCCGCCGGTGCCTGCGCAACCTTGCCGCCACTGGCCACCAGCTTCTGCGTGGCCCGGACAATCCCGCCTTGCAGCGCCTCGCGGGACTTGTCGTCCGGCGGCAACTGCGCCAGCAGGCGATTCCAGTAATCGATGGCGTCCTGATAACGCTCGCCCTCAAACGCGGCGATGCCCAGCAGGCCAAGGCTGGTGACTTCGTTCGGATCGGCCTTGAGCGCTTCGTCGGTCAGGGCCTGGAGCTTGTCCGACCACTTCTTGCCATCGGCGAAGTACTGGGCCTGGGCCCATTGACCGAGCAGCTCGGGCTGACGACCGGCCAGGTTCACCGTGCGCTCGAACATCTTCGCCGCATCCGCCGGGCGATCCTGAGCCAGGTAGGTGCGACCGAGGAAGTACGTGCCTTCGGCGGAATCCGGTTGAGCGGCGACCGCACGCTCCAGGCGCTGGGTCATCTCCTCCATCGTCTTCGGGGCCTGGGAGAATTCGCGGGTCAGTTCGACCTTGTCGCTGGCACCGTAATGCATGTACAGCCCAAGGCCCAGCACCGGCACCAGAATGGCCGCCAGCAGCGGCAAGGGTTTGCCCAGGCGCGAGACCTGCGGCGCTTCGACGCCTTCGGTGTCCGCCAGCAACTCACGGGCGGCTTCGGCACGACCGGCGTCCATTTGCGCCGCATCGAGCACGCCCTCTTCCTGCTGAGTCTGCAACTCAGCCACGCGCTCCTGATAGAGCGCGACGTTCAGGGCAGTACGATCCTCTTCACGCTGGGCGCGACGGCTGCGCAGCACCGGGATCAACAGAAAACTCAGGGCAACCAGAAGCAGCAGACCTGCAGCGAGCCAGAAATCAATCATTCTTGGTGTTATCCAACAAGTGGTCGAGGCGCGAGCGCTCCTCGGCAGAAAGCGAGCCCGGGGTGTCGGCACGTTGCACGCGACGACGGCGGACGATCACCGCGATGATCACCACACCGCCCAGCAACAGGCCGGCGGGGCCGAACCAGAGCAAGGCGGTCTTGGCATTCAGCGCCGGTTTGTAGCGGACAAAATCACCGTAGCGATCGACCATGAAGTCGATGATCTGCTGGTTGTCCTTGCCCTCGCCGAGCATGCGGAAAATCTCTTTGCGCAGGTCGGCGGCAATCGGTGCGTTGGAATCGGCGATGTCCTGATTCTGGCACTTGGGGCAACGCAGCTCCTTGGTCAGCTCGCGAAAACGCTCACGATCACCTTCCTTGGCAAACTCGTAGGTGTCGATGGCCGCGTGGGCCACGCCCGACATGCTCAAGCCCAGAACGGCGGCAGCAATCCAGCGCTTCATGGCTTGGCCTCGTCGACCAGCGCCTGGTACTTGGCCGCCAGCTTTTCGCGCCAGACCTGCTCGTCGATCACACCGACGAACTTGTCACGGATGATGCCCTTGGCGTCGATGAAGAAGGTTTCCGGCGCGCCGTAGACACCGAGGTTCAGGCCCAGCGAGCCTTGGTCGTCACGGATATCCAGCACATACGGGTTATGAAAATCCGTCAGCCACTTCAAGGCATCGGCGTTGGTGTCCTTGTAGTTGATGCCGTAGATCACCACGCCCTGTTGGGCCAGCTTGTTCAACACCGGGTGTTCGACCCGGCAGGAAATGCACCAGGTGCCCCAGACGTTGACCAGCGCCGGTTTGCCGAGAATGTCAGCGCGGGTCAAGGTCTTGTCGCCCTGCACCGCCGGCAGGGAAAACTCCGGGAACGGCTTGTTGATCATCGCCGAGGGCAGCTCGGCCGGGTCGAGGTACAACCCGCGATACAGGAAAACAGCAACCACCAGAAAAATCGCCAGTGGCAACAACATCAACCAACGCTTCATGCAGTGGCTCCCGACATGCCCAGTGCTTCGCGCACGCGGCTTTTTACCTTGACCCGATAACGCCGATCCAGCGCCGCCAGCAACCCGCCTGCACCTGTCAGCAAACCACCGAACCAGATCCAGCGCACGAACGGCTTGACGTGCACACGCACCGCCCAGGCGCCGTTACCCAGCGGTTCACCGAGGGCGACGTAGAGGTCGCGGGTAAACCCGGCGTCGATCCCGGCTTCGGTCATCACCGAGTTCTGCACGGTGTACAGGCGTTTTTCCGGATGCAGCACGCTGACTTCCTTGCCGTTGCGGATCACCCGGACGGTGCCCTTGTCGGAAGTGAAGTTCGGGCCTTCGAAGTGTTTGGCACCTTCGAAGATGAAGTGATACCCCGCCAGGTCCATGGACTCGCCCGGCGCCAGGCGCAGGTCACGCTCGGCACTGTTCTGGCTCGACAGCACGACTCCCAGCGCGCACACGGCGATGCCCAGGTGCGCGATCTGCATGCCCCAGTAGCTGCGGGTCAGGGTTGGCAGGCCTTTGATCAGGCCCTTGTGTCGGGTCTTGTCGACGATGTCGCGCGCGCCGGCCAGCAGTACCCAGGCAGCGAGCATGAAGGTCGCGAGCACTGCCCAGTTGAAATCGCCGTACGCGACGCCAGCCACCACGGCCATGGCGGCGCTGCCCAGCAACACCGGAGTCAGCATGCTCACCAGCCATTTCACCGGGGTGTCTTTCCAGCGCACGATCACGCCGACCGCCATCACCACCATCAGCAATGCCATCAACGGAATGAACAGCGCGTTGAAGTACGGCGGGCCGACCGACAGCTTGGCGCCGGTCATGGCGTCCAGAATCAGCGGGTACAAGGTGCCGAGCAGAATCATCGACGCCGCCACCACCAGCACCAGGTTGTTGCCCAGCAACAGCGTTTCCCGGGACCAGAGGTTGAAGCCCACCTGGCTCTTGACCACCGGCGCGCGCAGGGCGAACAGGGTCAATGAACCACCGACCACGAACAGCAGGAAAATCAGGATGAACACCCCGCGCTCCGGATCGGAGGCAAAGGCGTGCACCGACGTCAGCACGCCGGAACGCACCAGGAATGTACCCAACAGGCTCAGCGAGAACGCAGCGATGGCCAGCAACACGGTCCAGCTCTTGAACACGCCACGTTTTTCCGTGACCGCCAACGAGTGAATCAGTGCGGTGCCCACCAGCCATGGCATGAACGAGGCGTTTTCCACCGGGTCCCAGAACCACCAGCCACCCCAGCCGAGTTCGTAGTACGCCCACCACGAACCCAAGGTAATGCCGATGCCGAGGAACGCCCAGGCGACAATGGTCCACGGACGCGACCAGCGCGCCCACGCCGCATCCAGGCGACCGCCCATCAGCGCAGCGATGGCGAAGGCGAAGGCCACCGAGAAACCGACGTAGCCCATGTACAGCATCGGCGGGTGCACGATCAGGCCGATGTCCTGCAGCAACGGGTTGAGGTCGGCACCGTCGCCGGGCACTTGCGGCAGGATGCGCTTGAACGGGTTGGAGGTCATGATCAGGAACAGCAGGAAACCGGTGCTGATCATGCCCATCACCGCCAGCACACGGGCCAGCATGACCTGCGGCAGCTGCCGGGAAAACACCGACACCGCGAAGGTCCAGCCACCGAGAATCAAGGCCCACAACAGCAAGGAACCTTCGTGGGCACCCCACACGGCGCTGAACTTGTAGTACCACGGCAACGCGCTGTTGGAGTTGTTGGCCACATAGGCCACGGAGAAGTCATCGACCATGAAGGCGTAGGTCAGGCAACCGAAGGCAAAGACCAGAAAGGTGAACTGCCCCCACGCGGCCGGCTGGGCCAGGCTCATCCACAGGCGATCATTGCGCCACGCACCGAGCAGCGGCACCACGGCCTGGGCCAGGGCGAAGCACAGGGCCAGGATCATCGCCAGATGACCCAGTTCGGGAATAAAGATGCCGGATGTCATGGATCAACCCTCCTTCGCGGGCGTTGGAGCCGATTGACCGCTGTCTTTCAACGCCTTGGTCACTTCCGGCGGCATGTACTTCTCATCGTGTTTGGCCAGCACTTCATCGGCCACCACCACACCATCGGCATTGAGCTTGCCCAGGGCGACGATGCCCTGCCCTTCGCGGAACAGGTCCGGAAGGATGCCACGATAGGTGATGGTCACGGACTTGTTGAAGTCGGTGACAACGAACTTGACGTCCAGGGAATCGCTGGAACGCTCCAGCGAGCCTTTCTCGACCATACCGCCGGCGCGAATGCGCGTGTCCAGCGGGGCTTCGCCGTTGGCGATCTGGGTCGGTGTGTAAAACAGATTGATGTTCTGCTGCAGCGCGCTCAGGGCCAGGCCGACGGCAGCGCCGACCCCGACCAGGATCGCGAGAATGATGATAAGACGCTTTTTGCGCAGCGGATTCACTTGCCGTTCTCCCGGCGCAAACGACGCGCCTCT
The DNA here is from genome assembly GCF_050432945.1 of Pseudomonas sp. 18173. NCBI lineage: Bacteria > Pseudomonadati > Pseudomonadota > Gammaproteobacteria > Pseudomonadales > Pseudomonadaceae > Pseudomonas > Pseudomonas sp. 18173. The sequence continues at coordinate 30,623 of NZ_JBKFTN010000017.1, forward strand.
TGTTGCAGATACCGCTTGCGGGCCAGGATCGGCGCCGCCACGTTGAGGGCCAGTACCGCCAGGCAGATGCCATAGGCTGACCAGACATACAGGCCATGATGACCCATGGCGATGAAATCGCCGAATGAAGCAAAACTCATCGAGCGACCTCCAGGCTGTTTTCCACTTCGGCCTTGACCCAACTGGCCCGGGCCTCGCGCTTGAGCACTTCAAGACGCATGCGCAGCAGCAACACCGCGCCGAAGAAACAATAGAAGCCCAACACCGTCAGCAGCAATGGCAGCCACATTTCGGCGGGCATCGCCGGTTTTTCGGTGAGGGTGAAGGTCGCGCCCTGGTGCAGGGTGTTCCACCACTCCACCGAGTACTTGATGATCGGGATGTTGATCACGCCGACGATCGCCAGTACCGCGCAGGCCTTGGCCGCGCTGTCACGATTGCTGATCGCGTTGCCCAGCGCAATCAGACCGAAGTACAGGAACAGCAGGATCAGCATAGACGTAAGGCGTGCATCCCAGACCCACCACGAGCCCCAGGTCGGCTTGCCCCAGATCGCACCGGTGACCAATGCTACGGCGGTCATCCAGGCGCCAATCGGGGCGGCGCATTGCAGGGCAACGTCGGCCAGTTTCATTTTCCACACCAGCCCGACGATGCCGCACACCGCCAGCATCACGTAGATGGACTGCGCCAGCATGGCGGCCGGGACGTGGATATAGATGATGCGAAAGCTGTTGCCCTGCTGGTAGTCCGGCGGCGCGAAGGCCAGGCCCCAGACCACGCCAACGCTGATCAGCAGCAACGCCGCAACGCTCAGCCAGGGCAACATTTTGCCGCTGATGCCGTAAAACCATTTGGGCGAGCCAAGCTTGTGAAACCACGTCCAGTTCATACTGTTTCCATCACGGTTGCTCTTTACTGTGAAGAGCCAGGGTCTTTACTGGTCATTTTTTAACCAGACCTCATTATTCGCCGACGCTGATCTTCAGGCCAGCAGCTATTGCAAAAGGTGTCAGGGTTATCGCCAGGGCGGTCAGGCTACCAAGCCACAGGAGATAACCGGTCGCCGGCATGCCCTGCAAGGCCGCCTGCAAGGCGCCACTGCCAAGGATCAATACCGGGATGTACAACGGCAGAATCAGCAGTGCCAGTAACAGGCCACCACGCTTCAAACCCACCGTCAGTGCCGCACCCACCGCACCGAGCAGGCTCAGTACCGGTGTACCGAGCAGCAGCGAAAGCAGCAACACCGGCAGACAGGCGGCAGGCAAACCGAGCATCAGCGCCAGCAAGGGTGCGAGCAAAACCAGTGCCAGGCCGGAAAAAGCCCAGTGTGCCAGCACTTTGGCCAAAACCAGAAGAGCCAGGGGGTGCGGCGAAAGGACCCACTGCTCAAGGGATCCGTCCTCGAAATCACTGCGAAAAAGCCCGTCCAGCGAGAGCAAAACCGATAAAAGTGCCGCGACCCAGACCAACCCCGGAGACAAGGTTTGCAACAATTGAGACTCAGGGCCGACCGCCAACGGGAACAGGGAAACCACGATGGCAAAAAACACCAGCGGATTGGCTAGCTCCGCGGGACGGCGGAACAGCAGACGGGCCTCACGGGCGACCAACAGGCCAAAGACACTCATACGGCCCAATTCCCCAGGTCGATGTCGCGATAAGCGGCCGGCATCCGGCCCAGCGTGTGGTGGGTGGTCAACACCACCATGCCGCCACGTTCGCAGTGAGCGGCCAGGTGTTCTTCGAGTTGCGCCACGCCCTGCTTGTCGAGGGCGGTAAAGGGTTCATCGAGGATCCACAGCGGCGGGCTGTCCAGATACAAGCGCGCCAGTGCGACGCGACGCCGCTGGCCAGCGGACAGGGTGTGGCAGGGAACGTCTTCGAAACCGCGCAATCCGACCGCTGCCAGGGCTTGCCAGATCGCTTCATGGGAGGCCGGTTGATGCAGGGCGCAGAGCCAGCTCAGGTTCTCTTCCGGTGTCAGCAAATCCTTGATTCCCGCCGCATGGCCGATCCACAGCAGGTTGCGCGCCAGCTCGGTGCGCTGCTCATCAAGGGGCTTGCCATTGAGCAACACTTGACCGGCGGTCGGGTGCATCAAACCTGAAAGCAGGCGCAGCAGGCTGGTCTTGCCACTGCCGTTGGGGCCGCTGATTTGCACCATTTCGCCACTGGCCAGTCTCAAATCGAGATTTTCGAAGAGCAGCCGAAGGTCTCGCTCACAGGCAAGGGCAACGGTTTGCAGGACTGGACTGGTCAAGGGTTCACGGGCCTTATACGGTTCAAGTCGGCACTGGCGCGGCCGTTAAAGAGATGCAGCATAGATGCAATGACGTCTTGTTCTAGAGAGCTGCGTCAAACAATTGCAAAATTTTCGCCATTTTTGGATACAACGGCGCGGCATTATACATGCCAGACCTTACTCTAAAGAGTGCATTTTCCTCAGGTTGTGACCGCGTATGACAGGCGAAATGAACATCCTCCCGCTACCGCAAACCGTCCCGGTGGCTTCGCGTGTGCAAGTGATCAGCGGTGAGTTGCTCAAATTGCTGACGCCGGTGGAGGGGTTGATCAGCGTCGGTCAAACCGCCCAGGCCGAAGTGTTGTCGCTCAAGCAGGCGGATCAGACTTTCCAGATGCTGCTCAAGGTCACCCTCGACAGCGGCCGCCAGACCACGGTCCAGACCACCGGCAATCAACCGCTGGCCCAGGGCACCACGCTGGTGGTCAGCCAACCCTCGGCCGGTAACCTGGCGGTGACGGTGCAACAGGCCATTGCCTCCAGCGTCGCCACCCTCACCCGCCTCGACACCGCGCAATTGCCCGCTGGCACCCTGCTGCAGGGCAAGGTATTGACCTCGCAGGTTCTGCCGCAGGTACCCGGCCAGCCGTTGGTGTTCCGCTCGATGGTGAGCCTGCTCAATACCGCACTGAGCGGCAGTACCCTGAGCATCGACAGTCCCCAGCCCTTGCGCATCGGCACCTTGTTGAGCGCGCAGGTGCAGGACGCCCAGACCCTGAGTTTCGTGCCACTGAGCAACCGCCAGGAACAACTGGCCGTGACCCGGCAACTGGTCGACCAGCAAAGCCGCCAGGGCTCGCTGGACGGCTTGCTCAAGGTCCTGCAGGACTTGCCGGCCTCGGACCAGACTTCCGTTGAATTGCGCAGCGCCGCTACCCGGCTGCTCGCCGGCCTGCCGGATGTCCAGCAACTGAGCACCCCCAAGGGCCTGGCCCAGGCGTTGGCCAGCAGCGGCGTGTTTCTCGAAAGCAAGCTGCTGACCGGGCAAAACCCGACACTCGCACCGGACATCAAAGGCGACCTGCTCAAACTGGTTGCACAACTGAGTCAGGGGTTGCCGGCCAATACCAGCCTCGGCGCGATCATCGCCGCCAATACCCTGGTCCAGGCCATGCCGAATTTTGTCCGCAATGCCTTGGGCATGCTCGGTCAGGTCAGTGCCAAACCGTCGCCAACCGGATTCCCGCTGCCTGAACGCCTGTTGCAAAGCGCGGAAGGCGAAGACGATCTTGAGCACCTGCTGCGTTTGGCCGCCGCTGCGGTTTCACGCCTGCAAAGCCACCAGCTGTCGAGCCTGGAACAAACCGGCGTCACCGCCGACGGACGGCTGATGAGCACCTGGCAGCTGGAAATCCCGATGCGCAACATGCAGGACATCGTGCCATTGCAGGTCAAGTTCCAGCGTGAGGATGCGCCCGAAAAAGAACAGCCAAAGGAGCGTCGCGAAGAACGCGAACCCAAACAACAGCTGTGGCGTGTGGAGTTGGCCTTCGCCATGGAGCCTTTGGGGCCGCTGCAAATTCAGGCGCAACTGATCAAGGGCAGCCTCTCCAGCCAGCTCTGGGCAGAGCGGCCTTACACCGCCAGCCTGATCGAAAAAAATCTGGGCGCGCTGCGTGACCGCTTGCTGTCCGCCGGCCTGAACGTCGGCGACCTCGATTGCCACCTCGGCACACCACCCCAAGGCCCGCAAACCCGCCTCGAACAACGCTGGGTGGATGACACCGCATGAAAAACCCCAACGCCCCACGCCAGGCCATCGCCCTCAAATACGACGGCACCCACGCCCCCACCCTCACCGCCAAGGGCGACGAAGAGCTGGCCGAAGAAATCCTGCGGATCGCCCGCGACTGCCAAGTGCCAATCTACGAAAACGCCGAACTGGTGAGACTGCTGGCGCGCATGGAACTGGGGGACAGCATTCCGCAGGAGCTCTATCTGACGATTGCCGAGATCATTGCGTTTGCTTGGAATCTGAAGGGGAAATTTCCGGCGGGGATGGGGACGGATGCGTTGATGGTGGAGAAGGACATTACCGAGCGCGGGGAAGACTACTGAGGATTCGAGGCCGCCATCGCGAGCAGGCTCGCTCCCACAGATGAACTCTTATTCCATGTCCGACATGGAACAACTGTAGGAGCGAGCTTGCTCGCGATGGAGGCACGAGCGCCGCGTCTCTCCAGGAAGCCCGCGTCATCGTTGACGTCCATCGCGAGCTGGCTCGCTCCTACAGTGTTCTAGCCGCTCTTGTGCAACTTGCTCATCAACTCCGCCTCAGCCTGGGTCAATCCGCAGGACTGGGTCAGCCCATGCCCACCATCACGTGCAGTTGCAGGAGCAGCATTAATTACAGGCTCCTGGTGGATTTTGGCAGCGGCAAGCCCGTGGCGGGATCAAGTCCCTTTTCGGCGCTGAGTTTTTCGATCAACTCTGCTGATGGAATGATGGGTACAGCCGAGTCACGCTCTCGTTTCCATTGGAAGGTACCGTCCCATTCGGGGAGGGCCGCAGGTGGGAGTGGGACGATGTCATCCAGATCTGGAATTTTTGCGCCTAAATGTTCATGACGTGTCAGGAAATCGCTGATTTTATTGTATCGATCAACACGTTCGTCATCTTGCTGCAAAGCCAGATAGCTTAATTCATTAGAAGCAGGTGGTCCCTTGAATGCATTAGCGAGACTATACGCACTCAGATCGTCGCCATTTCGGGTAGCTGCTTGGTAGCCTTGCTGTGCCTCTTGATAATGCCCGGTGACTTTCGAGTAGCTTGAGTAATTTCTTCCCGCCAATCGATTGCCTTGCTCCAGCGCACACTTGTACATCGCCTGCATGATATCAGCAGTATTGGGTACATAGGACAAAAGTCTGCCTATGTAATACTGAGCGTCCGGATTTCCCAAGTCGGCCGCCCGACGAAAGTAGGCTCTGGAGGCCGCGATATCCTGTTTGACACCGTAACCCAACTCCAGGTAATGCGCCATGTCGTAATAAGCCCCGGGGATGCCTTGAGCAACATAATACTCGGCCAGATCGATGACCTCTTTATTCGCGTCAGGAGAGCGAGCTTGTCCGGTTGACAGCAGGAACTGCAGATTGGTCGCGGCCTTATAGTGGTCATGCGCAGCCGCGATACGATAATAGCGGGCGATCTCGTCGTAATCCTTCTGTCCTTTACGCTTTTCCAGATAAAGGCCATACCGATAGAAAACGTCCGCATCCTGGCTCAACACAGGCAACGAATTGCGCTCATATGCGCACTTGAATTCCAGCCTGCTGTAGGCAAAGTCCACCGACGCGGCATCAGGCACCTGCTCTTCTTTTTTTGAGCAGGCCATGACCATCAAGAAACTGAACAATGCCAGTAGCAGCTTAATAGCCCCTATCCGATTATTTATTAAGTTTTCCTGCATAACTTCACTCGATTATTAACAACTTATCCATCATCAACCCTCTTCCTGCGAACTGCCCAACCGGACGCATCCCCCCGACGGCAATGGTCAGGTGTTCCCGGTGGGTTTTGGCAGCGGCAAGCCCATAGCGGGATCAAGTCCCTTTTCGGCGCTGAGTTTTTCGATCAACTCTGCTGATGGAATGATGGGTACAGCCGAGTCACGCTCTCGTTTCCATTGGAAGGTACCGTCCCATTCGGGGAGGGCCGCAGGTGGGAGTGGGACGATGTCATCCAAATCAGGGACTTTTGCCCCGAGGTGTTCGTGTCGCGTCAGGAAATCGCTGACTTTATTGTATCGATCAACGCGTTCATCATCTTGCTGAACAGCCAGATAGTACAGCTCATCGGACGCTGGCGGTCCTTCAAAGGCACTCGCAAGTTGACTAGCACTACTGTCATCGCCATTGCGAATTGCTATTTGGAAGCCTTGTAGAGCTTCTTGGTATAGCTCTGAACCTTGCGAATAAATTGCGTATTTTCTTCCCGCCGAGCGATTACCTTGTTCCATCGCACACTTGTACATCGCCAGCATGATTTCGGCCGTATTGGGTACATAGGATAGAAGTCTGCCTATGTAGTATTGGGCGTCCGGATTCCCCAAGTCGGCCGCTCGCCGAAAATAGGCTCTGGAGGCCGCGACATCCTGTTTGACGCCATAACCCAACTCCAGGTAATGCGCCATGTCGTAATAAGCCCCCGGGATACCTTGAGCAATATAAAATTCGGCCAGATCGATGACCTCTTTACTCGCGTCAGGAGAGCGGGCTTGTCCGGTTGACAGCAGGAATTGCAGATTGGTCGCGGCCTTGTAATGATCGTGTGCAGCCGCGATCCGATAATAGCGGGCGATCTCGTCGTAATCCTTCTGCCCTTTACGCTTTTCCAAGTAAAGGCCATACCGATACAAGACGTCCGCGTCCTGACCCAACACCGGTAATGAATCGCGCTCATATACGCACTTAAATTCCAATCTACTGTAGGCAAAATCTGTCTGTGAGGCATCCAGCATACTTTCATCCTTTTTTGAACAACCCAAGATGGAAAAACACAAAAACAAAATAACAAATTGTTTTTTCATCACTTAGTCCCAATTCTTCCTGACAGGACTCTCTTGCAAAAATTCAACCAATGATGCGATCGGAGACTTTGAATCCATTACAGTTTTTCTTTGCAAGCTACGCGTTCTTCGCTCATCGTTTTTGCCAACGATTTGTTTCCATTTATCGTATACATTTTTCATATCACTCCCCGTCGCCCTCCCCCCCGTATGCACCCCAAACAAATGCTCCCTCAACGGCCTCGTCACCGCAGGATCCTCAATACAAATATTCAACTCGCTGTCCACCTGCATGCTGCGTGTATTGATGTTGGCGGAACCCAGCGTGGTGAACACGTCATCGATAATCATCAACTTGCTGTGCACATACACATCCATCCAGTTTCCTGGCGGGGAATCTGGTGCCACCAGGGTACAAATGTGCACTTTCAGGCCGGGAATTTCCGTGGGTGAAATGACGGACTGGTCCTTCTTGTGAAACTCTTTTTCAAGCTGCGCCACTTTGGCGCGTGCACGCTCCAGGTTGTCATTCAGGTTTTTGTAGTAACTGGCCGCCGCCTGGTCATGATCGGTATCGCGTTGATCCTTGAAAATGCGTGCGTTGATGAAAGCCAGGCGCTCGGCCAGCCTGGCTTGAGCAAGTTCGGCCAGCAGATCGTCACGCCGCTCGGCCTTGGCAACACCCGGCATCAGCTCAGGACGGCCCAACTGCTTCAACATGCGGAAAGTATTGACCGAGCCATCGCCCATGGCCTCGCTGGAGGAGTTGGTCACGACGAACAGGTACAGCGGCCCGTCTTTTTCAAGATCGCGGCCCCCATTGAGCAGGTTCTGCACGACGCTCTTGATCTTTTCCGCCAGCGGTGGCCAGCGAAAGTACTGGTTCTCGATGTAGATGAATCGGGTCGCGTTGTTGACGGCCTTCAGGTAGACCTTCTCGATGTCCCGGATGTTTTCCTGGCTTTGGGTCCTGAGTATCTGCGCCATGACGGGAGGCCCGTAGCCTGGCCGCACGCGCAGTTGTTCGGCGATGTGCTGACGAGCGCCCAGCAGGTCGATGCGGGTTTCCTTTTTCCAGGCGGTGCAGAAGTTGTCGTTCAAAAACTCAAGCACCGGACCGGTCACTCGGCTGGAAATATCCTGCCGGGGCGTTTCGCCATTGCGTCCGAACTTCGCATGGTGTCGCTCGTGACTGTGATCATCATTGTCCCAATAGGCATCCAGCGTGTTGTGCCCCATCACAAACCCGACAGCGACCTCCGGTTGCTCGTAGTCCACCAGCACCATTTTCTGGTGGTGGCTCGGTTCGGCAACCATGGCCACCGAACTCATGACTTTGTTGGTCGTGTCGCGATCCTTGTCTAGCGCCCTCAAGGTCAGCCGCCAGGCAATTTCCGCACAATCCAGCAAGCCGAAGTCGCGAGTGACGAATTCGATGTTCTTGATGCTCAGAGAGGGATCGTTGCCCCATTGCATCAGGCGAAAGAAACGCTGGCCCAGTTCGATGGGGCCGGTTTCGGCGCCTGTGTAGGCCAGCCGGATCTGGCGATACCACATCTTGTCATATTCGATTTGTGCATCGTTGCGGTTCTGCCTGTACCTGCCGAACCAGTTGGAGACGTTGTCGCCAGGCGTCGGGTTTTCCGAAGTCTGGGCAAGGCGTAACGTGTCGTACCAACACAGGATCCGCACTTGAACGCCTTCCTGGGCTTTCTTGATCAGCAGATCGCCAATGCACAGCGAACTGGCGTTCCCGCGCTTGAAGTACATCGACGGCTGGAAACCCCAACAGATGATTTCCACGCTGCTTCTGGCGCAAGCGATAGCGTCATAAACCGAACCGAAAGCGCGCTCGCCGTTCACCAGCGGCTCGAAGGTGGCAGGCACCGGGTCGTATTCGGTGCACGGCACGAACCACGGCAGGTTGAGCTGGCAGGAACTGGTCTTGCTCGTGGCGATCGGGACAGTGATCGTGGGTCTGGTCATCTTCAAGCCTCCGATTCTGGTGTGTTCAATCGGGTGTAGGCCAGGCAGAACCGGCTAGCGCTGTCCAGCGGCGTGTCGCCCGGTTGAGGTTGGCGCTCATGACGGTGGAAACCCTGGTTGGCCCGTTCGGCATTGCCCGGTTCTCCCAGGTAATCGCCGCCCACCGGCACCTCGTAGCTGATGCCGTTGGCCAGTTCGATGTGATAACGGCTGGTGGTGACGTGGTGCTCGACAGCAATCCGGCCACTGCCGTCCATGACGCCGCTCGCGGCCTGAACCCCATCGGCAAAGAGCGTGTAAGGCATGCCCACCCAAGGCTGAAAACCTGCGGCACTGCTTTGCCCGACCGCCAACATCAGTGACTGCCTGACCGAGCCTGCCGGCCATGCAGGGTGATCGCGGTTGAGTTGTGCCGGGCCCTTGAAGGACTTTTTCACGCCCCTCACATCAACGGTGCCGGGCGCATGGATGTCGATGTTGCCGTCCTTGATGCGGATGTAGGCGCCACCGCTGGTCAGCAGGATTTCATCCTGGGCGGCAATCTCGACGGAGCGCGCGGTCGATGTGATACGCACGCTGTCCTGGGCAGTGAGCTCGATGGCATCGCTCTGAGCCTGTATTTCAATCTTGCCCTTGGCCGCAAACAGCCTGGCGCCAGCGGCCTTGGCGAACAGGCTGATGCTCTGGGCAACACTGGCCAGCAATGACTGGCCGCTGGCCAGGTTGATGTCCTCTCCGCTCGAGAAGGTCAACTGTTTGCCGCTATGTACGTGGGTATTTTGCGGGGTCGCAGTGACGATGTCGGCAGGCGCTGAAGCGATCAATAGCGGCTTGTGAAAGCCGGCCGTTCGGCCACGGCCACCACTGTTGATCGCCGCATCGGTGTCGCCGCCATTGCGGGGTTGCCGGGGAGTATTGGCGAGGTACTCGTCTTCGCTGCCATAGTCCAGCCGGGTATCGACTTCAAGCTGATCGAGGCTATCGACACTTCCCTGCATCGGCAGGGCGTTGTGCTGTCGAGCGGCCTCGGACAATGCCTTGACCCGCTCTTGTGCGTTCGTCAGTTGCGTCCGGGCTTCCTGGACATCGACCTGGCCACCTTGCGCATTGGTGCGTGGCCAGGTGCTGAGATACAAACCTTGCTGCGCGCGCAAGGCACCGTAGGCATCGGTGCGCAACTCAAACCCCGTGCCCCGCAGGGCGCCACGCTGATTGCCCTGCTGGTCGATCAGATAACCGAGGTTCAACTGGCTGTGACCATGACTGCTGTGGATCTGGGTCCGTACCTGGCCGGTGGAATCGTCCATCACCCATTGGTTGTAGCCCCGCCCTTTGATCTCCTGGCTCTTGTAACCACTCATCAACCCGCTTGAGTGCCAGGCCGGCTTGTGTCCGCCATAGACCTGCCCCATCACCAGGGGACGGTCGATGTCGTTGTCGAGGAACGTCACCACGACCTCCTCCCCCGAACGTGGCACGTTCACACTCCCCCAGCCCTCACCACTGCTGGCCTGCATCATGCGCAGCCAGCATGACCCCAGCTCACCGTCCTTGAGCAAACGGTCCCAATGAAAGCGCACGCAGATACGGTTGAGTTTGTCGGTAAAGACCTCGCGACCGCTCGGGGTCACGACGACGGCGGTCTGTGGGCCGGGGTTGGCCGGTTTGGCATGGGCGAAAGGGCTGCGATAGGCAATGCCCAGGTGTTGGCTTTCAAAGCGGTTCAGGTAGAAACCTTCGCTACCCACTGCATGCAGCGCATGACTCTGCTCAGCATCAAAAAGCGCTTTCAGGCTACCGGGCGGGCTGACGCGCTGCGTGCCGACCGGCAGATTGCTCTGGGCAAAGAACTCGACTGCGATGATCAGGAACTGGCGCTCCTTGACCGTCCTGAATTCGTACAGGGGATGTTGGGTCAGCTCGAAACCATGACCGGGTTGCATGTGGCGCACGCCACCTTGCCCATGGATACGTCTGGCAGCCGATTCGTCCTGTTCAATCTGCACGCGGCTCAGCCAGTCACCATGGTCCGGGTTTTGCCAGGCATATTGCCCACGGTATTGATAACGCTCGAGGTCTGGTGGCGCCGAAGATGCAGGCAACGCCGGGGTCCGGGTCATTTGTGATCGGGCATGACAGAGGTAATCATTGCTGCTTGATTGCACCACGCCATTGAGCAATCGGGCACCCGGGCTCCATTGGGTAATGCTGTCTTGCCGGTCAGCGGCCTGTTGCGTATGAAAACGCAGGGCCGACGGGTTCAGGGTCGGTAAAAAGATGACATGGTCGGTGAAGACGATGCAGTGGCTATCGAGCGCATGCTCCACATACCAGAACAAACCTTCCTGTTCGCACCAGCGCTGCACGAAATGGGCATCGGTCTCGTTGAACTGGGTGACGTAGGACAGTGGCGGATATTCCCGTACCAGTTCGAAGCGGTACGCGCCACGTGCCTGGCTGTAATGCTGGAACACTTCAGCGAGGATGTCGGGAAGACTCAATTGCTGCCAGATCCGGCAATCCACACGGTACTCCAGCAAGCTGAACCAGGGAGCGAAGACCAGTTGCCAGTCGTCCAGACCGCCATCACTCCCCAGGTATCGCACGCTTTCCACCCAGCCATGCCTGGGGCTCAAACTACCGTCGTCCAGTTTGATGCCCAGTTGCACGGCCTGGCCGATGAGATGTTCCGGATCGAATTCCGTGGCCTGGTTGATCACGTCAACCGTATAGCGAGGCACCCGGCCCAATCGTTCCCGGGCATGGGCTCGCAACGCGAACAGTTCCTGCCCTTGGGGCGTCGTCAGTTGCAACAAGCGTTCAGCCTGGCTCAACGGCTGGGCAAACGTGGCCAATGCGGCGTCTGTGATTGAATTCACCGTTCATACTCCCTGCATCTCAAGTCCATGAGGCTTCAACCGATCAGCCAGCCCCGGGTCTGGTCGGGTAACGTGCGATCCAGTATCCACACGGCGAAGCCAGGTTCAGCGCTTGCGATCATCCAGGCGAGGCCGATTTGCACCCATTGTTCGGTCACAGGCCCGAACCGGGCGGCTATTGTGTTGAGTCGAACCTGGCGCTCGAAGTCCAGGCCAGGCAAGAAATTCCGGGCGTATTCGCCGAGCTGGGTGAGGCGGTTGCCACCCAGTGCACCCTCCCCGATCAGCGCGCCGACGCGTGCCGGATCGATGGCCGTGAGCTCGCATAGCTTTGCCATCAACAGCTCAAGGGTTTGCGTGTCGGTACGCGACTGTGCAGTGCGCGCCTGGTGATCCAGCTGGATCGGCGCAAACAGTTTCAGAGCGCTGTCGGTCCGCGGGTCGGCAAGCTTCGGCTGGCGACGCAGCAACACCGCGCTGACCGCTTCGCCAGCCATCTCGTCAGGTGCGCAACACAACGCCTGCTCCTTGCAGACCCATGTGTCCAGACTCAGGCACAACAGGTATTGCGGCCCGGCACTGTGACCAAGGACCTCGGGCAACCACTGCCCCGGAGCTCGGGTCTGCAGGTCAAAACCACGCAGAGGCATCAGCTCCCGAGGCCACAGGTTCTCGGCTCGATCAATCCAGTCCGTCGCATCGACAGCGTCTGGAGCGAACAACACGACGCGGGTGTTCGACCAGTCGATTGCATCCCGGAATGCCGGCGCCCATTTATTCAGAGCGCCCTGCAGGATTTGACTGGAACGCTCAAACGCCTCGACCGCTGGCCATCCCGCGGCGGGAGTGGCGAGACGGCAAATCGGTCGTCGCAGTCCGCGTGCATCAAGCAGGCGTGGGTCGTGAGAGAAGTCGGTACGCATCCCTGCCAGTTCGCTCACGGGCAACGGTGCGTCAAAAACGCCGCACGGTAGCCAGACCCAGGTCCGCGCAATGCTGACGCAGCTGGAGGTGAAATCCCCCGCGGGAAATGCCGCGTCCGCCAGACGTTGCGCCTCCTGCGCTGCCAACCGCCGTTCGGAGATCCGATCGTAGATACTTCTTCGATATTCCATCTCTGTTCCTTAGAGAAGGCCAGTGTCCTTTTGCGTAGCTGACAGCCTTGCACCGCAGGAAGTCAGGTCACCGTCACGAGCAACTGCCCTGTCATCGACCAGCAGTGTTTCATCACCACTTTCGATCATGCATTCCCCGTGCGGACACAAGACTCGATCACCGACTCTCGCAACCGCGAAACCGTTGATATCCGTCCAGGGCGATCCTTCACACACTCGCCCTCCATCAGAGGTCGGGTCGTTGATTACGATGATCGGTCGCATGGTGATCTTCCGCGCTGGAACATGGGCAGGTCATCAGCCCAAAACCAAGAGTAAATACAAGAAGCGCACGGTACTGACGGAACCCGACCGCCTCAAGTCGGCACATTCCTCAAATCAAGTAGTCCGAGTCCTAGGATCACGTGGGCCGCTTCCTAGGCACAAACCTGCCCAAGATCACGAAGATGGATACTCTGGGGTTGCAGTCGTGGATGCGGGGCTGGATCCGGATGTGCTGATGGTGGAGAAGGACATCACCAAGCGCGGGGAAGACGACTGCGAATTCGAGGACGCCATCGCGAGCGCCGCATTTCTCCAGGAAGCCCGCGTCATCGTTGACGTCCATCGCGAGCAGGCTCGCTCCTACAGGTTTCCAACCGTTTTTGTGCAATGTCTTCTTTTTCAACCTTGAAAAAACGCAAAAGCCTGAGACTGCGGCCAACAATCAAGCCATTGATAAGGCCTGCCCCCAGCGCAGCCCCTGCCACCGTTGACACTTCATTGGCCAGTTCCGGATACATGGCCGCCTGGTAGCCGCCGTAATAACGCCAGGCAAAGAAGACCCAATACACAATCAGCACCCTGATCGTGCCTGGCAGAACCAGGCGCTCCCCTTCGCGCTTGATATTGCAGTACGAAAAAAAGCGTAGCGCCCACCACCACCCCACCAGTAAACCCACCGCACAGGATGAAAACTGGATTGCAACGTCCTGGGAGGGATTCAGGGATGCGAGGGACAGGGCCACGAATATCACTGGTGATATCTGCAAGGACCTTTTCGAAACATGGCTCCTGAAACAGGCGATGACACCGTAGTAACTCAGAATAAGAAATACCGCATAAACCCACAGCGGTGTACCGCGCAGAATGTCGATCATAAGCCTCCCTGGCACTGAATATTTGAACTGGATGATCAAACTACTGATGGCGGGCTGCGATCACAAGACGGCGGGATCTGAGAACGCCATAGGCAGGAGACTACGACGGCGTACTACCTGTCTGAGGATGATGGGGATGCGTTGGATCGCGGGGATGATCGCTGCGGATTCGAGGACGCCTTCGCGAGCAGGCTCGCTCCCACAGTTGATCTTCAGTGAACACATCTTTTGTGTCCGACATAGAACTACTGTGGGAGCGAGCCTGCTCGCGAAAGTGATTTCAGCCAGATCGCAAAACTCAGTTCCTGTGCAACTTGCTCATCAACTCCGCCTCAGCCTGGGTCAGGCCGCAGGACTGGGTCAGTTCGTCGACGCTGGCGCCCATCCCGACCAGTCGTGCCGCCTGGGCAAACGACAGGCTGGAAGGATCACGCTGTTCCAGCTGGGCGAGTTTGTCCGGCAATGGCGCGACGATTGCGCGCAGTTCATGCAGGTCTTCACCCATGCGCACATTGCCGCTCTGGTAGTCCTCGACGCGTTTGCCCAGGTCCTTGATGCGCTGATCGCGCAGCGCATCACCCTGGGCCAGTTGCACGGCGATCTGTTTTTGACTGCGAATGTACGCCAGGAACATTGCCAGCGTGCCTGCCCAGAACAGGAACAGGACAATGACCGCAACCTCGAGAATCAATCAGATACTCTCCAGTTCCGACCATTCTTCTTCGCTCATCATCTTGTCGAGCTCGACCAGGATGAGCAATTCGTTGTTCTTGTTGCACACGCCCTGGATGAACTTGGCGGACTCTTCGTTACCCACGTTCGGCGCGGTTTCGATTTCCGACTGACGCAGGTAAACCACTTCGGCCACGCTGTCGACCATGATCCCGACCACTTGCTTGTCGGCTTCGATGATGACGATACGGGTGTTATCGCTGATTTCGGCATTCATCAGGCCGAAGCGCTGACGGGTGTCGATCACGGTGACGACGTTGCCGCGCAGGTTGATGATGCCCAGCACGTAGCTCGGTGCGCCCGGGACCGGGGCGATTTCGGTGTAGCGCAGGACTTCCTGAACGCGCATCACGTTGATGCCGTAGGTCTCGTTGTCCAGCTTGAAGGTGACCCATTGCAGGATCGGATCTTCGGAACCTTTTGCCGCCGTCGCCTTATCATTCATACCCTGACCCCTCAAGAAACCGCCCTGGCGGTGTGTGTTCCGTGCAACGCCATCGAGTGGCGCCGCCTGTTGTTTATTTAATGTTTGTCGGTTTGTGGTTCGGCTTGTTGCCGGACATGTGCCTGGCCCCGCCACTGGCGATCAACTCGGCCAGGGAGGCAACGTCGAGCAAGGCGCACATGTGTTCGATCACCGTGCCGGCGAGCCATGGCCGCTGACCTCGATGACTTCTCCATTTGATTTCATTCGGGTCCAGTCGCAACGAGCGGCTGACCTGATGCACGGCCAGGCCCCATTCGTAGCCCTGGACCGAAATCACGTATTGCAGGCCCTGCTTGAAGTCGTCGCGGTAACGGTCGGGCATGACCCAACGCGCGGTATCGAGCACCTTGAGGTTGCCGGCCTGGCTCGGCAGGATGCCAAGGAACCATTCCGGCTGGCCGAACAACGGCGTCAGCTCGTGACCGGCCAGGGAGTAAATCGACCCCAGGCACACCAGCGGCACCGCCAGGGTCAAGCCGGCGACATCGAACAGCAGGCACTCGAACGGTTCGGCGGCCCAGGACGGACGACCATCGGTGTCCACCGGTGGCGGCGTATTGCTCGGCGGCAAATGAACTTCAACGACGGGCGGCACCAGCGCCTGAGGCGCCTCGACAACCGGAGCCTCCAGCACTTCAGGCGCTTCAATGACTGGAACCGCCAGTGTTTGCAACAGCGGCGCAAGGGTCGATACCGATGCCAGTACGGCTTCCGGCGCTTCGACCACGGCTAGGGGCGTCTTCGCCACAGGCGCGGGCGCCGGAGCGGCAACCACTGCGGTTTTCTGTGCATCACGGGCCTGCTCTTCGAGCACGGCTGCCTGGAACTCGTCCAGCATGCCTTGCTCTTCAACCACTCTCACCGTTTCGACAACGTCGGCAAGCACCTCGATCTGGGGCGCCAACTCCTCGGTTGCGTCCTGCAGCAAGTTATCCAGATACGACTGCAGCGCCAGTTGCGGGCGCGAGGTGGTCTTCATCGGCCGGTTCATGACAGCCGCCCTGCGGGGATTGGATTCATCTCAAGCCACCTGCGCAACGAGTTGCGCCGCCAGCAGATGCTTGAGCAAGGCACGGTAAGCCAGAACGCCACGGCTCTTGCCGTCGAACTGCGAAGGCGTCAGCCCGGCACGACTGGCATCGCGCAGGCGCGTGTCCACCGGGATATAGCCTTGCCAGATTTCGTCGGGGAATTTGTCGCGCAGTACGCGCAAGGTTCCGAGGGACGCCTGGGTGCGCCGGTCAAACAGCGTCGGCACGATGGTAAACGGCAACGCCTGTTTGCGAGAGCGGTTGATCATCGCCAGGGTGTTGACCATGCGCTCGAGGCCTTTGACCGCCAGGTGCTCGGTCTGCACCGGGATCACCAATTGCTGGCTCGCCGCCAAGGCGTTGACCATCAGCACGCCGAGCAATGGCGGGCTGTCGATCACGGCGTAATCGAAGTCCTGCCACAGTTGCGCCAGGCTCTTGGCAATCACCAGGCCCAACCCGCTCTGCCCCGGCGACTGGCGCTCCAGGGTGGCCAGTGCGGTGCTGGAAGGCAAAAGCGAGATGCGTTCGTCACTGGTCGACAGCAGCAGTTGACCCGGCAGGCCTTGCGGCACATTGCCCTTGTGCAGGAACAGGTCGTAGTTGCTGTGCTCCAGGGTGTCGGGGTCGTAGCCGAAGTAGCTGGTCATGGAGCCATGGGGATCGAGATCGACCACGACCACGCGCTTGCCCGCCTCCGCCAGTAAACCGGCTAAAGCGATGGAAGAAGTGGTTTTACCGACACCACCCTTTTGATTGGCGACTGCCCAGACTCTCATTCGGATTGTTCCTCCCGGCCGAATGGATCGACCGAGAAATAGCTCAACGTGTTAATGCCGGTGACGGAGAATTGACGGCGCTCTCCCGTACCGGCGACTTGACCGGGGTCGGTGCAGTTTGTGTGCCAGCACGCTTCAATGCGGCATCCGGTTGCGCATGAGCGGTTCCGGTGCCAGTCAGGCTGCGGCGAACATCGAGGTTGCGCGACACCACCAGCACCACCCGACGGTTGCGTGCGCGGCCTTCGGCGGTGGCGTTATTGGCCACCGGCTGAAACTCGCCGTAGCCCACCGAAGCCAGGCGACCGGGGTTCACTCCCTGCATCGCCAGCATGCGCACGATGCTCGCCGAGCGGGCCGAGGACAGCTCCCAGTTGGTCGGATACTGCGCAGTGCGGATCGGTTGATCGTCGGTGAAACCTTCGACATGAATCGGGTTGTCGAACGGCTTGAGGATCGCGGCAACCTTGTCGATGATGTTGAACGCGATGTCGCTGGGCATGGCATCACCGCTGCCGAACAACAGGCTGGAGTTGAGCTCGATCTCGACCCACAGCTCATTGCCGCGCACGGTCATCTGGTTGGAGCTGATCAGGTCACCAAAGGCCGCGCTGATGTCGTCGGCGATGCTTTTGAGTGGATCGCTGGCGCCGGCAACACCGGCATCGACCTGGTCGCTGTCCTTGACCAGCGGCTTGGCCGGGGTCACGGTCTTCGGCCGCTCGTCACCGATGGGGATCGGCTTGAGCGAACGGTCGGAGTCGGTAAAGACCCCGATCAATGCTTCGGAAATGACCTTGTACTTGCCTTCGTTGATCGAAGAGATGGAGTACATCACCACGAAAAAGGCGAACAGCAAGGTGATGAAGTCGGCATAGGAAACCAGCCAACGTTCATGGTTTACATGCTCTTCATGCTGGCGACGACGTGCCATGAGCTTATTCCCTTAATCCATGAAGCCCTGAAGCTTCAACTCAATGGAGCGAGGGTTTTCACCTTCGGCGATCGACAGGAGTCCTTCCAACAACATTTCGCGATAACGCGACTGGCGCAACGCGATGGATTTGAGTTTGGCGGCAATCGGCAGCAGCACCAGGTTGGCACTGGCCACGCCGTAGATAGTCGCGACGAAGGCCACGGCGATGCCGTTACCCAGTTGCGACGGATCACCCAGGTTGCCCATGACGTGAATCAGGCCCATCACCGCACCGATGATGCCGATGGTCGGCGCGTAACCGCCCATGCTTTCGAAGACCTTGGCCGCTTCGACGTCGCGGCTTTCCTGGGTGTAGAAGTCCACTTCCAGAATGCTGCGGATCGCTTCCGGCTCGGCGCCGTCGACCAGCAGTTGCAGGCCTTTGCGCGCGTAGTTGTCGGGCTCGGCGTCGGCGATGCCTTCCAGGCCGAGCAGGCCTTCCTTGCGGGCGGTCAGGCTCCAGTTCACCACGCGGTCGATACCACCGGCCAGGTCAACGCGAGGCGGGAACAGGATCCAGGCGAGGATCTGCATGGCGCGCTTGAAGGCGCTCATCGGCGATTGCAGCAGCGCGGCGCCGATGGTGCCGCCGAGCACGATCAGCGCTGCCGGGCCGTTGGCCAGGGCGCCGAGATGACCGCCTTCCAGGTAGTTGCCGCCGATGATGGCGACAAAGGCCATGATGATGCCGATCAGGCTTAGGACATCCATCAGATACAGGCCTCGACCAGGTGCTTGCCAATGTCGTCGAGGCTGTACACCGCGTCGGCCAGCTCAGCCTTGACGATGGCCATCGGCATGCCGTAGATCACGCAGCTGGCTTCGTCCTGTGCCCAGATCGAACTGCCGCCCTGCTTGAGCAGGCGCGCGCCCTCACGGCCGTCGGCGCCCATGCCGGTCAGGACCACCGCCAGAACTTTGTCGCCGTAGGACTTGGCTGCCGAACCGAAGGTGATGTCCACGCACGGTTTGTAATTCAGACGTTCGTCGCCCGGGAGGATTTTCACCGCACCGCGGCCGTCGATCATCATCTGCTTGCCACCCGGCGCCAGCAGCGCCAGGCCCGGACGCAGGATATCGCCATCCTCGGCTTCCTTGACGCTGATGCGGCAGAGCTTGTCCAGGCGTTCGGCGAAGGCCTTGGTGAAGGCGGCCGGCATGTGTTGAACCAGCACGATCGGGGCCGGGAAGTTGGCTGGCAATTGGGTCAGGACCCGTTGCAGCGCTACCGGGCCGCCGGTCGACGTACCGATGGCCACCAGTTTGTAGGCTTTGCGTTTCGGCGCGGGCGACGACGCAGTGGCCGCGTGCGTACGCGCAGCAATGGGTGTCGGTGCCGGACGCACGGGTGCGCTGCTGCCATAACCGCCGACGCTGGAAGGCGCAGGCGTCGGGGCTGACGCAGCGACAGGCGCCGGAGCGCTGTAGGTGCTGACTCGACGATTGCTGCGCGAAATGCTGAGAATCTTCTCGCACAACAGTTGCTTGACCTTCTCGGGATTGCGCGAGATGTCTTCGAAATTCTTCGGCAGGAAGTCCACCGCACCGGCATCCAGCGCATCGAGGGTAACCCGGGCGCCTTCATGGGTCAGCGAGGAGAACATCAGGACCGGGGTCGGGCAGCGTTGCATGATGTGCCGCACGGCGGTGATGCCGTCCATCATCGGCATCTCGTAGTCCATGGTGATCACGTCGGGCTTGAGGGCCAGCGCCTGATCAATCGCCTCTTTGCCGTTGGTCGCCGTGCCGACGACCTGGATATTGGAATCCGCTGAAAGAATTTCCGAGACGCGGCGGCGGAAAAACCCCGAATCGTCCACCACCAGGACTTTGACTGCCATAAACACTCCGTTAGATGGAGCGGGGCCAGGCGCCCCGCTCCACCAGAATCAAATACGCCGTGTGGCGTAACGCTTGAGCATGCTCGGAACATCGAGAATCAGCGCGATGCGGCCGTCACCGGTGATGGTGGCGCCGGACATGCCCGCCGTTCCCTGGAGCATTTTGCCCAATGGCTTGATGACCACTTCTTCCTGGCCCACCAGTTGATCGACGACAAAACCGATCCGCTGTGTGCCCACCGAAAGGATCACCACATGTCCCTCGCGCTGCTCTTCATGAGCGGCGGAGCTGACCAGCCAGCGTTTGAGGTAGAACAATGGCAGTGCCTTGTCCCGCACGATCACCACTTCCTGGCCGTCCACGACGTTGGTGGTCGACAGGTCGAGGTGGAAGATTTCGTTGACGTTCACCAGCGGGAACGCAAACGCCTGGTTGCCGAGCATGACCATCAGCGTCGGCATGATCGCCAGGGTCAGCGGCACCTTGATGACGATCTTCGAACCCTGGCCCTTGGCCGAGTAGATGTTGATCGAACCGTTGAGCTGGGAGATCTTGGTTTTCACCACGTCCATGCCCACGCCACGACCCGAGACGTCGGAGATCTCGGTCTTGGTCGAGAACCCCGGGGCGAAGATCAGGTTGTAGCATTC
Organism: Pseudomonas sp. 18173; assembly: GCF_050432945.1. NCBI lineage: Bacteria > Pseudomonadati > Pseudomonadota > Gammaproteobacteria > Pseudomonadales > Pseudomonadaceae > Pseudomonas > Pseudomonas sp. 18173. Next base: position 51,057 of record NZ_JBKFTN010000017.1, read on the forward strand.
GGTGTCGCTCAGGCGATCGGCCGCATCCTTGTCCATCACACCGCGCTTGACCGCGATGGAACGCAGGACGTTCGGGTCCATGCCTTTGCCGTCATCGGAGATCGACAGCAGGATGTGATCGCCCTCCTGCTCTGCCGCCAGGATGACCTTGCCGCCACGGGCCTTGCCCGAGGCTTCGCGTTCTTCCGGGGACTCGATGCCGTGGTCGACCGCGTTGCGCACCAAGTGGACCAGCGGGTCGGCCAGGGCCTCGACGAGGTTCTTGTCGAGGTCGGTTTCTTCGCCGACCAGTTCCAGGTTGATCTCTTTCTTGAGCTGGCGAGCCAGGTCGCGAACCAGGCGCGGGAAGCGCCCGAAGACTTTCTTGATCGGTTGCATCCGGGTCTTCATGACCGCGGTTTGCAGGTCGGCCGTGACCACGTCGAGGTTCGACACGGCCTTGGACATGGCTTCGTCGCCGCTGTTGAGGCCCAGGCGGACCAGGCGGTTACGCACCAGCACCAGCTCGCCGACCATGTTCATGATCTCGTCGAGACGCGCGGTATCGACGCGTACGGTGGTCTCGGCTTCGCTCGCCGGCTTTTCCGCCGGTGGCGCGGCCGGCGCACGGGCGGCAGCCGGTGCAGCAGCGGCGACCGGGGCCGGCGCTTCGGCTTTCGGCTCGGGTGCCTTGGCCACAGGTTTCGGCGCAGCAGCCTTGGCCACCGGTGCAGCAACAGAAGCGTTCGAACCGTTGGCCACGGTTGCGGTGCCGACTTCGCTGAACTTGCCTTTGCCGTGCAATTCGTCGAGCAGCGATTCGAATTCGTGATCGGTGATCAGGTCGCTACCGGCCGCCGCCGCGCTTGGCGCTGCGGGTGCTGGCACCGAAGCGATGGCCGACTCCAGTGCCTCGACGGCAAAGTTACCCTTGCCGTGCAACTGATCGAGCAAGGCCTCGAATTCATCGTCGGTAATGTCGGAGCTGTCGCCGGCCGCTTTCGGCGCTTCTGGCGCGGCGGGCGCAGGGACCACCGCATCGACGGCGAACTGGCCCTTGCCGTGCAGTTGATCGAGCAGCGACTCGAACTCGGCATCGGTGATTTCATCGCTGGCAGCAGCATCGCTGACCGGCGCAGAAACAGCTGCCGGCGCCTCGGCCTGAGCTTTGACGGCATTGAGCGAGTCCAGCAGTTGTTCGAATTCATTGTCGGTGATATCGCCCGACTCGGCTTCTGCCTCAGGCGCTTCGACCGCAGCGACAACGGGTGCAGACACCACCTCGTCAGCCGATTGCGGCTCGGCCAGACGGGCCAGCGCCGCAAGCAGTTCAGGTGTCGCCGCCGTGATCGGGCTGCGCTCGCGGACTTCGCTGAACATGCTGTTCACCGCGTCCAGCGCTTCGAGAACCACGTCCATCAGTTCCGAATCGACGCGACGCTCACCCTTGCGCAGGATGTCGAACACGTTCTCGGCGATGTGGCAGCACTCCACCAGCTCGTTGAGCTGGAGGAAGCCGGCGCCCCCTTTTACAGTGTGAAAACCGCGAAAAATTGCATTGAGCAAGTCCGCATCATCCGGACGGCTTTCCAGCTCGACCAGTTGTTCGGACAGTTGCTCTAGAATTTCGCCGGCCTCAACCAGGAAATCCTGAAGGATCTCTTCATCGGCGCCGAAGCTCATTAAGGGTGTGCTCCTACAGGTCTAAAAACCCAAAAACCTAAAGTTCTAAAATTCTAAAAACCCAGGCTGGATAACAAATCGTCCACATCGTCCTGACCGGACACAACGTCTTCTCTTTTATCGGCATGAATCTGCGGACCTTCACCCTGAGAGAGATGTTTTTGTGGATCTTTTTCAGCAAGCATCGCTTCACGGTCATGTTCGATGCCCGCAAAGCGATCCACCTGACTGGCCATGAGCACGAGCTTGAGCAGGTTGCTTTCAACTTCGGTGACCAGTTGGGTCACACGCTTGATCACTTGCCCGGTGAGGTCCTGGTAATCCTGGGCGAGCAGGATGTCGTTCAGGTTGCCCGACACCGCGCGATTGTCCGTGCCGCTGCGCGCCAGGAACCCGTCGACCCGCCGGGCCAGTTCACGAAACTCTTGCGCACCGACTTCGCGACGCATGAAGCGCCCCCAGTCCGCGCTCAAGGCCTGGGCTTCATCCGCCAGGCCATTGACCAGCGGCGTGGCACTTTCCACCAGATCCATGGTGCGGTTGGCCGCGGCTTCGGTCAGCTTGACCACATACCCCAGGCGCTCGGTGGCATCGGTGATCTGCGACACTTCTTCGGCTTGCGGCATGTGCGGGTCAATCTGGAAATTGACGATCGCGCTATGCAGCTCGCGAGTGAGCTTGCCCACTTCCTGATACAGGCCGCGGTCACGGGTCTGGTTGAGCTCATGGATCAATTGCACGGCGTCGCCGAACTTGCCCTTTTCAAGGCTTGCGACCAATTCGACGGCGTGTTTTTTCAGGGTCGATTCGAAATCGCCCAATGAAGTTTCGTTATTGCCCATAGCTCCCCCGTGGCGCACTCATCAACCGATGCGTTCGAAAATCTTCTCGATTTTTTCTTTCAACGCCTGGGCCGTGAAGGGTTTGACCACATAGCCGTTAACGCCAGCCTGGGCCGCTTCGATGATCTGCTCGCGCTTGGCTTCAGCGGTCACCATCAACACCGGCAGGTGCTTGAGCTTTTCATCGGCACGCACGTGGCGCAGCAGGTCGATACCGGTCATGCCAGGCATGTTCCAGTCCGTTACCAGAAAGTCGATGCTTCCGCTGTTGAGCACCGGAATGGCGGTAGTGCCATCGTCGGCCTCGACGGTGTTGGTGAACCCAAGGTCACGCAGCAGGTTCTTGATGATCCGCCGCATCGTTGAGAAGTCATCAACGATGAGGATTTTCATGTTCTTGTCCAATTCGACCTCCAAGCAGTCTTAAACGCGCCCAGCACCTGGACGCGCCATTTCAATCAATCCGGCAAAGCACTCAATGACTGTCTGGAGCACAACAGATCGCGACCGGTGCAGTTCAGCACCACACCAGCCTCGTTCGCAGTGTCCCCACACTGCCTTCAGCGCGCTCGCCACTCCCCCAAACGCCCCCGCAAACGGGCCGCGCACTGGCTGTGTAACTGGCTGACCCGCGATTCGCTGACCCCCAGGACCTCACCGATTTCCTTGAGGTTCAACTCTTCGTCGTAGTACAGCGCCAACACCAGTCGCTCACGCTCCGGCAAATTGGCAATCGCATCCGCCAGCGCAGCCTGGAAGCGTTCATCTTCCAGATCGCGTGACGGCTCGAGATGAGCACTCGCGCCATCCTCGTGCAGCCCTTCGTGTTCGCCATCCTGCAACAGATCGTCGAAACTGAATAAGCGGCTGCCCAGGGTGTCGTTCAAAATTCCGTAGTAATCGTCGAGACTCAATTGGAGTTCGGCCGCAACCTCGTGATCTTTAGCGTCACGGCCGGTTTTCGCTTCAATCGAGCGGATGGCGTCGCTGACCATGCGCGTATTGCGGTGAACCGAACGTGGCGCCCAATCCCCCTTGCGCACTTCATCGAGCATGGCGCCGCGGATTCGAATGCCCGCGTACGTCTCGAAACTGGCGCCTTTGCTGGCGTCATATTTGGTCGACACTTCAAGCAGGCCGATCATCCCGGCCTGGATCAGGTCTTCGACCTGGACACTGGCCGGCAAGCGCGCCAGCAAGTGGTAGGCAATGCGTTTAACCAGCGGCGCGTAACGCTCGATCAGCTCGTACTGCGCATCACGGGCCGATTTTTTATAGAGGTTGTAACCGCTTGCTGTCATAGCACGGGTCCTGCTGTCTGTTGCACGAGGCGCTCGACGAAAAACTCCAGGTGCCCGCGCGGGTTGGCCGGCAGCGGCCAGGTATCGACTTTCTGCGCGATGGCCTTGAACGCCAGCGAGCACTTGGAACGCGGGAAAGCCTCGTAGACGGCGCGCTGTTTCTGCACGGCCTTGCGCACGCTTTCGTCGTAGGGCACGGCGCCGACGTATTGCAGGGCGACGTCGAGGAAACGATCCGTGACCTTGGTCAACTTGGCGAACAGGTTGCGCCCTTCCTGCGGGCTCTGGGCCATGTTGGCCAGGACCCGGAAGCGGTTCATGCCGTAGTCGCGATTGAGCAACTTGATCAACGCGTAGGCATCGGTGATCGAGGTCGGCTCGTCACACACCACCAGCAGCACTTCCTGGGCGGCGCGAACGAAACTGACTACCGAGTCACCAATGCCCGCAGCGGTGTCGATCACCAATACGTCGAGGTTGTCGCCGATATCACTGAAGGCCTGGATCAGGCCCGCGTGTTGCGCAGGGCTCAGATGCACCATGCTCTGAGTGCCCGATGCGGCCGGAACGATACGGATGCCGCCAGGCCCCTGCAGCAGTACGTCGCGCAGTTCGCAGCGGCCCTCGATCACGTCGGCCAGGGTACGTTTGGGTGTCAGGCCCAGCAGAACGTCGACGTTCGCCAGTCCCAGGTCGGCGTCCAGCAGCATGACGCGCCGGCCAAGCTCAGCCAAAGCCAGGGACAAGTTCACTGACACGTTAGTTTTCCCGACGCCACCTTTGCCGCCGGTCACCGCGATCACCTGTACGGGATGCATGCTGCCCATGTTATTTCTTTACCTTGTCTTGCATAGACGGAGGCCACATTACTGGCTGCGCGTTCGCTAACGGAACAATGCATGGCAGACCATCGATGTAGGTACAAAAACTATTCATTAATTACCTCAGCCAACCTGCTTGGTCGGGCTGTGGTAGATGTCAGCGAACATGTCAGCCATGGCTTCTTCGCTGGGTTCTTCCTGCATTTGCACGCTGACGGCGCGACTGACCAACTGATGACGGCGCGGCAGATGCAAATCATCCGGGATCCGCGGGCCATCGGTCAGGTAGGCCACGGGTAACTCATGACTGATGGCCAGGCTCAACACCTCGCCCAGACTCGCCGTTTCATCCAGTTTAGTCAGGATGCAGCCAGCGAGCCCGCAACGCTTGTAACTGTGATAAGCGGCCGTTAGAACCTGTTTCTGGCTGGTGGTTGCCAATACCAGATAATTTTTCGAGCGGATGCCACGACCGGCCAGGCTTTCGAGCTGCATGCGCAGGGCCGGGTCGCTGGCCTGCAGGCCCGCGGTATCGATCAGCACCACGCGCTTGCGCAGCAATGGATCCAGCGCCTGCACCAGGGACTGGCCCGGATCGACGTGGGTCACCGAGACATTGAGTATGCGCCCCAGGGTCTTGAGCTGCTCCTGGGCACCGATGCGGAAGCTGTCCATGCTCACCAGCGCAATGTTCTGCGCGCCGTACTTGAGCACATAACGGGCGGCCAGCTTGGCCAGGGTGGTGGTCTTGCCCATGCCGGCAGGGCCGACCATGGCGATCACTCCGCCCTCTTCCAGCGGCTCGACTTCCGGGGTAGCGATCATGCGTGCCAGGTGCGCCAGCAACATGCGCCAGGCCTGACGGGGTTCCTCGATGTCGGTGATCATTGCCAGCAGGTCGCGCGACAGCGGACCCGACAGGCCGATGCGTTGCAGGCGACGCCAGAGGTTGGCCTGGTCCGGACGGCTGCCTTGCAGCTGATTCCAGGCCAGCGAGCCAAGCTGTACTTCCATGAGTTCGCGCAGGCTGTTGAGCTCCGAACGCATCGAGTCGAACGCGCGCGGGTCTACACCTGCGGACGCTGGCGCAGCGGCGGCTGCAGGGCGACGGGGTTCGGCGTAAGTCGGCTCGATCAGCGGCTCGGCGGCGGTCAACGGCAAGCCGGCGAACAACTGACGGTTGGTAGCATTGTCGCTCTCGCCATCGCCACGCAGGCTCAATTCGGCCTGGGCGGTAACGATCCGCGACTGAGTCTTGCGCAACTCGTCTTCGAGCTCCATGTTCGGCACCCGCGGCGCCAGTGCCGACAACTTGTAATCCAGCGCGGCCGTCAGCTCGACACCCCCGGCGATCCGGCGGTTGCCAATGATAGCGGCATCAGCGCCCAGCTCATCGCGAACCAGCTTCATGGCCTGACGCATATCGGCGGCGAAAAAACGCTTAACTTGCATAAACCACTACCTCAGCCGTTGGGCCCTACTGTCGCAACGATGGTCACTTGCTTGTTGTCAGGGATTTCCTGGTAAGCCAACACATGCAAACCCGGGACTGCGAGCCGGCCAAATCGCGAGAGCATCGCGCGAACCGGACCGGCCACCAGCAGAATCACCGGCTGACCTTGCATCTCCTGACGCTGTGCCGCGTCGATCAACGAACGTTGCAGCTTCTCAGCCATGCTTGGCTCCAGCAGAACGCCCTCTTCCGAGCCTTGTCCTGCCTTTTGCAGACTATTGAGCAATATCTGTTCCAACCTTGGCTCCAGCGTGATAACTGGCAGCTGCGACTCAGTGCCTACAATGCTTTGCACGATTGCGCGGGATACGCCAACCCGCACGGCAGCCACCAGCGCGGCGGTATCTTGACTCTTGGCGGCATTGTTGGCGATCGCCTCGGCAATGCTGCGGATATCACGCACAGGCACTTGTTCGGCCAATAGCGCTTGCAGCACCTTGAGCAGCTGCGACAGCGAAACCACGCCCGGCACCAGCTCCTCGGCCAGTTTCGGCGAGCTTTTGGCCAGCAATTGCATGAGTTGCTGCACTTCCTCGTGACCGATCAGTTCACTGGAATGCTTGTAGAGTATCTGGTTCAGGTGGGTGGCCACTACTGTACTGGCATCGACCACCGTATATCCGAGCGATTGCGCCTGGGCGCGTTGGCTGATTTCGATCCAGACCGCCTCCAGGCCGAAAGCCGGATCTTTGGCGGTAATGCCATTGAGCGTGCCATAGACCTGCCCCGGGTTGATCGCCAGCTCGCGATCCGGGTAGATCTCCGCCTCGGCCAGGATCACCCCCATGAGGGTCAGGCGATAGGCGCTCGGCGCCAGGTCGAGGTTGTCGCGGATATGCACGGTCGGCATCAGGAAGCCGAGGTCCTGGGACAACTTCTTGCGCACCCCCTTGATCCGCGCCAGCAACTGCCCGCCCTGGTTGCGGTCCACCAGCGGAATCAGGCGATAACCCACTTCCAGGCCGATCATGTCGATAGGGGTCACGTCGTCCCAGCCAAGCTCCTTGGTTTCCTGGGCGCGGGCCGGCGACGGCAGCAACTCCTGCTGGCGCTTGACCTCCTGCAGGGCCTGGACCTTGGCGACATTCTGCTTCTTCCAGAACAGGTAAGCGCCGCCGGCCGCCAGGGCCGCCATGCTCAGGAACGAGAAGTGCGGCATGCCGGGCACCAGGCCCATGACCGCCATCAGGCCCGCCGCCACCGCCAGCGCCTTGGGCGAGGCGAACATCTGGCGATTGATCTGCTTGCCCATGTCTTCCGAACCGGAAGCACGGGTCACCATGATCGCTGCCGCTGTCGATAACAACAGTGATGGCAATTGCGCCACCAAACCGTCACCGATGGTCAACAGCGCATACACCTTGCCGGCGTCGGCGAAGTTCATGTTGTGCTGGAAGATACCGACGGCCATGCCGCCGATCAGGTTGATGAACAGGATCAACAGGCCGGCGATGGCGTCACCACGGACGAATTTGCTGGCACCGTCCATGGAACCGTAGAACTCGGCTTCCTGGGCCACTTCCGAGCGGCGGGCCTTGGCCTGGGCCTGATCGATCAGGCCGGCGTTGAGGTCGGCGTCGATTGCCATCTGCTTGCCGGGCATCGCATCGAGGGTGAAGCGCGCGCTCACCTCGGAAATCCGCCCCGCACCCTTGGTCACCACGACGAAGTTGATGATCATCAAGATCGCGAAAACCACGATACCGACCACGTAGTTACCGCCGATCACCACCTCGCCGAACGCCTGGATCACCTTGCCCGCAGCGGCATGGCCGTCCTGGCCGTGGAGCATCACCACCCGCGTGGACGCCACGTTCAACGCCAGGCGCAACAGCGTCGCCACCAGCAGGATGGTCGGGAACACCGCGAAATCCAGCGGACGCAAGGCGTAGACGCACACCAGCAGCACGACGATGGACAGCGCAATGTTGAAGGTGAAGAACACGTCCAGCAGGAACGGCGGCACCGGCAGCATCATCATCGCCAGCATGACCAGCAGCAACAGCGGCACGCCCAGATTGCCCCGACTGAGGTCGGCAACGTTTGTGCGTGCTGCGTTGATTAGCTGAGAGCGATCCACCGGTATTCCCCGTTCCTTTAAAGCAAACTTTTGACGCCTGAAGCAGGCTCGGGGCGGCTACTGCAAGAAGCTTTCCAACTTTTGCGCAGCAGCACGAAAGCAGGGGCAATGCCTGAAACCATCGACCATTGGCAAAAGGGCAAAGCCCCCCCTTACCTCACAAACACCTGTGCAAACCGAAAAGTTATCGTCGGCATCGCGAAAAACCGAAATTGAGCCCGCTCGCGTCAAAGAAAAAAGAAATATGACCTACAAAAAACCAATCGAAACAATATAAAAACCTGTCAAATATGACAGTAGAGCAATTTTAAACTCCACCTCACAATTTACACACACAACAAAACACCTTAATCAACGAAAAGGCTAAAGGCATGAACACATCCAATCTAAAACAGATGCTAACAATTTACACACTAGAAAACCCAAGCTGGATACTTAACGCAGGCATGAGCAAGGGTATCTTTCATGACAAACAAGCCTTAGGTGTCATATTACAACCTGGTACATCCATTCGCTTGAGGCACCTCAACCCGGCCTTTGAACAAAATCTACAGATAGAGCTTCTGAGCTTCGATCAAAAAAATGAGCAAAACAGCCCTATTACAAACGTTCAATCAGAGCTAAGTATTACCCATGAATGCGTTCCCTTTATCAGCACACCCTACACCTCCATACCGTCAAGCATTGATATCGAAATAGAATACAACTCCCCCCCCCTCTAACACTTCCTGTTTTTAAATCCAACACTGACATCACTGACTTTTTCAAACAGTGGAATGAACAACAATCCTTCGCACTCATAACAACACAATATACGGACATTTTATTTCCGGTGACCGACCTGCCGCGACTGGAGCGATTTCACCAGACGTATGGACTTCAAAACATGGAAACACAATACCAGGAAGTGTTTGATTTCTATAACACCCTCGCCGGACTGTCCTTTTCACCTCGTTCCCCTACCGACAAGAACCCTCCTAATCGATACTTCATGAAGCCCGACTCTTCCGGAGGGGGTTTTGCTTACTATGCACATCGCTACACCGCCGCCTCATCTGCTACATCCGCCCTTTGGATAGGAGTAGACGCGAGCGATTTTATGGTGTTGCATGAAATAGGGCACGGCTATCAGGGTCAGTTCATCAACCACGGCCCGCTGCGCAACCTCATTGATGTCTGGAATGATATATATTCACACTATTTTCAAGAGCTACACTTTGGCGAAGAAATATTAAAGCGCGGCTTCATGTACAATCGCGAACCGGAAAAATTTTTCAACGACTTTGAAAAACTGCTTGAAGACAATCAACCCGCCAGCTCATGGAGAATTGACCATCACAGGTTATTTTATCTAGTCTCAATCTTTGACAAGGCAGAAAAGTCAGCCTTCATTGACTTCAACAAAACTTATAGAAAGCTCAGTAGCGAAAGTGGATTCCAAGCAGCAAACCACCCACTCCCTGATCTGATTGCTGATAGTTGTGCAAGAGTAGCAAACATCGATATCTCCCCATTCCTGACACTCGGACAAACACCTTTATCCGAAAAACAAGAAACAATTAGTCGCTACCTTAATGGCAAACCAGTCTATCCACTCTACAAACTTGTGCAAAAAGAACAACTGAACGACATACTCAAAACCCTTCAACTCAGCAGCCGCCTGGCCTTAGTCGACGCCCACACACTAAAGCCATTTGCGCTAACTGGGACCCTGGAGTTAAAACTAGAAGAAAAACTGTTCAAAGAAATTGCCAATCAGGAAATGATTCTCAAAGATGGGACCAACCTATCCATCATTGTACCTATCACAACCCCTACCATCACTCTCGAAGAACTGCCTATTGGCATATACACACTGCAACCCCCTTCCTCTATCGACTGCAAATTAAACATCACCACCCGACACCTAAAAATCACAGCAGACACCACAAACCAAGTAGACATTTCTTACTACCACAGAAGCGGAACAGCACTTGCCACTCAACGCATTGAACTAAATGGGTATTATGGAAACTTCGCCTCAGTTGAAGTAAATCAAGAACAGCATTATATGCTTATTGATATAAACTCAAAAGAACCACACATTCTTTACGCAGATAAAATCTTCACATCCATCAGCATAAAGGATAGAACCCAGAAACTCATATTTCAAAAGAAGTTAAGGGGCGACAACACCACCCCCTCAATCGATAAAATACCCTTCGACCCAGCCTATACGCTGGAGATATTTCACGAAGAGCCTGACAGAAACAACATATCCCCATACAGCCCTTCAGTAATCGACCCTACCAACAAGCTACACATCTTTGAGTTAACCAGGCAAGGTCTGAAAAATAGTAACCTCGATACTCCTGTAGAAAGTAATCTGGAGATAGAAATAGAAAAAATGGCGAATTCTCTCAGAAACGAGCCAACTATTTTTCTTCACAAACATCATCCAGGAAGGGATAATATCTCCCTCGCCATAGATACATTCCCCCCCGCCAAAAAAGCACAACTGGAAGAAAAATACCAAGACCTGTACTTATCACATCAAAATAAAAACCCGCGAATCGTTACGGGCAGCACCTTTACCTGGCACCAATACGGCCTAAACTCTAACGCCGTTATTGAAATCGAGTTCAACTTGGCACTCGAAACCATTACAGTAAACGTCAGCAGCATTGTCCCACACAATTACTTCAAAACCATTTACATGAGCATCTGGATCCACAACGAAAGTGGCAATACAATATTATGCCAAGAGCTTCGGGGCGACACCCTCACAGAACCATTTTTAAGAACTCTACCCTTTAAAGAGGGTAGTCAAATTTCCGTCCTACACCTAGAGCCCACTCGCGCCCCAATAATCAATCTGGAAACCGCAGAGCGATATCAAGTAATGCAAAGGCATTGCGTACGTGCACTGGGACAAAATCGATTACAGATTTAATAGTCCTCTCAGGAATCGCGGCGCAAATCCGGCGGAATCGGCAAGTCATCCTTGAGCGGATCCGGCCGTTTGCCCTTCCCCGCGCGGTACTGGCGAATCTGATAGACGTAAGCCAGTACCTGCGCAACCGCCAGATAGAGCCCGCCGGGGATTTCCTGCTCAAGCTCGGTGGAGTAGTAGATCGAGCGCGCCAACGCCGGGGATTCCAGCAACAGGATCTCGTTGGCCGCCGCGATTTCACGGATCTTCAGGGCCAGGAAGTCGGTGCCCTTGGCCAGCAATACCGGCGCATTACCCTTTTCCGGGTCGTACTTGAGCGCCACGGCGTAGTGCGTCGGGTTGGTGATGACCACGTCGGCCTCGGGAATGGCGGCCATCATCCGTCGCTGGGACATCTCGCGCTGCAGCTGGCGAATTCGCTGCTTGACCTCCGGTCGCCCCTCCTGATCCTTGTGCTCGTCACGCACTTCCTGTTTGGTCATCAGCAGTTTCTTGTGGCTTTCCCAGAGCTGCACGGGCACGTCCACCGCAGCGATGAGGATCAAGCCGCAGGCCATCCACAAGGTGCTCCAGCCCACCACTTGCAGGCTGTGAATGATGGCCATCTCCAGAGGCTCATGGGCGATGCGCAGCAGGTCATCGATGTCCGACGACAACACCGCCAGCGCCACGAACAGAATGATGATGAACTTGGCCAGGGCCTTGAGCAGCTCGACCAGCGACTTGGTCGAGAACATGCGCTTGAGCCCGGGGCCCGGGTTCAAGCGGCTGAACTTGGGCGCCATGGAGCTTGCCGCGAACAGCCACCCCCCCAGGGAAATCGGACCGATGATGGCGGCCAGCACCAGCGTGATCATCACCGGCTGGATCGACCAAAGGGCAATTTGCCCCGAGCGCATCAGGTAGGTGGCCATGTAGCGCTGGTCCAGGATCACTTCCCGAGGCAGCGAGAAGTTGATGCGCATCAGCTCCATCATGTCCTGCGCCATGGCGCCACCAAAAATCAGCAACGCCGAGGCGCCGACCAGCATGATCGCCAGGGTGTTGAGCTCCTTGGACCGCGCGACCTCACCCTTTTCACGGGAGTCCTGCTTGCGCTTCTCCGTGGGGTCTTCTGTCTTGTCCTGACCGCTTTCGCTCTCCGCCATGACTCAGCTCGCCCGTGCCATTTCGCGTAATAGCTGCAAGGCCTCGGAAGCCAGCGGCTGGTACTGGTTGAGAATGTCCGCCAGCCCGACCCAGACGATGAACAGCCCAAGCACCAGGATCAGCGGGAAGCCGACAGAAAAAATGTTCAGTTGCGGCGCCGCCCGGGTCATGACGCCAAACGCGATGTTGACCACCAGCAGCGCGGTAATCGCCGGCAGCACCAGCAACAACGCCGAGCCGAGCACCCAGCCGAGCTTGCCGGCCAGCTCCCAGTAGTGGTTGACCATCAGGCCGCCACCCACCGGCAGCGTGGTGAAGCTCTCGGTGAGGATCTCGAACACCACCAGATGACCGTTCATGGACAGGAACAGCAGCGTCACCAGCATGGTGAAAAACTGCCCGATCACCGCCGTCGATACGCCGTTGGCCGGATCGATCATCGAGGCGAAGCCCATGCCCATTTGAATGGCGACGATCTGCCCGGCCACCACGAAGGCCTGGAAGAACAGCTGCAAGGAAAAGCCCATCACCGCACCGATGAGGATCTGTTCGGCGATCAGCAGCAACCCGCTCAGGTCCAGGGGATTGACCGGGGGCATCGGTGGCAGGCCCGGCGCGATGACCACGGTAATGGCCAACGCGAAGTACAGGCGGATGCGCCGAGGCAGCAAGGTCGTGCCGAACACCGGCATGACCATCAGCAAGGAGCCGACACGAAACAGCGGCAACATGAACGTCGCCACCCAGGTGCTGATCTGCGTATCGGTCAGCGCAAGCAGTGACATGGTTTAGCCGATGACCTGAGGAATGCTGCCGTACAGCTGCAGGATGTAATCCATGAAGGTCTGCACCAGCCACGGACCGCCGACGATCAGCGTCACCAGCATCACCAGCAGGCGCGGCAAAAAGCTCAGGGTCTGTTCGTTGATCTGGGTGGCGGCCTGGAACATCGCCACCAGCAGCCCCACCAGCAGGCTCGGAATCACCAGCACGGCGACCATCATGGTGGTCAGCCACAGGGCTTCGCGGAAAATGTCTACGGCGACTTCAGGGGTCATGGCGATACACCGCCGAAGCTGCTCGCCAGGGTGCCGATGATCAGCGCCCAGCCATCGACCAGCACGAACAGCATGATTTTGAACGGCAGGGAAATGATCAGCGGCGACAGCATCATCATACCCATGGCCATGAGCACACTGGCCACGACCAGGTCGATGATCAGGAACGGAATGAAGATCATGAAACCGATCTGGAACGCGGTTTTCAGCTCCGAGGTCACGAACGCCGGCACCAGGATGGTCAGCGGCGCCTGATCCGGCGTCGCGATGTCAGTGCGCTTGGACAGGCGCATGAACAGCTCCAGATCGCTGGTGCGGGTCTGGGCCAGCATGAAGTCCTTGATCGGCACCTGCGCCTTGGCGACCGCATCCTGGGCCGTGAGCTTTTCCGCCAGGTACGGCTGCAAAGCGTCCTGGTTCACCCGGTCGAACACCGGCGCCATGATGAACAGGGTCAGGAACAGCGCCATGCCGGTGAGGATCTGGTTCGACGGTGTCTGCTGCAGGCCCAGGGCCTGGCGCAGGATCGAGAAGACAATGATGATCCGGGTGAAGCTGGTCATCAGCATGACAAACGCCGGGATAAAACTCAGCGCGGTCATGATCAGCAGGATTTGCAGGCTGACCGAGTATTCCTGCGCCCCCTGCGCATTGGTGCCCAGGGTGATGGCCGGGATCGACAGCGGGTCGGCGGCAAATGCCAGCGGTGCGGCCAGCATCAGGGCCAGTGTCAGGACGATGCGTAGCGCACCCATTACTTCTTATCCTTCTGATCTTTACCCAGCATTTCCAACAGGCGCTGGGCGAATTCCGGCGTCGGCTTCTCGGTGCTCGGCACTTGCACCGGCTCCTTGAGAACATGCAGCGCAGTGATGTTGCCGGGGCTCAGGCCGAGCAGAATCTGCTCGTTGCCGACCTGCACCAGCATCAACCGGTCACGAGGCCCCAGAGCGCGGGAGCCGACAATGTCGATCACTTGCCCCTTGCCGGCCGGACCGGCCTGCTGGACCCGCCGCAGCAACCAGGCGAGGAGGAAGATCAGCCCCAGCACCAGCAGCAAGCCGAACACCAGTTGCGTCAGTTGACCACCCACACCACTGCTCACCGCGGGCGCAGCAGCCGTGGTCGCCGCTGCGACCGGTTCGGCCGCCAGCACGCTGAACGGCATGGCCAGCGCAGCCCCCAGCAAAGTCCCCAGAAGCTTTTTCACTCAGCGCAGCTTCTTGATGCGTTCGCTTGGGCTGATCACGTCGGTCAGGCGGATGCCGAACTTCTCGTTGACCACCACCACTTCGCCGTGGGCGATGAGCGTGCCGTTGACCAGCACGTCCAGCGGCTCGCCGGCCAGGCGATCAAGCTCGATCACCGAACCCTGGTTCAGTTGCAGCAGGTTGCGGATGTTGATGTCGGTGCTGCCCACTTCCATGGAGATCGACACCGGGATATCGAGGATCACGTCCAGGTTCGGGCCTTCAAGGCTCACCGGATCGTTGTTTTTCGGCACGCTGCCGAACTCTTCCATTGGCAGGCGGTTGGACGCGGAGTTGCCGGAATCGGCGGCCAGCAAGGCGTCGATGTCAGCCTGCCCGGCATCGCCGGTTTCTTCCAGGGCCGCAGCCCACTCATCGGCCAGAGCCTGATCGTCTTGGGTGTTCATATTGTCAGTGTCCTCGGCGAGCAAAAGTTCAGGATTCGGTTATTCGCGAATGGGTACGAGCGCCGGTCAACGGCGCTCGATCGGCTCGATCACTTGCAACGCCAGGTTGCCTTTGTGCGAGCCCATCTTGACCTTGAAGGCCGGCACGCCGTTGGCGCGCATGATCATCTCTTCCGGCATCTCGACCGGGATCACATCCCCCGGCTGCATGTGCAGGATGTCGCGCAGGCGCAGTTGACGACGAGCCACCGTTGCGCCGATCGGCACGTCGACGTCGAGCACGTCCTGGCGCAGGGCGTTGACCCAGCGCTCGTCCTGGTCATCGAGGTCCGACTGGAAGCCGGCGTCGAGCATTTCGCGCACCGGTTCGATCATCGAATACGGCATGGTCACGTGCAGGTCGCCGCCACCGCCATCGAGTTCGATGTGGAAGGTCGACACCACGATGGCTTCGCTCGGGCCGACGATGTTGGCCATGGCCGGGTTCACTTCCGAGTTGATGTACTCGAAGTTGACTTCCATGATCGCCTGCCAGGCTTCCTTCAGATCGACGAACGCCTGCTCCAGCACCATGCGCACCACGCGCAGTTCGGTCGGCGTGAATTCACGCCCTTCGATCTTGGCGTGCCGGCCGTCACCGCCGAAGAAGTTGTCCACCAGCTTGAACACCAGTTTGGCGTCGAGGATGAACAGCGCGGTGCCGCGCAGGGGTTTGATCTTGACCAGGTTGAGACTGGTCGGCACGTACAGCGAGTGCACGTATTCGCCGAACTTCATCACCTGCACGCCGCCGACCGCCACGTCTGCCGAGCGGCGCAACATGTTGAACATGCTGATGCGGGTATAGCGGGCGAAACGCTCGTTGATCATTTCCAGGGTCGGCATGCGTCCACGGACGATGCGATCCTGGCTGGTCAGGTCATAGCTTTTGACGGTGCCGGGTTCGGCAGCGTTTTCGGTCTGTACCAGACCATCGTCGACGCCATGCAACAGCGCGTCGATCTCATCCTGGGACAGCAGGTCCTGCACGGCCATGTCGTGTTCCTACTGCAGTACGAAATTAGTGAAAAGCAACTGTTCGATCACCACTTTGCCGAGCTCTTTCTGCGCCACTTCCTGCACGCTGGCGGTGGCTTTCTGCCGCAGCATTTCCTGGCCGACCGGCGACGCCAGGGTCGCAAAGTCCTGCCCGGAGAACAGCATGACCAGGTTGTTGCGGATCACCGGCATGTGAACCTTGAGCGCATCCAGGTCCGCCTGGTTGCGCGCGAGCATGGTGATGCTCACTTGCATGTAGCGCTGGCGACCGTTCTGGTTGAAGTTGGCTACAAAGGCTGGCGCCATCGACTCGAAAATCGCTGGCTGCTTGCCGACGGGAGCAGTTTGCGCCTCGGCGGCGGCAGGCTTGCTCTGAGCGCTGTGCATGAAGTACCAGGTCGCCCCCACGGACACACCGATCGCCAGCAGCAAGGCCACCACGATCACGATAATCAGCTTGAGTTTGCCTTTGGTTGCGGGGTCTTTTACTACTGCGTCGCTCTTCGCCATGCCAATAATCCGTCACTATTCGGGTTTTCACAGTCGCACGGCAAGGCAAGAGCAAGTGTTATGCCAGAACGGTTGGGAGGGGGGATGGGTGGACAGACGCCTTTTTGAAGAGCGCCGCCAAACAAATGTGGGAGCGGGCTTGCTCGCGAATGCGTTGTGACAGTCAACATCAATGTTGAATGTTAAACCGTATTCGCGAGCAAGCCCGCTCCCACAGGGTTTGGTGTTTGATCAGGCGTAGTAGTCGACCGCGCTGGAGCCGATCACGCTGGTGGTGTTGGCAGTCACTTCAGCGACGCTGTGGGACAGGTCGTCATCCATTGAATCGAGGCGACCACCGCTCGCATGGCTGCGACCGCTTTGAGCCTGCTGGTTTTGACCCTGGTTTTGCGAACCCCGGGACTGGTCCGAAACGTTGACGTCGACCTGCCCCATGCCCTGCTGCGCAAACATGTCGCGCAAGCGATGGACCTGGCTGTCCAGCGCCTCACGGACTCCCGGATGCGCACTCATGAACGTGACCTGGGTCTGCTGGTCGGGAACCATGTTCACCCGAATGTCCAGGCGCCCAAGCTCTGCGGGTTGCAACTGGATGTCCGCCGCCTTGAGGTTGGCGCTGGACAGGTACATGACCCGGTTCACCACCTCTTCGGTCCACCCGCTCTGATGCATGGCGATCGGCTGGTTCACCGGCAAGGCATTGGCGGTCTTCGGCGTGGCCACCTGGGTCAGCGCTGCCAGGCGGTTGGCGAAATCGTCGACACGGGTGTCGCTGCTGGCGGACTTGAGATCCTTCAGGCCGTCATCGATCAAGCCACTGAAAGCCTTGTCGTCGCCCTTGCCGGTGCTGCTCTTGTCACCCTGAACATCCAGCATGGCCGCCATGCCGGCGGCAAAGTTTTGCGCCGGCGTCAGTTCACCGTCAGCCTGGGCTTGCGCCTGTGTCGGTGCAGACTTGGGCTGCGCCTGGCTGGACGCCGATACGTGACCGCTCTGCTCCATCGCCAGGCGCACCGCCGGCAATGCGTCGAGCGGATCGGCTTCGGGATCGAAATCGCCGTCAGTACCGGTCGGCGCCACAGCGCTTGCAGCAGCGTTTGCAGCCGTGATCGCCGCTTCAGCGGCGGGCTGCGCCGCATCGGCCACGGCAGGCGTTGTCGGCGCTGGTGCAGGCACCACTGGCTGTATGGCTTGCTGCAATGCGGGATCAAGCGCCGGATCGAGTGGCACCGTATCGACGACCGGCGCCGGGTCGGCATCCGACGCGTCATCGCTGGCCGCGTTGTCGTCAGCCTGCACCGGCTTGTCGGCAGGCAAGGATTTGCCGCCATCGGCAACCAGCGGTTCTTCGGCGGCAGGCGTGTCGTCGCCAGCGCCTTGTTTTGCGGCGACATCGGAGGGTTTGCCACGACTCGTCCTGGACGAGGCGTCCGCTGCTGCATCGGGCTTGCCCTGCGCCTGATTGGCGTAGACACGAGCGAAGCTTGCGGCCTTGTCCCCGGGCTCAGCGGTCTGCGCCGGAGGATTGGCGTTGGCGGCTTGAGTCTTGGCCTGCCTGGAGGCCTTAAACAGAATATCGGGGGTAACGGGCATGAAACGGTCTCCGCTGCACGGGGCTCGTAAGTACAGTTGAATGATTGACTGCAAAGGTCGAGCCAGTTTCACTCGAAAGAGAACGAATGCAGCGTATGCTCAGATTTTTGCCGGGCAACGCTGTCGTTCAGCTTCGTACAGAGGCCGGATACCGGCGAACTCCTGGTCGATTTCGCGCACCAGTTCCTGCACGTCGGTGCCTGGCGAACTACTGGCCTGTTGTTCGAGCTGGTGGCAGAGCGCGGTCAGCCTGACCGCCCCCATATTGCTGCAGCTGCCTTTGAAGCTATGGGCTGTTTCTACGAGCAGCGTGGCACTGTCAGCCGTTCTCAAGACGCTCAGGCGCTCTTCGGAGTCCGCAAGAAAGATATCCAGCAGGTCCGGATAGCCATCTTCCATCACTTCCCGCAATGCACTCAGCACGTCGCGATCCACATGTGTCTCGTCCACTTGCTCACTCCTTGATCAAGAATGCGCGAATTATGCCAGAGCCTCCCAGATAAACTCCACGCGTGCACTTCGACCATCGTCGGCCCAGCGGGCATTACGCCCCAACTGACGGATCAGACTGATCCCGCGTCCCGACAGGCGGATGTCATCCAGAGGCCTCTGCATCACCCGTTCGACATCGAAACCCTTGCCACTGTCTTCGATGTGGATGGTCAGGCAACCGCCGTCGTCCGTTGGCGCCACCTGCAAATGCAGGCGTACATAGCCGTCCTGAAGCTGGTCCAGCCGCGTATTGCGCTCCTGGTAATATCGCGCAAAACCCGAGGCATTGCGCTTGAGGCTCGAATCGAGCCCCAGAACGCCATGCTCCAGGGCATTGGAATAGAGTTCCGCCAGTACGCTGTAGAGCGCACCGCTCTGCGCCCGAAGACCATGAACTTCCAGCAGCAGCTGCAGCAGATAGGGCAATGGATTGAAACGCTTGAGCGTGGCGGCGCGAAACTCGAAACTTACCGACCAGTCCAGCGGGCAGGACTGACCGCTGTCGGAGTAGACCAACGCTGGCGCAGCGATCTGCGCCGGCTCCAGCAGGCTGATCTCGACCATGCTGACATCGTCGCGCGCTTCTCCGCCGAAATGGCGCAGTGCCTGCTCGATCTCTTCGAACAGCGCATCTGGTTGGCGGTTGGCGGCAAACACCTGCTGCAAGCGCTGCGCGCCAAACAACTGGTCATTGGCGTCGCAGGTGTCGATCACCCCATCGGACAGGAGAAACACCCTGTCTCCGAGCGCCATGGGGAACACCTCAGTGCGCTCATCGAAGGATTCCGGGCTCAGCACCCCCAAGGGCAGGTGCCGTGCCGGAAGAGGCGTTCGCTCGCCACTCGCCATGCAATGCAGATAACCGTCCGGCATGCCACCGTTCCAGACCTCCACCGAGCGACGCTGAAAACTCAGGCACAGCAAGGTGGCACAGCAGAACATGTCCACCGGCAGGATGCGCTTGAGCTTGGCATTCATCTCCCGCAGGGTTTCCGCCAGGCCATAGCCCTTGGCCGTCATCCCGTAAAACACTTCGGCCAGGGGCATCGCCCCCACCGCTGCGGGCAGGCCATGGCCGGTGAAGTCGCCCAGCATTACGTGCATGTCTCCGGCCGGCGTGAACGCGGCCAGCAGCAGGTCGCCGTTGAACAGCGCATAGGGCGATTGCAGATAACGGATGTTCGGTGCGGCATTCAGGCAGCCGGAGTGTGCCACCTTGTCGAAAACAGCCTTGGCCACACGCTGTTCGTTGAGCAGGTAATCATGGTGCCGGGCGATCTGGTCACGCTGTTGCAGTACGGTATCCTGCAATCGGCGCAAGCGATCCATCGCCTTGATCTTGGCTGCAAGAATCACCTGGTTGTACGGCTTTGCCAGAAAGTCGTCACCGCCAACCTCCAGGCAACGGGCCAGCGCTTCGCTTTCGGACAAGGACGTGAGGAAGATGATCGGCACCAGGGTTTCCCCGGCCAGGGCCTTGATCTGCCGGGCTGCCTCGAAGCCGTCCATTACCGGCATCATGGCATCCATCAACACCAGGTGCGGTGGTTGCTGGCGAAACGCCTCGACCGCTTCGGCACCGTTGGCCGCCGTCAGCACTACGTGCCCCTGGCGGCGCAGGATGCTCGACAACAGCAGGCGATCGGCGGCGCTGTCCTCGGCAATCAGGATCGTCAACGGCTCCAGTGATTGCATGGCAATCAACTGATGTCGAACAGCTTGTCGAAGTTGGAGATGGCGAGGATCTTGCGCACATCGGTACTGCTGTTGACGACGCGGATATCGGAGTCGTCGCCACCGGCGTGATCACGCAGCAGAAGCAGCATGCCCAGGGCCGAGCTGTCGAGGTAAGTGGCGTCTTTCAGGTCGACCACAACCGAACTCGGCACTTTCCCGTCGGCACGCTCATAGGATTCCCGAAATTCCTGATGCTTGGCGAAATCGAAGCGTCCCTTGACCGATATCGTCAGCTTTTGCCCATCCGGAGAGACTTCTGTAACGACTGACATTTCATGGCTTCCTTGTCATTGGTAAACCTGCTTGTACAAGGTTTAGCATTTGGTAGAGGTTGGAGCAAGGCGGGAGGTTGTGGTGGCGATGGTCGTCAATCGTATCGCTGTACACCTGACAACCCCGTGCGCTCTCGGGTTCATCGCGAGCGAGCTCGCTCCTACAGGTGATCCTGCCGTGGCAGGCGCTGGGACAACTCATCCAGCAATTTCTGTTCGCGCCGGTCTTCAAGCGCCCGCGCTTCATCGGCATAGCGCTGAACCAGCTTGCGCAAGCCTTCGACCCGGGCAAACGCCTGCTGCCAGGTTTCCCGGGCCTTGTTGAGGTTGTTCTGATGCCAGGCCAGGCTTTGCCGCTGCTGGTCGATGGCCGTGCCCAGTTGCGCGAGAAAGCCCTGATAGCCCAGCAACCACTGACCCGAGACACCGCTGCTGCCGCGTACGATCCATTGCTCCTGATAGTCGAGGCGGAAGGCTTCAAGGTCGGCGAGTTTGCTTTCGGCTACCTTCACCTGCCCCTGGAAATACCCCAGGCGTTGCACGGCGGTTTTCTCGGCCTTCTCGGCCATTTCCACCACCGGCGCCAGCCGCCCTGCCCGACTCTGGGCCATGACCGCTTAACCGCCCGCCGCGGGCGCGAAAATCGAGGCGAGATACGCTTCGCTTTCGCCCAGGCTGATGCTGTCGTTGAGGCCCTGGCGCAGGTATTTGACCAATTGCGGCTGCAGGGAAATCGCCAGATCGGTTTCCCGATCGCCGCCGGCGACATAGGCGCCAACGCTGATCAGGTCGCGGCTCTGCTGATAGCGCGACCACAACTGCTTGAAATACTGCGCACGGGTCATGTGTTCCGGCGACACCACCGCCGGCATCACCCGGCTGATGGATGCCTCGATATCAATGGCCGGGTAATGCCCTTCCTCGGCCAGGCGCCGGGACAGCACGATATGCCCGTCGAGCACGCCCCGCGCCGAGTCGGCAATCGGGTCCTGCTGGTCGTCGCCTTCGGACAGTACGGTGTAGAACGCAGTGATCGAACCGCCGCCCTTCTCCGCGTTACCCGCCCGCTCCACCAGCTTCGGCAGCTTGGCGAATACCGACGGCGGATAGCCCTTGGTCGCCGGCGGCTCGCCAATGGCCAGGGCGATTTCCCGCTGGGCCTGGGCGAATCGGGTCAGGGAATCCATCAGCAACAGAACGTTCTTGCCCTTGTCGCGGAAATACTCGGCGATGCGCGTGCAATACATGGCAGCGCGCAGGCGCATCAGTGGCGCATCGTCCGCCGGGGACGCCACGACCACTGATCGCTTGAGGCCTTCTTCACCGAGGATGTGCTCGATGAATTCTTTAACTTCACGCCCCCGCTCACCGATCAGCCCGACGACGATAATGTCGGCCTCGGTAAAGCGCGTCATCATCCCCAGCAACACCGACTTACCGACACCGGTACCGGCAAACAGGCCAAGCCGCTGGCCACGACCGACGGTCAACATGCCGTTGATGCAACGGATACCCACGTCCAGCGGTTCGCTGATCGGTTCGCGCTTGAGCGGGTTGATGGTCGGGCCATCCATGGGCACCCAGTCTTCGGCCTTCATCCCGCCCTTGCCGTCCAGGGCACGACCGGCACCGTCGAGCACCCGTCCGAGCATGCTCATGCCCATGGGCAGGCGACCGGTATCGGCCAGGGGCACCACTCGGGCACCGGGGGCAATGCCGGCGACACTGCCGACTGGCATCAGGAACACTTTACTGCCGGAGAAGCCCATCACCTCGGCTTCGACCTGCACCGGGTGATAGCTGTCGTCGTTGATGACCATGCAGCGGCTGCCCATGGCGGCGCGCAGGCCCTCGGCTTCGAGGGTCAGGCCGACCATGCGCAGCAGGCGGCCTTCGAGAATCGGTGCGCCTTCCAATTGCGTGGCCTCGGCATAACTGCCCAGGCGCTTGGCAAAACTGGTGCGTTCAAGGCGCATCGGGGATGTCCGACGCGGGCTTGCTTTCGATCGGCAGTTCCAGGCTGACGTCCGGCGCAGCCGGGTGCAAGGCCTGCTCGTGCAACTGATCGAACAGCTTGTCCATCACTCGCGCGACGCGGGTTTCCACCGTCGCGTCGATGCGGCTGTGTTCGGTCTCGACCCGGCAACCGCCAGGCAACAAGGATTCGTCCTCGACGATGCGCCAGGTTTCTTCATGGCGTTCGCGCAGGGCTTTGACCTGTTCGAAATCCTGCGGATTGATGTACAGCCGCACATTGCCCACGCCCAATGGCAGAAGCTTGAGGGCATCGCGCATCACGTGTTCGATCTGTGTCGAGTCGATGGCCAGTTCGCGCTGGATCACCTGCTTGGTGATGTGTTGCACGAGGTCGACCAGGGACTTTTCGATCTGGGTGTCCTGCTCGGCGATGGGCTCGAACAGGTGGCTCATCAATTGCTCCAGCGCCGCGATCTTGGCCGTCAGGGCCACTTCGGCTTCCTGGCGGACCTTGAGCGTGGTGCTGTGGAATCCTTCTTTCTCACCCACCGCGAAGCCTTCGTTGTAGGCTTCCTGGCGAATGCTCTCGAGCTCTTCGAGGGTCAGTGGCTGGACTTCCTCCAGCGGCACTTCCTCCATTTCCGGCGGTTCGGGTTCCGGCTCCGGTTCCGGCTCGGGTGCTGGCGGGTCGAAACTGGGCAGCGCCCAGGTATCGAAGCCACTGACATCCCTGGCCCGGATCAGGTCAGTGGGTGCATCATCATTCTTGACCATGGTGTTAGATCATTTCCTCGCCGCCCTTGCCGCCGAGAACGATCTCTCCGGCTTCGGCCATACGGCGGGCGATAGTGAGGATTTCCTTCTGCGCTGTTTCCACGTCGCTGACGCGCACCGGGCCCTTGGCTTCCAGGTCGTCGCGCAACAGCTCGGCCGCACGCTTGGACATGTTCTTGAAGATCTTTTCCTTGACGCCTTCGTCCGACCCCTTGAGGGCCAGCACCAGCACATCGGAGGACACTTCGCGCAGCAGCGCCTGGATCCCGCGGTCGTCGACATCGGCCAGGTTGTTGAACACGAACATGAGGTCTTCGATCTGACCGGACAGGTCTTCGTCGACTTCGCGGATCGAGTCCATGAGCTGGCCTTCGATCGAGCTGTCGAGGAAGTTCATGATGTCCGCCGCACGCTTGATGCCACCCAGGGTGGTGCGCGAGGCATTCGAGTTGCCGGAGAACTGCTTCTCGAGAATCTGGTTGAGCTCTTTGAGGGCCGCTGGCTGTACGGTGTTCAGCGAGGAGACCCGCAGGATGATGTCCAGCCGCACCTTGTGGTCGAAGTTGCCGAGCACTTCACCGGCCTGGTCCGGATCGAGATAAGCCACCACGATCGCCTGGATCTGCGGGTGCTCATAACGGATCACGTCGGCGACGGCACGCGGCTCCATCCACTTCAGGCTGTCGAGGCCGCTGGTGTTGCCACCGAGCAGGATGCGGTCGATCAGGCCGTTGGCCTTGTCTTCGCCCAGGGCCTGGGTGAGCATTTTGCGCACATAGTCGTCGGAGCCGACGCCCAGACTGGTCTGGTCGCCGACGATATCGACGAACTCGCTCATCACCTGCTCGACCTGCTCGCGGTGCACATTTCCCATCTGGGCCATGGCCACGCCTACGCGCTGAACCTCTTTGGGGCCCATGTGGCGCAGCACCTGGGCCGCGTCGGTGGAGCCCAGGGACAGCAACAGGATCGCGGCCTTGTCGACCTTGGACAGTTTGGCGGCAACGGCTCGGTTATCACTCATCTGCGTTAATCCACTCTTTCACGACCTGGGCCACACGACCCGGATCTTCGGCCACCAGACTCTTGATTGCGTTCAACTGAGCGTCATAGCCTTCGCTCGGGCTCGGCAACAGAATGCTTTGCGGGCCGCCGAGGCTGACGCGGTCGTTGGCCAGCTCGCCGTCCAGGCCACCCATGCCACCCAACTCGACGTCGCTGCCGATGCCGGCCAGCTGCTTGCCCTTGCCGCCGCCAGTGATGTTGTTGAGCACCGGACGCAGCACACCGAACACCAGCACCAGAATGAACAGCACACCCAGCACTTGCTTGACGATGTCCCAGAACCACGGCTGGGAGTAGAACGGAATATCGGCAATCACTTCACCGCGCTCGGCGGAGAACGGCATGTTGATCACGCTGACACTGTCACCACGGCTGGCATCGAAGCCGACCGCATCCTGGACCAGGCGAGTGAAGCGCGCCAATTCATCGGCGCTCCAGGGCGCACGGGTGGTTTCGCCGTTGGCCGGGTTGATCTTGACCTGATCATCGACCACCACCGACACCGACAGGCGATTCAATCGGCCCTGCTGCTGCTTGGTATGGCTGATGGAACGGTCGAGCTCGAAGTTCTTGGTCGATTGCTGACGCTTGTCCGCCGGGTACGGTGCGAGCATCGGCTGGCCGGTGGCCGGGTCCATGATCTGCTGGCCGTTGGCATCGATCAGCGGCTGGCCTGGTTGCACCATGCCGGCCGACGCGGTCGCGCCACCGGTGGTTTGCGGCGCGGAAGCCGGCGACGGCGGCTGGTTGCTCAAGGCCCCCGGCACACCTTGCGGGCCATTGCTGGCGGTACGTTGTTCGTTGACCGATTGCTCGCTGCGCAACGCCGGTTGATCCGGGTTGAACTGCTCGGAAGTCGATTCGACCGCACTGAAGTCCACATCGGCGGACACTTCGGCTTTATAGCGATCGTTGCCCAGCACCGGCTGCAGGATGTTGTGCACACGCTGGGTGAGCATGCTTTCCATGCGCCGGCTGTAGTCGAATTGCTTGCCGGCCATGGTCAGTTCGGAGTTCTCCGCCTGATCCGACAGCAGGTTGCCTTTCTGGTCGACAACGGTGATCTGCGACTTGCTGAGTTCGGGAACGCTGGTCGCCACCAGATTGATGATCGCAACGACCTGGCCTGGCTCCAGGGAGCGGCCGGAATAGAGCTCAACCAGGACCGAGGCGCTCGGCTTGCGCTCATCGCGCACGAACACCGAACTTTTCGGGATCGCCAGGTGCACACGGGCGCCCTTGACGTTGTTCAGGGCGGAGATGGTACGGGCCAGTTCGCCTTCGAGGCCGCGACGATAGCGGGTCGCTTCCATGAACTGGCTGGTGCCCAGCCCCTGTTCCTTGTCGAGGATCTCAAAACCGATGTTGCCGTCGCTGGGAGTGACACCAGCGGCCGCGAGCTTGAGCCGCGCACGGGACAGGTCATCGGCCTTGACCAGCAAGGCACCGGAATTGGGTTCGACGGTGTAGGGAATATCGGCAGAGGCCAGGGTATCCATGACCTGCTTGGCGTCCATACCGGCAAGGCTGCCGTACAGTGGCCGGTAGTCCGGCTGCTGGGACCACAACACCACGGCAAAGCCAATCGCCACGCTCGCCGCCAGGCCGACCAACAGGCCCACCTGACGCAACATGGTCATCTCGGAGAGGTTTTCCAGGAAGGACAATCCGAACAGCGGCGGCTTGCCGTCTATCGGAGTGGCCTTGGCCGGAACGTTATCGGCGACTGCTTCTGCCATGACTCAATCTCGTCCTTTAAACAGGCATCTGCATGATGTCTTGGTAGGCCTGAACCAGCTTGTTGCGCACCTGGGTCAATGCCTGGAACGACACACTGGCCTTCTGCGAAGAAATCATCACGTCTGTGAGGTCGACACCGCTTTTGCCGATTTCGAAGGCGCTGGCCAACTGAGTGGAAGCCTGTTGGGTGTCGTTCACCTTATTGACGGCCTGGCCGAGCATGTCGGAAAAACTGCTGCCCGCCACTTCAGGGACGGCCGTCGATTTCGGCGCAGACATGGCGTCCATTTGCATGGCACGCATATCCAGCATCAACCGATTGAATTCAATACCTTGGCTCATGGTTTCTCTCTTAGACGACCCGCAATTTTTTGACACTCACTCGGCGGGTAATGAGGTGTTAGCAACAAGGGTGCCAGCTCTTCCCGGACTCCACGCAATTCTCTGTAGGAGCTGGCTTGCCAGCGATGGTCGTTAACGATAACGCGGGGGCGCAGGATAAACGCGGCGCTCTTGTGTCCATCGCGAGCAGAGCTCGCTCCTACAGGAACAGGCCCAGGTATGGGAACCAGGGATCAGGTAGCGAACAGATAGGCTTCCACGTCCATACCGGCATCGCGCATCTGCGCCAGCTTGTAGCGCAGGGTGCGCGGGCTGATGCCCAGGCGCTCGGCCGCCTCTTTGCGACGGCCGCGTTCGGCGCGCAAGGTATCGATGATCATCTGGAATTCACGGCGCCGCAGGTCATCGCCCAGCGCACCGGCCGACTCGGCCTCGACCTCCACTGGACGCACCGGCGCCTGCGTCAACGCAGGCAATGGAGCGCAGGCCACCGGCCCGGCCAGGCAGAAATCCTGCGGCTGGATCAAGCCGCCCTGCTGCAAGATCAGCGCGCGCTGAATCGCGTTGTCCAGTTCGCGCACGTTACCCGGCCACGGATAACCGATCAGGCACGCCTGAGCCTCGGGTGACAACCTGGCGGGCGAATGCTTCATTTTATTGACGTGCCTGGCCAGCAGACGCTCGGCCAGCGGCAGGATGTCGGCGGTGCGCTCGCGCAACGGACGCCAGGCAAGAGGAAACACCGACAGGCGATAATAAAGATCCTCGCGAAAGCGCCCCGCCGCCACTTCTCCCGCCAGGTCACGGTTGGTGGTCGCGACCACGCGAATATCCAGCGTGATCGGTTTGCGTGCCCCAACCCTTTCGACCTCGCGCTCTTGCAGCACCCGCAGCAATTTGGCCTGGAGCCCCAGGGGCATTTCGGAAATTTCATCGAGCAGAATGGTGCCGCCGTCGGCTTGTTCGAACTTGCCGGCTTGCGCGGCAATGGCGCCGGTGAAGGAGCCTTTCTCGTGACCGAACAAGGTCGCTTCGAGCATGTTGTCCGGGATCGCTGCGCAGTTGATCGCAATGAACGGCTGATGGGCGCGATGTGAATGCTGATGGATGTAACGCGCCAACACTTCCTTGCCCGTGCCCGACTCACCCGAGATCAGCACCGTGGAGTCGCTGCGTGCGACCCGCGCCGCCAACTCGAGCAATTGCGCACTCGCCGGCTCGAACGCTATCGGCCCTTCGCCCTCGGTCGGGCCGAGACTGCCCAGGGCATGCCGCCCCACCAGATCGAGCAACGCCTTGGGTTCGAATGGCTTGACCAGGTAGTCCGCTGCGCCCTGGCGCATCGCGTCGACCGCACGTTCGACCGCACCGTGAGCCGTCATCAGCAGCACAGGCAACTGCGGCTGGCGCGCTCGCAGCATGCCAAGCAACTGGTGGCCGTCCATGCCCGGCATGTTGACGTCGCTGACCACCAGGCTGAAAGCCTCGCCGCCAACAGCCGCCAGCGCCTCTTCGGCCGAACCCACTGCCTTGTAATCGTGCCCCGCGAGCAACAGCGTATCAGCCAGTGCCTCGCGCAACGCGCGGTCGTCCTCGACCAGTAAGACCTTGATCCCCATGTGCGTCACTCCGCTCCTTGAGCACTGCTGAACAACGGCAGGATCACCTGCGCGCAAGTACCGCGACCGAGCCGCGAGCGCAACTGCAATTCTCCCTGATGCGCACGCGCCACCGCCTTGACCACGGTCAGGCCCAAGCCAGTGCCGGTAGTCTTGGTGGTGAAAAAGGGTTCGCCCAGGCGCGCCAGAACGGCGGCATCGATACCGCAGCCACTGTCACTGACGCACAGGCGCAGGTCGTTGCCACGGGAATAGAGGTGAACCTTGAGGCGCAATTGACCGGCGCTGGCCTGAATGGCGTTTTCGATCAGGTTGAGGATCGCGCCGACCAGCGTGTCGCGATTGCACAGCAAATCCCCGGAGTGACTGTCGCACTGCCAGCGGATCGGCAGATCCTGCACGTGGGTCAGCGCAGCCGCCTGCAACGACTGCATCAGTTGAGCAGGGGTCACGCGATCGGTCAGCGGCAACTCGCCACGGGCGAACACCAGCATGTCACGCACCTGATGCTCCAGTTCGTGCAGGCGTTCCTTGAGGCGCCCGGCAAAGCGCTGCTGGGTAGCGACCGGCAGCTCCTGCTCGGTCAAATGGCTGGCGTACAGCAGCGCGGCGGACAACGGCGTGCGAATCTGATGAGCCAGTGAAGCGACCATGCGTCCCAGCGACGACAGGCGTTCATGACGCGCCAGTTGATCCTGCAGGTGGCGGGTTTCGGTCAGGTCGTTGAGCAATACCAACTGGCCAGGCTCGGCATCCAGTGAGCGCGTGGCGATCGACAGGCGCCGACCATCCTTGAGGGAGACTTCATGACCATCGTCTTCGCGCGGCGCAAAACAGCGAGCAATGACATGGCGCCACAACTCACCTTCCAGCGGCAAACCCAGCAACTCGCACGCCGCCGGATTTGCTTCGCGCACGATGCCCTGGGCATCAATGACGATGACACCGCCAGGCAACAGATCAAGGAGGTTTTGCAGGCGATTGGCCAGGCGTTCTTTTTCCGCCAGCTCTTGCATGCGCTGAGCGCTGACCACCGCCAATTCACCCTTGAGCTCGGTTACCCGGGCTTCAAGCATGCTGTAGGAGTCGGTCAACTGACTGGACATCTGATTGAACAGTGCGAATGCCTGCTCAAGACCCGACCGGCTCGCCTGCTCTACGGACGACGATTGCCCCGGAGCATCAGGAACAGGAGACATCTGGGCGGCTTGGGGCATCGTGCTCTCTCGCTTGGCTGACCGTCAGTGAAACGGAACGTTGCGAGGAACGTAGCAATACCCGTGCCTAAAAAAAACTTCTTGCAAATGAACAAGTTGAAAAACAGGCGTCAATCATCCGCCTGTTCGTCTCCATCACGACGGCTCATGCCGTACTTGCGCATCTTTTCCACCAGCGTGGTACGACGGATACGCAGCCGCTCGGCCGCGCGCGCCACAATACCATTGGCATCGTCCAGCGCCTGTTGAATCAACCCTTGCTCCAGGCCACCGAGGTAGTCCTTCAGGTCCAGGCCCTCGGGAGGCAACATGGCGTTGGCCGTGAAGTCCGGCGTATGACCGTTGATGGCCACGCGCTCTTCCAGATCGCTGCGCAGGCTGTCGACCATCTGCTCGTCTTCATCGTCGACGTAGCGGAATTTCTTCGGCAATTCGACCACGCCGATCACCCCGTATGGATGCATGATCGCCATGCGCTCCACCAGGTTGGCCAGCTCGCGGACGTTGCCCGGCCAGCCATGCCGGCACAGCGACATGATCGCTGCCGAGTTGAAACGGATCGAACCGCGCTTCTCGTGCTCCATGCGCGAGATCAGCTCGTTCATCAGCAGCGGAATGTCTTCGACGCGCTCACGCAGCGGCGCCATCTCGATCGGGAACACGTTCAGGCGGTAGTACAGGTCCTCGCGGAAGGTGCCGATCTCGATCATGCTTTCGAGATTCTTGTGGGTCGCGGCAATGATGCGCACGTCGACGCTCTGGGTCTTGTTGCTGCCCACGCGTTCGAAGGTGCGCTCCTGCAACACGCGCAACAGCTTGACCTGCATCGGCAGCGGCATGTCGCCGATTTCATCGAGGAACAGGGTGCCGCCATTGGCCAGTTCGAATCGACCGGCGCGGCTGGTGATCGCCCCGGTGAAGGCGCCCTTCTCATGACCGAACAGTTCGCTTTCCAGCAACTCGGCCGGGATCGCCCCGCAGTTGACGGGCACGAACGGCGCCTCGCGGCGCTTGGAATGGTAATGCAGGTTACGTGCAACCACTTCCTTGCCGGTACCGGACTCACCGAGGATCAGCACGCTGGCATCGGTATCGGCGACTTGCTGCATCATCTGGCGGACGTGCTGAATCGCCCGGCTGGTGCCGACAAGGCTGCGGAAAAGATTGGGTTCGCGATGACGACCGCGCTCGCGGGCCTGGTCGTACATCTCGCGATAGACCTGGGCACGGTGCAGCGAATCGAGCAACTTGCTGTAGCTGGGCGGCATTTCGAGGGTTGAAAGCACTCGACGACGCTGGTCTTCCGGCAGGTCAATGGAAGAATTATCGCCCATTAACAAAACCGGAAGGAACTCATCCCAGCTCGAGAGTGTCTTAAGCAAGCCCAGTAGTGCACCAGGAGCATTGACGGTCCCGATGAGGACACAGATCACTTCACGACTAGACGACAAAGAGCCGACAGCCTGCTGCCAGTCATGGCTACCGCAGGGTAAATTTTCTTCACCGAGAAAATTCAAGATCACCGCCAGGTCGCGGCGGCGGACGCTATCGTCATCAATCAGCAGAATTTTGGTTTCACGCCACATGCAATAGCAACTTCCCTAGTCAACTCAATGCCCAAAATGCTGGGGCAAGCTAGACGCTTGCAGACACGTTATGCCTGAAGACGACTGAAATCTGGAACCAGCCACTAGTTAAGTCAAAAAACCGTGCACAGTCAAATTTATGGCGCACATATCTGGATTAACCTGGGGTTAATTAACCGAACAGATGGTAAACCTTTGCCGCGTTTTGCGCTTGGGTGATCTGCGACATTTCATCGACTATTGCCTGCCTTTCCCCCATCGCCACCTCAAGCAGCTGTTTGTAGACAAACAGCAACTCCTCAAGATTGCTACGCAGAACCTCTTCGTCCAGCGAAGCCTCGCTCAAGACGTCTTCCATGCACGAACGGCAGTCGAGGTCCAATTGACCGATGGCCTCCCAGTCGCGCTCGGCCAAAGCACCGACCAGCGCTTCACGAGTTTGTTCTATTCGCTGCAATACAAGACTCATGGCGATCTCCCTAGAACTGCGGGCCTGGCTCAGCAATGCCGTCCCAGCCTTCTTTGACCGTGCGAAGCAACCCCGCGACTTCATCGAGAATCTTCGAGTCGCTGCTGATGTTCGCCTCGGCCAGGCGCTTCATCATATAGAGGTAAAGACTGTCGAGCTCGCCCACGGTATCGGCGCAATTTTCAAGGTCCAGGCCTTCACGCAGGCCACCGATGATGCCGATCGCCTTGCTGATCGACACACACTTGCCGGGAGTGTCCTTGCGCTCCAGGGCGCCTTTGGCCTGAGCGATACGGTCCAGGCCACCTTCCATGAGCATTTGCACCAAACGATGCGGACTCGCTTCGGACGTCTGGGCGTGCGCGCCCACTTTCTGATACTGCCGAAGGGCTAACATTGGATTCATGTTCTACCTCATTACCACAATGACTCGTATGAGCAGTGTATCGTCCGCGCGCCAAAAAACTTTAGATCAAAAGACAAAAACCCGGCACACGCGAAAATGCGTAGCCGGGTTTTTGTCGTCAGTTCATGACTAGCTGTTGGCCTTCTGGGCGTTCAAGGACGTGAAGAACGAGGTGATGTTGGTCGCCGTCGCTTTCATTTGTCCGACCAGAAGGTCCATTGCGTTGTATTTGGCGGTCAGCGTCTTGGTCATGTTCGCGACACGCAAGTCCAGCGCCGATTGCTGGTTCGAAAGGTTCTTGCTCAAGCTCTGCAGGCTGGTATTGCGCTGATCGAGCAAGCCACCGGTCTGCACATAAGGCTTGATTGCCGTGCCCATGCGCGCCAGCAGGCCGTTGGTAGCATTGGTACCGTTGAACAACTGCTGCACCTGGCCGCTCATGCCGTTGATGGCCATCGTCTTGTTGAACTCTGTCGAATCGAACGCCAGGTTGCCGGTTTTCTCGTTCGTCAGCACGCCGAGCTGCGACAGCACGGCCAACGGACCGCCCGCCCCGGGAGCCGTCAGCACACCACGGATATCGGAAATCAGCGTGCGCGACATCGAGTCACCGGTAAACGCCGCCTGGACCGTCAGTTTGCCATCGGCATCCGCTGTCGCCTTGGACAGGGAATTGATGGTGTTCATCAGGGTGTTGTAGGAATCGACGAACGACTGGATCGATGTTTGCAGACCGGCGGTATTGTTCGCGACGGTAATGGTCGCGGCAGCCGGCGGCGTACCCGGGCTCACGGACGCCAGGTTCAGGGTCAAGCCACTGACTGCGCCGGTAACTGTATTGCTCTTGCTGGTCACTGCCAGGCCATCGATGGTCAGCGACGCATCCATCGCAATCCCGTTGACAGCCCCGGAACTTGAAGCCGAAGGGTTAGCGCCCATCGGCTGGGTACCGTCGATGGCAAGGCCGGCGATACCGCTGACCACAAGGTCGGAACCCGCGCCGGTCTTGCTGGAACTGATCACCAGGCGCGACGCCCCAGTGCTGTCGGTCACGATGTTGGCGGAAATACCATTGCTCGCCTGCGCAGAGTTGATGGCATCGCGGGTGCTCTGCAACGTCGCATTGGCTGGAATCGTGACATTGTAATCAGTGCCATTCTGACTGATTTTCAAGGTACCACTCGGAATGGCACTGGCGGCACCGCCGGCAAAAGCGGCACTGGCGACTTTCGAGCCGGTGGCCAGGTTATTCACAACAACGCTGTAGGTACCGGCAACGGCGGTGTTGTCGGAAGTTGCACCCAGGATCGCCGGGGTACCCGAAGTGGCGGTATAGCCCGCAAACGCAGGAGCGGTCTTGCTACCGAGGTTGGTCAGCGCCGTCTGAAAGGCCGTCAGTGCGCTTTTCAGGGAACCGACACCGGAAATCTTCAGCGTGTTGGTTTTGGTCTGAGTATCGATCTGCGTCTGCTTCGCCGATTTGTCGGCGTTGACCAGCGCAGTAACGATCGCACCGATATCCAGGCCAGAGCCTAAGCCCGAACCCGGTAAAATTGGACTTGCCATTTTTAGTCTCCCTTCTGGTTGCTGCCACTCTTTTGACCAATACCTGCGCCCAAGAACGTACAAACACTATTCATGCCAGCTATCAAACTTTGGCGTTGAACAATACATGGCTCGCATTGCTCAGGCTTTCCGCCAGCTTGAGGGCCTCTGCGGAAGGGATCTGTCGCACGACTTCGCCCGTTTCGCTTGCAATCACTTTGACGACGACCTTTCCGGATTGCTCGTCTATCGAGAACTCCAGATTGCGCTTGATCGACTGCACAAACTTTTCGATCTGCTGCACCGCCTGCTTCAGGTGAGCGTCATCGGCATCGGGTTTCTTGTCCGCCACTGGCGTCGCGCTGACGGCTTCTGGCTTTTCCGGCGCTTTATCCGAGACGGTGCTCGCTGGCTGGGGAGCCGGATAAGACACGCCAAGCTTTACGCTCATGTCCATGCCCATCACCTCTTAACGTAAAAAGCGAGAGAGCGTGACAAGCACCCCCCCCCGCTCAAACTCATTCCGAAATTACTGAAGCAGCTTCAGTACAGCGGAAGGCAGTTGGTTGGCTTGAGCCAGAACCGAAGTGGAAGCCTGTTGCAGGGTTTGCTGCTTGGTCAGGTTCGCGGTTTCTGCGGCGAAGTCGGTGTCTTGTACACGGCCTTGTGCAGCAGTGGTGTTTTCCACGATGTTCTGCAGGTTGGAGATGGTGCTGGTCAGACGGTTCTGCGAAGCACCCAGGTTTGCGCGGGTGGCGTTGATCGATGCCAGAGCGGCGTCGATAGCGGTGATCGCGTTGTCGATGTTGGCAGACAGGGTAGCGGAAGTCGCGCCGGTCAGAACAACAGTACCGCTGCCTACGGACAGGGATACGGCGTCGAACTTGGAGCTCAGCACCAGGTCGATGCGGTTGGCCGAGCCAGTGTTGGCGCCAACTTGCAGCTGCATGGTACCGGCCGAACCGTCCAGCAGGTTTTTGCCGTTCAGGTTGGTCGAAGCAGAGATACGAGTGATCTCGTCAGACATCTGAGCGAATTCGGAGTTGGTAGCGGTCTGGTCAGCAGTGCTGTTGGTACCGTTACGTGCTTTAACAGCCAGTTCACGCATACGCTGCAGGATGTCGGTCGAAGCTTGCAGAGCGCCTTCAGCGGTCTGGGCAACGGAGATACCGTCGTTGGCGTTCTGTACTGCCTGGTTGCCACCACGAATCTGTGCAGCCATGCGAGTTGCGATCTGCAGGCCAGCGGCGTCGTCCTTGGCGCTGTTGATTTTCAGGCCGGAAGACAGGCGCTGCATCGAAGTCGACAGTGCGTCGGAGGCACGGTTCAGGTTCTTCTGAACGTTCAACGACGTAGTGTTGGTGTTTACTGTTAAAGCCATGACGAATTCCTCGTTGGTTGGGTACTGCGGCTTCCGGCCCTGGCAACCGCCGGGTATGGCCTAGAGAACCTTCGTAATAGTTATCGTCGGCTTGGCAGGTTGCTTGAGGGCTTTTTTCAAAAAAATTGCCATCACCCTGCCACCCCCGAGAAAACAAGGGCTTAGCGCCCCTCAACCGCGAAAAAATGACGCCATAAAACTGTCCACCCCACAAACGCCCGTGCCAAAGCTGTCGCCGCCGCTCAGGCAGGTACTTTTTCGAGCAATTCGATCAACTCGTATTCCATGAAGTCGGCGAGCCCCAGCCAATCCTGGCGCTCCTGACAGGCCAGCATTTGCCTGAGCAGCAACGCCCAGGCCTGCTGAACATCCTGAGGCGTGCGCGCAAACAGCCGCTGCGCCTCATCGAACAGATCAACCATGTTCAATGCCGCTTCGACATCGCGCCCCAGGCGAAACAGCCCTGCGCACTGCCGGTACTCATCGATGCCTTTGTCTTGAGGCGTCATTGCACGAAATCCTGATTGAATTGCGTACCGGCAATCATCGCCCCGGCCCGGCTGCTGTTGAAAAACAGCACCTCGGGATGCCGGGCAATGTAACGCTCGAGCTCGCACAGGTAACTGCGGAAATTCAATTGCGTCTTGACCTTCTGCCCATGACCATCGTGCACCCAGTGCCTGGCCTGGTTCACCGGCGGCCCCAGATCACCGTCATTCCAACCGGTATGGGTCCTGTTCATCGGAAAGGAAAAGTCCGCACCGAAAAGCGTGATGCGCGGGGCCCCCATCTTCACGGCCAGATCGACCGCCGGATGGATCACGCTGCCGCTGACGTAGAGCTGCGCCCGCGGGTGTTGCTCACGCAACGCGGCGTAGACCGGGCTGGCGGAATAACCGCCAAAACGCTTGCCTTTCCAGGCCTTCAGCATCTGTGGGTCGCTCAACGGCAGGTACACCAGCGGAATGTCTTCGGAGTCCTCGCCCGGCAAGTGCAGAACGCCGATGCGCTGATCGATGCTCACGACCAGGTCAGGTTTGATTCCGTGCTCGCGAAGAGGCCTGTAGGCGGTATCCACACTGATGAACAGGGGGCGCGGCGTTTGATTGCGCACGGCGGCCAGGCGCTCGAAGTTCCCTTCAAGGCTGGGCCCGGTGCCGATCACATAGATTTCACGCTCGCAACAAGTGCCGAACAGCTGCGCCACATCATCATCGGCGAGCAGCACTTCGAGGGTGTCCTGCAAGCGCTGCTGAATGACGGGAGACTGCGGGTCGAAATCACGATTGTTGAAACTCAAGTGCACTTCGCTGACCAGGCGATCACGAATCTTCGCACTGAAGTCATCCGCCAGCAGCATTTCGGCCGGCAACGCAAAAAACGGGGTGCAGATGTCCGAAAGATCACCGGCATACAGCAGCTGCACGCGCGGATCGCCCAGCCACTGGCGTTGATCGATCAGTTGCAGCACCAGTGCGAAAAGCGCGCCGTTGAGAATATGGACATAGAGCTTCTCGAGCCCTGTGCGCTCGAGCAGCACCGAAGGCAGATCCCCGAAACCGGTGCCGTAGACGTGCAGTTGCGGCTTGTCTGGCGCCAGGCTGGCGGCCTGCAAGCGGGCCTCGCGCAGGCGATCATGGCGGCTGGTGAGCTGGATGCCACCCACGCACAATGTCGAGTCCCGCCCTTCGACCAGTTCGACCTCGATGGCCAGGCGATCTTCCGTTTTCAGTCGCGCATACAGCGACGGCCAGCGCCGCTGGATAACCTGAGCATTGTCTTCAAAGCATTCGCTCATGCTACCTCGCATTCCCTACAAGCAAAAAAGCGCTCAAGGTTAACCCTTGGGCGCTTTTTTGTACCGGCCTTTTTTATTAAAAGACTTTCACTCAAGGACGATAGATGATCGCCGAACCCCATGACAGTCCCACTCCGAAACCGCTGAGCGCAACGCGCTTCCATTCGGAGTCGAGAATATGCTTTTCCAGCAGTAATGGAATGCTCGACGACACCGTGTTACCGGTCTCGACCATGTCCTTGATGAACTTCTGCGGGCACTCTTCGAAGCGCCGTGCGACCGCATCGACAATCGCCGCGCTGCCCTGGTGAATGCAGAACGCGTCGATGTCGTCGGCGCTCAGTTGCGACTCGCCCAGCAACTCGTGCAGGTGCGCCGGCACCTTGAGCAGTGCGAAGTTGAAGACCTGGCGGCCGTTCATGAAGAACACGCCGTCGCTGACTTTCAAATGGGGAGCGCCGGCCCCGTCGGTGCCGAACTTGGCCTTGCCCAGTGCCCAGGTCGGGTTTTCACCCATCCAGGTCGCAGTGGCGGCATCGCCGAACAGCATGGTGGTGTTACGGTCTTCCGGGTCGACGATCTTCGAATACGGGTCGGCAGTGATCAGCAGGCCGTTCTTCAGGCCAGCGGCCTCCATGAAGCCCTTGATCGCATAGATGCCATAAACGTAACCGGAACAGCCCAGGGAAATATCGAACGCGGCGACGCTGGTCGGCAGGCCGAGTTTGTCCTGCACGATGGCCGCGGTATGCGGCAGGCCTTCTTCGTCACCGTTCTGGGTGACGACAATCAGCGCATCGATGGATTCACGTTTCAGATCAGGGTTGCTGGCAAACAGCGCATTGGCCGCTTCAACGCACAGATCGGAGGTTTCCTGATCAACGCCTTTGCGCGGCAGGAAGGCCGAACCGATCTTTCCCAGGATGAATTCTTCATCCTTCTCGAATTTTGCACCTTGTGCGTAATTGTCCACGCCGGCTACAGGAACGTAGCTCGCAATGCTTTTTATGCCAATCATTACGGCTTCCCAATAATAAACAGCCCAATACCACCGCTCGCAAGGAATCGAGGGGCGCCGACAAACCTGGATTTCCATCGCCCCAAGGCGACGGCCGGGAAGCGTCAAGGGCTATCACTGAACCCGATAAAGGGTCAGGGGCCATCTTCCCGGTCAATACAATACAGTGAAGATGCCCGTTCTGACTCGCAGGTCACGCATTTTGCCGAATCAGCGCCGCTTGGGGTTATTCGACCAACGACCAGTCCAGTGGTGTTCCACGCTTGATGGCCTGACGGGCACGGCGTCCCAGGAGGCTTTGCGCATGCTTGGGCGCCAGCCCGAGTCCCGGACGGATGGCGCGCAGGTTTGTCACATCGAAGGGCTCACCGGCCGCCATATCCTGGGCGACATACAACGACCGACGGTACACCAGGGATTGCCGCTCGGCCTCGGTGGCACCGTAATGTACTTGCCCCATGGCTTGCCAGGCGCGCTCGGTTTCAATCACCAGGCTGGCCAGTTCAGCCGGCTCCAGCGAGAAACTGGCGTCGACGCCACCGGCCGCGCGCTCGAGGGTGAAATGCTTTTCCACCACCGTTGCACCCAGTGCCACCGCCGCCACGGACACACCGACGCCCATGGAGTGATCGGACAGCCCCACCTGGCAATCAAACAATTGGCGCAGATGGGCAATCGTCCTCAGGTTGCTGTTCACCGGTGATGCCGGATAGGTGCTGGTGCACTTGAGCAGCACCAGGTCCTTGCACCCGGCCTCGCGGGCGGCGCGCACGGTTTCATCGAGTTCGGCGATGCTGGCCATGCCGGTGGAAATGATCAGCGGCTTGCCCGTCGCGGCGACCCGGCGGATCAGCGGCAGGTCAGTGTTTTCGAAACTGGCGATCTTGTAGGCCGGCACGTCGAGGCTTTCGAGGAAGTCCACGGCGCTCTCATCGAAGGGCGTGGAGAACGCCAGCAGCCCCAGCTCCCGGGCGCGAGCGAAAATCGGCGCGTGCCATTCCCAGGGCGTGTGGGCCTTTTCATACAAGGCGTACAGCGAAGTACCGGCCCACAGGCTGTTGGGGTCCTCGATGAAGAACTCGCCTTCGGCCAGGTCCAGGGTCATGGTGTCCGCGGTGTAGGTCTGCAGCTTCAGCGCGTGGGCACCGGCCCTGGCCGCGGCCTCGACGATTTGCAGCGCCATGTCCAGGGACTGGTTATGGTTGCCGCTCATTTCGGCAATGATGAAGGGCGGCGCATCGGCGCCGATCAGGCGCTCGCCAATCTTGAAGCTATTCATCTGCGTGATCCTTCAATACGCGCGTGAACGCGCAGGCACTCTGGGTAAAACCGGCTTCGCGAAAGACGTTCAGCGACGGCAGGTTAGCGGGCAATACCTGGGCGGTGAGCGACTCCAGTTCTGGCCAATGGGTCCTCACGAAGGCTTCTCCACGGGCCAGCAGCGCCCTGCCCCACCCCAGGCCGAACCGCCCTTCGAACAGATAAAGCGACACCTCGGCGCTAAAGCCACGCCTGTCATAACGCAGCACACCGACCGGACCGTCATCCGCCTCGGCAATCAGCAACAACCGCCGGGGATTGCTCAGGCTTGCAACCAGCCAGTTCTGATGCGCAGGCCATTCGACCATGCCGGTCTCCAGCGACCAGCGGCGCACGGCCTCGGTGTTGCGCCCGTCGAACAGCAATTGCGCATCATCCAGGGTCGCCGGGCGCATCCTCAGCACCGCGCCGGCCAGTGCGGTCGCCACCCGCTGCGCACCCCGGCCATCGACAAGTTGTCGCGACTGCCGTGCCATGCTCTGGCGTAACCCCTGGTTACCCGCGACAAAGCCGATGGCCAGGCGCAGTTGCTCGACACTGACGTGCTCGCGGGCGCCCATGAACACATGGGCGCCCGCCGCCGCCATGACCTCGCCATTGGCCTGCTGGTTGTTCGACACGGCAATGCAAATCGTCGGCAGCCCCATGGCCGCCCGTTCCCAACTGGTGCCGCCACCCGCCCCGACAAACAGGTCGGCTTCGGTCATCAATCGATAAAAGTCGCTGACAAAACTGTGCAGGCGCCAGTGCGGGCGACTGGCCGCCAGTGCCTGCATCTGCGCCCAGGCCGGATTACCGGCACCGGCGACAAAATCGACTTCCAGCTCGGGAAAATCCGCCAGCGCCAGCATCGCATGATGGGTCTGCATGGCCGCGTCGAACCCGCCGAAATTCACCAGTACACGTTTGGCCAGAGGCTTGATTTCAATGGCCGGGCAACGGAACTCGTCGCGCAGCATGGCAAACCGGGGGCCGAACAATGTCCGGCAGCCTGGCGCCAGCAACGACGTATAGGCCTCTGGCGTACCCGAGAGGTTCTGGTTCAGCAGCAAATCGGCGCTGTAGGTCCGCGTGGCGAGGTCATCCACCACGGCGATCCGTGGCGCCCAGCGCCGCGCGGCCGTCTGCCAGTGATGATCGAGGCCGTAGTGGTCGACAATGATCCAGTCAAACGCCGGCTGGTGTTCCAGCAATGGCTCGAGCGCGTCAATGTCTGCCTGCCATGGCAGCATGGATTCGATGGCTTGCTGCGGGTCTTCATCACTGTAGCGCTCGGGCAACTCGAAGGTTTCGAAACCTTCGGCCCGCAGTGCCTCCAGTCGATGCCCCGGTAACAGGCGACAGGCGAACGCCACGTGACTGCCCTGCCGGCGCAATTCGCGGGCCAGGCACAGGCAGCGCGCGATATGGCCGCTGCCGATGGTTGGCGAAGCGTCGGAGCGGATCAGCACCCTCATTGCAGCTCACCTGCGGCCTTCAACGCGGCATACAGGTACTCCGCGCGTGTCCAGTCCTGCGGTGTATCGATGTCCTGCACCAGATGACGCGGCAGGATGACCGGCAGGCTGTACGGCGAATACAGTACCTCGCCACGCAACCAGGCACCGCTGCGCCCCCAGTAGAACTGCCCGGCATCCTGATAGGCGATCGACAGATCCTGGGAGCGGGTATCACGGTACTGCGGATACAGCGCCGTCAATGCGCCCTGATCATCAAGGGTCAGGGCACGCTGAACCGGGAAGCCGAAGTCGCACACCGAGAAGGCGAAAGACTTGTCGGGATGCTGCTCCAGCAGGCTCAGCCCCTGGACAAGAAATCGCGATTGCAGCAACGGCGCAGTCGCATAGATGCAGCAGGCGTGAGCAAACTCGTCGCCCTGTTCGCGCAAGGCTTGCAGGGCATGGGCGATCACCGCCGCGGTCCCGGTGAAGTCGTCGGCCAGTGCCGCCGGGCGCATGAAGGGCACCTGGGCGCCGCAGTCCCGCGCCAGCCCGGCGATTTCCTCGTCGTCGGTACTGACCACCACCCGGGAAAACAACCCGGACTCCAGGGCGACCCGGATCGAGCGGGCAATCATCGGCACACCGGCGAACGGCTTGAGGTTCTTGCGGGGTATGCGTTTGCTGCCACCGCGCGCCGGGATGATGGCAACGTTGTTCAACGGCGTTTTTCCAGGACAAACCAGGTGATGTCATCCACCGGGAATTGCGGATCGCGGTGGTAGCCGAAACCGTAGTCGAGCAGTTGCAGGTCGTCATAGCGATCAAGCATTTCACCGGCGAAATCGCGCTTGAACAACTTGCCGCTGTTGCCGCGATACGGGACCTCCACCGGTGCCGGGTTGTAGTACTCGGCGATCAGTATGTAGCGCTGGCTCAGCTCGTACAGTTGCGCGTAGGCGGCCGGCAACAACTCAGGTGCCAGGTGAATCAGCACGCCTTTGCTCAAGGTCAGGTCGAAGGTGCGTTCGCGAGGAAAATCGAACAGCGAA
This sequence comes from Pseudomonas sp. 18173, assembly GCF_050432945.1. Taxonomy (NCBI): domain Bacteria; kingdom Pseudomonadati; phylum Pseudomonadota; class Gammaproteobacteria; order Pseudomonadales; family Pseudomonadaceae; genus Pseudomonas; species Pseudomonas sp. 18173. Next base: position 92,462 of record NZ_JBKFTN010000017.1, read on the forward strand.
CCCTGCCAGATGTTCGCGATACCCAAGGCCCGGGCAGCGGCACAGGCACTGGCGTTGATTTCCACGCCGAACAATTCGCAACGGGGCAACAGCTGATGCAATGCCTGCAGGTTGTTGCCGGCATTGGTGCCCAGCTCCAACAGGCTGTCGATGCGCCCGACCCGTGTCAATGCCTTGGCAAACAACGCCAGGTTCGCGGCCACCAGCGGCTGCCCGACATTGCGATCGACATACTGGTTGCCGAATTCGCCCTGCCAGAAAGCTTCCTGCTCGGTCAGTTCACGCATCACACATTTCCCACCCGCCGCAATGGCTGGATTATTTCGATCAACTGCCGCATCTGTTCGACCACATAGTCCTGTTCCTCATCGCTGAGCAACGGGTACAACGGCAGGCTGATGGCTTCGGCGTAGTAACGTTCGGCCTGCGGAAAATCACCTTCGGCAAATCCGAGATCACGATAGTAAGGCTGCAAATGTACGGGAATGTAGTGCAGGTTCACACCGACCCCGGCTGCCCGCAATCCTTCGAACACCTCGCGATGAGTCAGAGCGATCTGATCGAGTTGCAGGCGTACCACATACAGGTGCCATGACGACTCGGCCTCAGCCTGCGCACCGGGCAGGGTCAGCGGCAGATACGCCAGCAGGCGCTCATAACGCGCCGCCAGTTCACGCCGACGCTCGATGAACTCATCCAGTTTGTTCAACTGCGACAAACCAAGGGCTGCCTGCAGGTCGGTGATGCGGTAATTGAACCCCAGTTCCACCTGCTCGTAATACCAGGGGCCGTGGCTCGGTCCGGTCATTTGCTGCGGATCCCGGGTCATGCCGTGGCTGCGCAGGCGTTGCAAACGCTCGGCGAGTTCAGGGCTGTTGGTCATCACCATGCCACCCTCGGCACTGGTGATGATCTTCACCGGATGGAAGCTGAACACGGTCATCGCGGCAAACTCGCCGCAACCCACCGGGCGCCCGGCATAGGACGCACCGGCGGCATGGGCCGCGTCCTCGATCACGGTAATGCCGTATCGCCGGGCCAGTGCGGCAATCCTGCGCATGTCGCAGCTCTGCCCCGAGAACGCCACGGCCACCAGCACCTTCGGCAGCCTGCCTTCACGCTCGGCGCGCTCCAGCTTGACGGCCAGCGCACCGGCATCGAGGTTCCAGGTCAGTGGGTCGATATCGACAAAATCCACCTCGGCACCGCAATAGCGACCACAGTTTGCCGAGGCGAGAAAGGTGTTCGGTGTCGTCCACAGCCAATCGCCCGGGCCGAGACCCGCCGCCAGGCAAGCGATGTGCAGGGCCGCCGTGGCATTGCACACCGCCACGGCAAAATCCGCCTCGCAGCGTTCGGCCATCGCCCGCTCAAAGCGCTCGATGGTCGGCCCCTGGGTCAGCCAGTCAGACTGCAATACACCGACCACGGCGTCGATGTCCGCCTGATCAAGGCTTTGCCGAGCGTATGGAATCATGCTGATATCCAGGCATGGGCGAGCTTGCCCGGCAAGCGACGGACGAAATGACGCCCGAACGAACCGGTGCCGCCTGAGATGAAAATCGATTTTCCGTTGAACATGCCTTGAATCCTTATTCCTGTTCGCCGGGCCTACCCGAGCATCTGCGCCCAGTTCACCGAAGCACTTTCGCCCAGGGCAAAGCCTTTGCCGCTCAAGGCCAGGTTGGCGTTATAGGCCTGATCCTGTGCAAAGGCTGCCGCCCACTTGTCACGCAGCGCGTCGAGGACCAGCGGCGCCTGTGGCACCTCCCCCGAATGAATGACCTGTACCAGCGGCGTCCACACGGTGAGGTAACCGGCCTGACCGGCCCTGAGGCACAGATCGACGTCGCTCAAGCCATCGGCGAAGGTCACGCTGTCCAGCCCTTCCAGGTCGTCGAACAACGCTTTGCGCACCATCAGGCACACCTTCGACACCGCCGAGTAGTTCTGCTCCAGCGCCAGGCGGTGCAGGTAACCTGCGGCGTCGTGTTTTTCACCGACAAAGGCTGAGCCCACACCGCCGTTCATGCCAAGGATCAGGCCGGCCTGGGTGACCTTGCCGTCGCGGTCGATCAACTTGGGGCCGACCACGCCGACTTCCGGACGCTGGGCGTGATTGAGCAGCGACTCAAGCCAGTTCGGGTTGACCACTTCACTGTCGGCGGCCAACAGCACCAGGTACTCGCCCTGCGCCTGCTGGCTGGCCGCGTTGTACAATGCCGCGTCGCCCAGGGTCTGGCCGGCACGCAGCACGCTGACTTTCGGATGCTGGTAGGTGCCCAGCCAATCGTTGACCTCGGCCGACTGGTTCGGGTTGAGCGCTATCAGCACTTCGTACTGGATGTAGCGGGTACGCAGCAACACCGCCTGCAGGCACTGTTGCAGCGCCGAAAGATTGTCCCCGGCCGGTACGATGATCGACACCAGCGGGCGTTCGGTGTGGCGGTAATCGATCTGCCAGGTGCCAGGCACCGTCGAAGTGATCTTGGCCTTGTAGCCACGATTGCCCAGGTGACGCAACAACGCAAGGCGCTCATCGGCGTTTTCTTCCAGGACCGGCGCCCGGGTAATCACCAGCGGCTCATCCAGGTGGGCCAGGCCGTTGAGGCCGCCCTGCTCGATGATGCGCAGCAGCAAGTCGAATTCCAGGGCCTTGCTGAAGTCAGGCTGGTAGCCACCGACTTCAATGAACACTTCCCGACGGATCAGCCAGTGACGCGCCATCAGGGCCGGCAGGCTTTGCAGCAAATCAAGATTGAAGCCAGGGCGGAATACGTCCACCAGGGCGCCTTCCGGAGTGCGCTGGATTTCGTCGGTGGCGACGGCGCGGCAGTCCGCGGCAGACAGCAGCTCCAGGCTGGCGCGCAACAGGCCACCGGCGGTGAACTCGTCGCCGGCTTCAGCCAGCAGCAGCCAATCGCAGGTCGACTGGCGAGCACTCAGGTTCAGTTTGTCGACATAGTTGCTTGGCGTGACCCGGACAAAGTGCAGGGTGTTCTGCGCCGTGGTCGCCGCCGGTGCTTCACCGGTGGTGAAGACCACAATCCTGAACGCCTTGCCGTGACCTTCGAGCAGGCTGTCGAGAGAGACTTGCAGCTTGTCGATATCGTTATCCAGGTCCAGCAGGAAGATCCCGAACTGCGGACCACCGTCGTTGGCCGCCAGGTGCCGGGCGATCGACTCGGCCTCAAGTGCATCGGGCTGACGCGGTGCAAGCCACTTGAGCAAACGACCGGACAGCATCTTGTCGAACGTCGCGCCATTGCCCTCGACCGACACGGCTTCCAGACGTGCCGCCCAGTCGCGCAGGGGCTGCGCCTCTTCGTCTTCGCCCAGCAGCTCCAGCTGTGCCGCCAGGCGCTTGACCACCACGCGATTGAACACGTTGCTGTCGTGGGCTTGCCACAAACGATCGACCACACTTTCCGGCGTGTCATTGTTACGTGCCAGCATCAGGCTTTGCTGACGGGTCCAGACACCTTCCAGGCCTTGCAACTGAACGCGACCGGCCGGCATGGCATGCAGCAGGAATTCGAACTGGGTCAACTGATCGAAAAACGCCTGGTTGTAGAACGGCATTTCGACGTATTGCTTGGGACCGAAACGGCGCACTGGGCCTGTCTCGACGCTCGTCCAGGCGGACTCGAAAATCAGCTCGGTGGTCAATGCGCGACCGGTGCGCAAGCTGTCGGCCAGGGCTTCGAAGCTTTGCAGCGCGAACTGCCTGCCTTGCTCCGGGTCGACACCTTGAACCTGGGTCGGCAACCCGAAGAGGAACGCGGCAAAGGCTTCACGCTCGGCGACCGTCTTCGCATCGGTATGAGCCAGCGTGTGGAAGATCTCGGTGTTGTGATCCGAGTACCCGTAGTTCATCTCACGTACGACATACGGGATCGGCAGGATCCGCGCCTTGCCCCGTGCCAGCATGTAATGGGTGTGACCGATTTCCTGCCATTGGAAGGACGTATCGTGAGGCATGACCTGATACCAGTCACGAACCAGGTCGGTGCGCTGCACGGCATAGAAAGGCGGGAGGTACTGGTGCATGTAATCGAGTACGCGTTCCTCGGCGTGCTCGGAGCAGTAGTCTTCGCAGACCTTCTTGTCACGCCGGAAGTAGCTGACGCTGTTGGGTTGCGACAGGTACATCATGCTGTAGCCGTGGCACAGGCCGTAATCGGGATTGTCCTGCATGAATGCCACGGCTGCGCGCAGGGCGTCGTGCACATGGAAGTCATCGTCGGCAGCGAACACCATGAACGGTGTGGTCACCTGTTCCACGCCATGGGCCAGCTTGGCACGAACCCCCCAGTAGCCAAACTGCGGGACATGCTGGTAATCCACATTCTCGAACTGCCCGGCCAGGCCCGGCTGACCTTCAGTCGAAGAATCCAGCACCAGAATCCTGCAAGGCAAGCCGCTGTAGAAACGTGCCGCCCGACGCAAAAATGCCGGCCGCTCGTGAGACATCAGCACCACGGTCAACTGTTCGTTGAGTGCCAACCCGTGTTCAGAATTGTTCTTGCCTTGCATACATTTCCCCACAACGGCGAATCGCCGAAAAAACCCAACGATGTCTTGTCGATTACCGCACGCGACGCAGATAGCCATCCGGCGCGACGGTGATCAGCAGCTTGCTGTGAATGGCCTGGTCGATTTCAAAATCACGGTTTTCTTCCAGGTAGGCCCATACCGCGGTCTTCGGGTTGTCGCCCTTGCCCCACGGGCGGTCCGGGAAGGCATCTTCGGGCATGTCCTCAACCACGGTATCCATCACCACGCAGTAGCTGCCCACCGAGGTCATCGGCGCATAGGCCCGCAGCTCTTCCAGCACGTGTTCGTGGGTGTGGTTGGAGTCCAGCACCACCAGCACCTTCTTGCCTTCGACGCGCTGGCGAACCTGATCGACGATCGCAGGATCGATGCTCGAACCCTGGATCATCTGGATCCGCTTGCTCATCGGGTGCGCTTCGATGGCCTCACGGTTGTGCTGGCGGATATCGATGTCGACGCCCAGCACTTCGCCATGGCCGATCAGTTCCAGCATCGAGGCGTAAAACACCAGCGAGCCGCCGTGGGCGATACCGGTCTCGACGATGATGTCCGGACGCAGCGACCAGATGATCTCCTGCATGGCGACCATGTCCTGGGGAAACTGGATGATCGGGCGGCCCATCCAGCTGAAGTTGTAGGTGTACTTGTGCCGGGCGGTCGTGCCAACCCAGTCCAGCGACGTGGCTTGCAATGCCTTGTCCTGTTGCAGGCCTTCGATGTTCTCTTTTACTTCTTCACGAAACTGCTCATGAGGATTCATTACAGACTCTCCGGAAATTAGTCGCGGTGGTTACTTGAAAACCCGACCGTCTTGAAAGGAAACAGGATTGGTCTTGATGGTCCTGGCGGGATTGCCCGCCACAACCGCATAGTCTGGAACGTCCCTGGTCACCACGGCGCCCGCACCGATGGTGACCCAACAGCCGATGCGCAAGCGCGGCAGGATCGTCGCGTTGGTGCCGATGAAGGTGCCGTCACCGATCTCGACACAGCCGGCGATGCAGACACCCGGCGCCATGAACACCGAATGACCGATCTGCCCCTCATGCCCTACCACGCTGCCGGCGCTGATACTGGTGTTATCGCCCAGGCTGACTTGTGCCTGCATGATCACGCCCTCTTGCAGATACGTGCCGAGGCCCATCGTGATCATCGTCAGGTCGATGCCCGGGTGGATGAAGTTGCCCAAGGTGCCACCGGCCTCGACGATCTCGCAGGTGGTCCGATAGCGCAGCGCCGTGCTGCCGGTAATCAAATTGACAAAGCGTGTGTCGGGGCCCTTCAGCTCGGCCACCTTGTCGGTGCCACCCACCACCGGCACGCCATGAAACAGCGTGCCTTGCTTCGCCGGATCGTTATCGAGAAAGGCGAACTGCACCTGCGGCTGGCTGCGTTGCAGGGTGAGGATCATCCGTACCGCTTCAGGATTGGCCGCCCCCAGCAGGTAAACCTTCATAGCCGCGTCCTTTTGAGTACCAGCGCACGCAGCACCTCGATGACCCGGTGCTGATCGTCATCGGTCATGTCGTGGTAGCTCGGCAGATTGATCGCGCGCTCCGGCAGCGAATGCGCCACGGGCGAGTCGGCCGTCAGCTCGCTGAACATCGGCAAGGACGACAGCGGCCAGAAGAACACCCGCGCGTCGATATCGGCGGCCTGGAAGGCGGCGATCAACATGTCCCGCGTAATCCCCAACTCGCGGTCAAAAACCACGGTGGGCATCCAGTAACCGTTGCGCGAATGCTCCGGCTCGGGGTTCATGGACAGGCCCGGCAAGCAAGCCAAGGCGTCGGCGTAATGGGCGAAGATCGCTCGCTTGCGCTGGATCAGCTCGTCGATCCGCTCGACCTGCGCGCAACCGACGGCGGCTTGCAGGTTGCTCATCTTGTATTTGAAGCCGAGGAAATCCGGCCAGAACTGTTTGCTGCTGCCCGCCACCCGGCCATGGTTGGACAGGGTCAGTACGCGCTCATACAGGGCCTTGTCCGACGTCACGAAGATGCCGCCTTCGCCGGTGGTCATGGTCTTGGTGCCGTGGAAGGAAAACGCGCCGAATGCGCCCAGCGAACCGGCCGCCTGACCGCGCCACTGCGAACCGATTGCCTCGGCGGCGTCTTCGATGACCGGCAGGCCAAACTCGCGACCGATCGCCAGCAAGGCATCCATGTCGCAGAGATTGCCGTAGAGGTGCACCGCCAGAATCGCCTTGGTTCGCGGGGTAATTGCCTGTCGAACCTGCTGCGGGTCGAGGCACCAGCTGCCTGCCAGCACGTCGACGAACACCGGTGTCGCCCCCAGATAGGTGATGGGCGCGGCCGAGGCGATCCAGTTGGTATCGGCAAGGATCACTTCATCGCCGGCCCCGATGCCCAGCGCCGCCATGCCCATGTGCAGCGCGCCGGTGCAACTGGACGTTGCGATCGCGTACGTCGCACCCAGGTGCTCGGCAAAGGACTTTTCGAAGCGCGTCAGGTATTCGTAGCAGCGCTCTCCCCAACCATGGCGCACGGCATCGAGTACATAGTCGGCTTCCAGCTCACCGACACTGGGCTTGGTGTAATGAATTCGGCTCATCGAATGATCAACTCGGGAATGGCAATGACAAAACGACCGTCCCATGCACGAATGCCGGCAAAGGCCTGGGTGATCTCATCCAGCAGGTTCCACGGCAGCACCAACACGTAGTCCGGTTTTTCGATGTCGATCCGTGCAGGCGACACGATCGGAATGCGGCTGCCAGGCAGGTACTTGCCTTGCTTGTGCGGGTTGGCATCGGCCACCCAGGCGAGCAGGTCCGGCTTGACCCCGGCGTAATTGAGCAGGGTGTTGCCCTTGGCCGCGGCGCCGTAGCCGACCACGCGCTTGCCTTCGGCCCTGGCCTGCAACAAGAAGCGCAGCAGGTCATGCTTGATGCGCTCGGCGGCGGGCGCCAGGGTCGTGTAGTACTCCGGGGTTTTCACACCGGCAGCGAGTTCGGCCTGCAGCTGTTGCCGGACCGCCGGCTGCACTTCGCGACGCTCGCCGTCCAGGCGCTGGACAAACACCCGCAGCGAACCGCCATGGGTCGAGAGCTGGCTGACGTCGAACACCTGCAGGCCATTGCGCTCGCACAACGTCTGCACGGCAGTCAGCGACAGGTAGGAATAATGCTCGTGGTACAGCGTGTCGAACTGCTGGCCGGCCATCAGGGTCAGCAACTGCGGGAATTCGAAGGTCGCCACGCCCGTCGGCTTGAGCAGGGTCGCAAAGCCACCGAGAAAATCATTGATGTCCGGGACATGGGCCAACACGTTGTTGGCGGCCATCAGGTCGGCGCCCCAGCCTTCGCTTTTCAACTGCGCGGCGGTGTCGCGACCGAAAAACAGTTCACGAATCTCCAGGCCTTTTTCCCGCGCCGCCTGCGCGGTGCTGCGGGTCGGCTCGACGCCCAGGCAAGGGATGCCGCGCCCGGCCACGTACTGCAACAGGTAACCGTCGTTGGCCGCGACTTCCACCACTCGGCTGTCGGCGCTCAGGCCGAAACGCTCGACCATCTCGGCCACATAACGCTCGGCATGGGCCAGCCAGGTGCTGGAGAACGAACTGAAATAGGCGTACTCGGCATCGAACAGGCTGTCGGCGCTGGTGTAATCCTCGGTTTGCACCAGCCAGCATTGCTGGCACACGGCAACCTTCAACGGCACCCATTGTTCGGCCTGTTCCAGCTGGTCGACACGCACGTAGGCGTTGGACGGCGGCGAGGTGCCCAGGTCGATCAGCGGCAGGGTCAGCGCAGCGGCGCAACCACGGCAGTTCATAGACGCACTCCGGCGAAGTGTTCATCGAGCGCCGGATGACTGGCATCGCGCACCGACAGATTATTGACAGGCAACGGCCAGGCAATGGCCAGCCGTGGATCGAGCACCGACAAACCGCCCTCGTGCTCTGGCGTGTAGTCGTTGCTGTGCAGGTAAAGCAGCTCGGCGTCGGCGCTCAGGGTCTGGAAGCCATGGGCGAACCCCGCCGGAATCAACAGGCTGCGGCCATCACCGGCACGCAGGTGTTCGGCGTGCCAGTGCAGGAAGGTCTCGGAGTCGGGACGCAAATCCACCGCGACATCCCAGACTTCACCGCGCAGGCAAGTGATCAACTTGGCCTCCGGCGCACGGGCATTCTGGTAATGCAGGCCACGCACGCTGCCGCGTTCGCGGGTGCAGGAGTGATTGATCTGGCGGATGTGAAACGCCTGGCCAAACGCACTGAGACTGCCCTCGCAAAACAACCGGGAAAAGTGCCCGCGCTCGTCCTCGAAGCGTTTGTGCTGCACGCTGAACAAACCGCTCAGCGGCAACGCCTTCAGCAGAAATTCACTCACAGCACGCCTCGGTACAGGTCCAGTTGCGCCAGGCTGATGTCGCGCATGTCATCGCCGTTCTGCCACGCCAGATGCCAATCCAGGGTCTGGGTCAGGCACTGCTGCAATGACCAGCGCGGTTGCCAGCCGAGCAATTGACGGGCGCGGCTGCTGTCCAGGCGCAACAGGCCGGCCTCATGCATATCGCTCGGTTCGATGCGCAGCCCGCGCGCCTGCGGCCAGCGGCTGGCGAGCAGTTGGACCACTTCACCGACGCTGCACATGTCCGCTTCACCGGGACCGAAGTTCCACGCCCCGGCGAATTGCGGGCCTTGCTCAAACAGGCCGGCAGCCAGTTGCAGGTAGCCGGCCAGCGGTTCCAGCGCGTGTTGCCACGGGCGCACCGCCTGGGGATAGCGCAAGGTCACCGGTTCATTCGCCGACCAGGCCCGCAGCACGTCGGGAATCAATCGCTCCGGGGCGAAATCACCACCGCCGAGCACGTTGCCGGCGCGGGCCGTGGCCAACGCCAGACCATGTTCGGCGTGCTTTTCAGGCGCAAAGAACGAGGCCGCATAGGATTGCGCGAGCAGTTCGCAGCAAGCCTTGCTGCTGCTGTAGGGGTCGTGACCGCCCAACGCTTCGTTTTCGCGATACGGCCACAGCCATTCCTGATTGGCGTAGACCTTGTCGGTGGTCACCAGCACGCAGGCGCGCACGCCACCCACCTGACGGATCGCTTCAAGCAGGTTGAGGGTGCCCATGACGTTGCTGGAATAGGTGCCCAACGGGTCGCGATAACCTTCGCGCACCAGCGGCTGCGCCGCCAGGTGCAGGACGATTTCCGGCCGGGTTTCAGCGATCAGTTCCAGCAAGGCCCCGAGGTCGCGCAGGTCACCGCGCTGATCATTGATGCCTTCGTGAACGCGGGCCAGTTCGAACAGGCTCGGCTCGGTGGACGGGTCGAGGGAAAACCCGCTGACTTCGGCACCCAGGCTTTGCAGCCACAACGTCAGCCAACTGCCCTTGAACCCGGTGTGACCGGTGACCAGTACCCGCTTGCCGCGCCAGAATTGCGAGCTCAGTCCCATTGCTTCCATGGGGCCTCCCCGCTCTGCCACAACGCCTCGAGGTGGTTCTTGTCACGCAGGGTGTCCATCGGCTGCCAGAAACCGTCGTGCTGGAACGCCATGAGCTCGCCGCGCTCGGCCAGGCCATCGAGCGGGCCGGACTCCCACGAAGTTTCGTCGCCTTCGATCAACGGCAGGACCTTGGGCGAGAGCACGAAGAACCCGCCATTGATCCAGCCACCGTCGCCGCGAGGCTTTTCGGTGAAACCCAGGACGGTGTCGCCATCGCGATTGAGCGCACCGTAGCGGCCGGGTGGCTGTACTGCGGTGACGGTCGCCAGTTTTCCGTGCTTGAGATGGAAATCGACCAGCGCACCGATATTGAGGTCCGACACGCCGTCGCCATAGGTGAAGCAGAACGCCTGTTCGTCTTCGAGGTAGCGGCGGGCACGACGCAACCGGCCGCCGGTCATGGTCTCCTCACCGGTGTCGATCAGCGTGACGCGCCATGGCTCGCTGTAGTTCTGGTGAACATCCATGCGGTTGTTGCGCATGTCGAACGTGACGTCGGAGGTGTGCAGGAAATAGTTGGCGAAGAAGTCCTTGATCGCATAGCCCTTGTAGCCAAGGCAGATCACGAAGTCGTGGATCCCATGGGCGGAATACTGTTTCATGATGTGCCAGAGAATTGGCTTGCCACCGACCTCGATCATCGGCTTTGGCTTGAGGTGCGACTCCTCGCTGATCCGCGTACCCAGGCCACCCGCCAAAATAACTGCCTTCATCCCCTTTCCCTCTTGTTCGTCACAGGGCTCAGCCAAGCTGTATCAAGCTTTTGCGGGCCATCTGGGTTAAACCTGCCGCCGTTCATGGCACGTCCGGGCTCACCGGAAGTGCTCGTTTTATGGCGATATAAGGGGGACTTGCAGGAAACGCGCCAGCTCTTTCAATCCGCTATCGGGGAAAGCGCAGCGGGCAACCTCAACGGTAATCGCGAAGTCTGACGCAAAAAATAGGTTCTTCTCGGATTGTCGGGAAAGTTTTTTTGCTCTGTAGCTGTGAGTGCTGCGAGCTTATCCATTTGCCAGGGTGGCGCTGAATCACCTTTGCGCCCTTACGGCGCCTTACTTTTTTCAGTCGAAAAAAAAGTAAGCAAAAATTCTTGCCCCACCAGGGGCCCTACGCTGCGCTTCGGGTTCCCTCGCTCCGGTGTCGCTACGGGGTATCGCGGCCTCCGAGTTGCAAGCAACTCTACATCTCGCGACTTCGGCTACGCCGAAGGTGCTGACGCACTCCCCCCCTACGCAACACCTCCACTCGGCCCTTCTGGTTAACGGGGCATTTAGATCAAAAGCCAAAGCCAAAGCAAAGCCCAGAGCCCAGAGCCCACAGACCCACCGCGTTCCAAAAGCAAGAGCGCAGCGAATTGTGCTTTTGATCTTGATCCACCCGCCCCTTCGGAAGGCTGAGTGGAGGCGTTCATCCGGGGATGGGCGCGCAGCGCCGTGCGGCGAAGTCGCACACATTGCAGGGAGGTGCAGCGAAGCAAACCGTAGAGCAATGCCCCCGGATGAATGCCGGAGCGAAGGAACCCCGAGCCTTGGCGAGGGGCCGGACGCCGGGGCGAGAATTTTTGCTTACTTTTTTTTCGACTGAAAAAAGTAAGGCGCCGTAAGGGCGCAAAGGTGATTCAGCGCCACCCTGGCAAATGGATAAGCTCGCAGCACTCACAGCTACAGAGCAAAAAAACTTTCCCGACAATCCGAGAAGAACCTATTTTTTGCGTCAGACTTCGCGATTACCGTTGAGGTTGCCCGCTGCGCTTTCCCCGATAGCGGATTGAAAGAGCTGGCGCGTTTCCTGCAAGTCCCCCTTATATCGCCATAAAACGAGCACTTCCGGTGAGCCCGGACGTGCCATGAACGGCGGCAGGTTTAACCCAGATGGCCCGCAAAAGCTTGATACAGCTTGGCTGAGCCCTGTGACGAACAAGAGGGAAAGGGGNCAAAAAAAAGGCAGGCGACTCAACGTCGCCTGCCTGGCCGGGATGGATGCGCGAACGGTCAGTCCGCCAGCCAGCCATTTTCCCAGTAGCGCAAATTGTCGCCGCGCAGCACATAGTCACGCAGCACGATCTCGCGCAACTCATCGCCCATGCGATAGCTGGCATCCGGATCGGACAGGTGCATGCGGATCGCCTGCAGCCACTCATCCGTGGAGTTGGTCTTGATCCGGGTGCACGGCAGGTAGCCGCGATAGGCCTCGGTGTCGGTGCAGATCACCGGGTATCCGCAAGCGCCATACTCCAGCAGCCGCAGGTTGCTCTTGCAGTCGTTGAAGATGTGGAACTCCAACGGCGCCAAGGCCAGGTCCAGGTTCAGGCTGGCCAACTTGGCCGGGTAGACATCCAGCCCGATCACCCCATGAAACTCGTGCATGTACGGGCGCAGATCGTCCGGGCACATGCCGAAGAATACCCAGTCGACTTCATTGGCCAACTCGCGGACCACATCGGCGATGACCGCCAGGTCGCCGTGGTGGCTGGTGCCGCCACCCCAGCCGACCCGCGGTTTTTTCGACGTGCGGCGCTGACTGCGCAGGTCGGTCCACAAGTGCGACGCCAACATGTTGGGCACCACGCGAATGTCCTGATGCATGTCCGACAGTGCGTTGCCCAGCGGCTCGGTGGAGACCACCACGCGATCGCACATGCCGATGGCACGGCGGACCAGCTTCTCCATTTCGTCCTTGCCCGGCATGTTGCGGATATGCGCATTGCGGTGCGGAACGTTGATCACATAGTCATCGAGCTCGTAGATGCGTCGCGCACCGGAGTATTTCTGCAGGCTCGGGATTTCGTTGATCGGACCTTCGGAGTAGCGCCCCTGCAGGATGATCACGTCAGGCGAATGGCGCTCGACCTCGATGATGGTCGGCAGGTTGTAATGAATGCGACCCTGCGCCCTGCCGGCCGCCTCCAGCTCAATCAACGGTTGCGTGACCCGGTAATGGCCGATGGCTGAAGCATTGACCGGCAACGCGAGAATCTTCGGCAACTGCGCCTTGGAAAACGGGCTCCAGCCGGAGCGCAAGCCAGGTTCGAGGCTGAAGCTTGCCCCGCCCAATCCCTGCAATGCCAGGTTGGTGTTGTAGGCCGGATCACGGGCCACGATCGGCAGCCAGCGCTTGTAGAACACTTCCTGTTCCTGTTCGCTGCGGACCTGGTCACCTTCCTGCGCCACCACCGCCGGCTGCGCGCCCAACGCCAGTTGAGCGTGAGGTGTCCAGACCACCAGATAACCTTCCTGGCCGACGCGCAGACACAGGTCCACTTCGTTGAGGGACTGCGCCAGGCCCTGCTCATCCAGGCCACCGACTGCCTCAAAGACCGCCTTGCGCACCATCAGGCAATCGCCGCCGACGGCACTGAAATCGTGGGCGACCTGCAAGCGGTACATGTAGCCCGCTGCGTGCAGCATCTCGCCATGGAACGGCACGCCGGCCGGCCCTTGCAACCCGAGAATCAGCCCGGCATGCAGCACGCGGCCATCGGGGTTGAACAACTTGGCCCCCACCACGCCGACTTCCGGACGCTGGGCATGATTGAGCAATTCGCCCAGCCATTGGGCCTGGGTGATCACCGTGTAAGGGTTGAGCATCAGCACGTATTCGCCAGCTGCCTGCTGCACGGCAAAATTGCGCACCGCCGCCGCGTTGCCTTGCAGCTCGCAGCGCAACACCCGGATCCGGTCGCTGCCCAGTTGTGCCATGCCGGCGAACCATTCAAGGGCCTCGGCGCTCTCGCTGCCGTTGTCCACCAACAGCAACTCGTATTCGCCGTAGGCGGTTTTCTCCAGCAGGCTCTCGACACACCGTTGCAACGCCAGGGTCTGATCTTTACTGACGATTACGATCGACACAAGTGGCTGATCGGCATGGCGATAGTCGACCCGATTGAGCAGCTCCGAACTGCCCTGGCGAATGTCGTGGGCGACACCCAGGCGATTCAAGTGCGCCTCGAGCAGCCGCGGATTGGTGTCCACCACTTCCGGCAGCGACAGCCATTGGGTCAGGTCGAACGCCGACTCCAGCAGCACCTCCGAAACGTGTCCGACCACGTGCGTGCCGCTACGCTCGACCATGCGCCACAACACATCGTGTGGCGCCAGTTCACCGTATGCCGAATCGAATCCGCCCAGCGCCAGGAACTGTTCGCGCTCGAATGCCAGCGCTCGCCCTACGTAGGGATAGCTGCGCATGAGGTCCAGGTTGAAGTCCGGCTTGAATGCAGGCTCGGCCGACTCGCCCTGATGCAGCCCGCCTTCATCGCTGTACAGGCACGTCAGCGTGCGCGACAGCGCAATGCGTTCCGCCATGATCAACAAGGCCGGCGCCACCAGACGGTCACCGGCACGCAACAGATAGAACCAGCCAGTGCCTTCCAGTTGCGGCAACAGGGCGTTGATCTGCTGCTGCCAGTCGTCCTGCAACGGCAAGCGGAACACACGCTCGTCCAGTACCGCTTGCGTACAGGACGCCGACAGCACCAGCGTCAGTTCAGGGACGTAATCCTGATCTGCCAGCGATTGCAGAGTGAGTTCCAGCGCCGAACGACTGCCCTGCTCATCGATGATGACCGGAACGATTCTGGGTCTGGTCGGCCAGGCTTCCAGCGTATCCGCCAGCAGTTCGCGCTGACCGTCGGTGAGCGTGCGGCACGCCAGCCATTGGGCATACAGTTGCGCGAAACTGACACTGGCGATGCCGACATGCCAGTCCTGGGTCGTCTGTTTTGTACCCAGGGTCCGGCTCAGCGGCAACTCCTCCCAAACCCGCGGCGACTCGTCCACTTTGGTCAGTTGCACATAGCGCACCCAACCCTGGGCCGGTGCAGATTCGCCGCTGCGTGCCTTGAGCATCTGCGACAACCATTGCCGCTCGGTTTCGGCCGCGTCCTTCATCGCCTGCTGGCCGCTCAAACGCTCCGGGTACAGGCGCTCGACGCCGAGCACGTGATTGGACACCGCCAGATTGCCGCGCCGCATCAGGCAGACGTACAAGGCGAAATCGAGGGTCGCGACAAAGCAATGACCGGGCTGAGTCAGTGCCGGGAACAGTTCGAGCACGTCAGCCCGACGGAACATCGCATTGCTGAAGCCACCGAGGATGTTGACCGGGAAATTTTCGAAGATCGCCAGCAGGTCCTCGCCCTTGAACACCCCGCCCACCGGGGAAAGCGGGGTGTTTTCCAGGCGCGAAGGCAGCGGCATGTCGTCGGCGTCCCAGAGCAGCCGCTGGGCCACGACCAGATTGACATCGGGGCAGTCGATCAGCGCCTGGGCCTGACGCTCGATGCAGGCCGAGAACAACTGGTCATCATCACAAAGAAACTTGATGTACTCGCCCTGCGCCTGCTCCAGGCAAGCCTGCAGGTTACCCACCAGCCCCAGGGTTCGCGGATTTCGCACATAACGTACGGTCGCGCCCTGCTCAACCACCGAAGCCACGATGTCTTCGATTTCGGAACCGCGACTGTCATCGCAAACGATGACCTCCAGATTGCCGTAGCTCTGACTCACAGCCGTATGCAAGGCACGACCGAAGAAGCGTGGATTGAAGGCGGGAATGACCAGGCTGACAAGCGGGAGTGAATTCACGGCGGGCTCACAGGCGGCGCGAGCCCGCCCTGAAAAGCGAGCCCTTTGTTACCGCAAAAAAGACGATAAATACTGAAGGGGCAAGGCAACCGGGCGCCTGCGCGCCCGACCACCGTCAGATCTTGTTGAACAGGCCCAGCTGGGAAATCTTGCTGAATGCCAGCTGCGCCGCCTGCAGCATGGTCTGCTGCAAGGTCAGGCGAGTCATGACTTCGGCCGGGTCTGAATCGCGAATCGAAGACTGGCTCGCGGTGTTCGCCAGGGTCAGGCTCTCGTTGGTCGCGGTCTGGTTATCCAGCGCCTGGCCACGGGCACCGATCGTGGTAACGGCCGAGCCGATCTGGTTGGCCGCACTGTCGATGTTGCCCATTCCCGATTCCATGGCGCCCAGGAACTTCTGCTTGGCCGCAGGATTGCCATCGATCGGCGTGTTCAGTGCGGTGATCATCTGGCCCAGGGTGTCGAGCACGTTCTGGGTCTGATGGTTGTTGGACTGAATCACGAACTGGTCGCCGGACGCCGGGGCGCCACCGCCCAAGGCAAACGTCACGCCCGCCGCGGTGGCGTTGCCGCCCGAGACGGTGCCCGACGACACCGGCCGGCTGTCGGCAGTGATCGGTGCCGCATACAGGTCGAAGTTGGTCGCGCTGGTGAACTTGAGGATCGCCCCGCCCGACGGAAAGGCGTTGGTGTACGCCGTCGGGTTCGTCACGCTGGAACCGGTGATGACCGCAGTCGATGCGTTACCGGCGCCGCGCGAGGTGTTGAAGCTGTCCGAGGTCGAAGACAGATTGAAACTGTGACCGGCGATCACCGCGTCAGGGTTGGTATCAGTGGACTTGAGGTTGATGTTCAGCTTCAGGTCAACACCACGGAAACTGACCGTCTGGTTGGCGCCGTTGGAGTTGCTGATGACGCCATTCTGGCTGGCTTCGGCGGTCACGTCGTTACCCAGCGCGTCGGTGATCTTCAACTGGGTGCTGCTGAGGAAACTGACGGTGTACGGCTGGCCGCCGGAGAACTTCGCGTTGTAGGTAGAGCTGGTGCCGACCGTGCCGTTGGACAGCACCACGCGCCCGTCATCCACCGGCGGAGCGGTCATGGTGGTCTGGGTGCGACCGGTATTGATGGTCTGCTGGAACGCATCCCAGCCGGTGGTGTTGGTCCCGATCGTCATGCCATCGCCGATGCCCAGGTCGACGGTGGTCTGGTCGCCGTTGTAGCTGTAGGTGCCGTCCGAGTTCTGCGAGTAAGGCGCGGTGTCGGTTTTCGAACCGGAGAACAGGTAATTGCCGTTCGCGTCCTTGGAGTTCATCAGGCCCAGCACCTGTTGCTGGATCTGGCCCAGTTCCGAAGCATAGGCCTTGCGGTCCGCGTCGGTGGCAATGCCGTTGCTGGCGGCGAGGGCCAGTTCCTTGGCGCGCTGCAAAGCGGTGCCGATGGAACTGAGCGTAGTTTCCTGCAGGCTCAAGGCACTCTTGGTGCTCTGGATGTTGGTGTCGTACTGATCAAGCATCGCGCTCTGCTGACCCAGTTGCAGCAAACGACCGGCACCGATCGGATCATCGGCGGCGGTGTTGACGCGGGTCAGGCTGCTGGCTTCGTTGCTGGTGGCGATGGCCTTGTTGAAGTTGCGCTGGTAGTTCGCAGCGGTGATTTCGTAATACTGGGCGGTGGAAATGCGCATGAATTACGACTCCTTAAAGGCTGTTGATCAGCGTGGTGAAAATTTCCTGCGCAGCCTTGATGATCTGCGAAGACGCGGTGTAGTACTGCTGGTACTTGACCAGGTTGCCGGTTTCTTCATCCAGGTCGACCCCGGAGTTCGAATCCCGCGCCCCTTTGGCGTTGGTCAGGATCGCCGTGGTGGCGTCGCTGTCGGACTTGCCTTGGGCTGCCTTGGCGCCGACGTTGGTCACCAGCTTGTTGTAGGCATCGGTCAGGCTGATGCCCTTGCTCGCCGTGCCGGTGTCTACGGTCTGTTTGGTTTGCAGCCCGACCAGCGCCTGGGCGTTGCGGTTGTCCGAAGACGCCGCGCCAGTCAGGTTGATGGTGAAGCTTTCGCCACTGGCGGGTGTGGCGCCGACCGTGGTCTGCACGGTGAACGTCTTCTGCACTGCCGGCGTGACGCTGTTGTCCATGACCGGAGCACCGCTGGCATCGACCATGCCCACTTTCAGGTTGAGCGTGTTGCTCTGGCCGGGAACGATGGTGCCGGTGCCGATCGAGTTGCCCTTGGCATCGACCATGTTGTAGTTCTGGCTACCGCCGCTGGCCGCTCCGAAAACCAGTTTGACCGGTGTCGAGTACTTGAGCGCAGTCTGCATTTCCGCCTGGGCAGCCGGGTTGTAGATATCGATGGTGCTGGTCAGCGTCGGCTGGGTGTAGGTGCCGCTGTTGTTGGCACTGGTCACGCCGGTCAAGGGGGCGGCGGCGGCGATTTTCTTCGGGTCGGTGAGCACGGTCTGGATACTGGCCGCCGCGCCTCGGGTCGGCGTCACTTTGAACGAGTCGCCGGCACTCAGCGCGCCGCCATTGAGGTTCAGGCTGAAGCCGTCGATCACCGGAGCCGGCGTCGTCGTGGTGCTGAACGCGCCCATGTCGGTGCCGTCCGAGCGCTTGACGGTGTAGTTGGTCGCGCTGGTGAACGTCACTTGATAGTCGCTGGTGGTCAGCTTGCCGGTGTCCTTGATGGTGACATCCAGGTTGCCGGAGCCGGCGCTGTTGCCCGCCGCCGCAATGCTGCGCTGACTGACCAGCGCGGCACTGTTGATGTTGTTGAAGATTGCCGCGCCGAAATCACCGTTCTTGTCGATGCCTTGCGCCTGCTGGCTGTTGATCTGGTCGGCCACCACCAGTGCCACTCGGCCCAGCTCATTGAGCGAAGGGTCCAGCACCTCCTTGCGGTAAGTCAGCAGGCCACCGATTTTACCGCCGCCGATCACCGAGGTCACATCGATGGTGCTGGAGCCACGGTTGAGCTGCAGCGCCATGCGCGACGGGTCATCCTTGCTCGGCACGGTTTGCAGTGTATTGGTGGTGTTGCCGACCACCAGTGGCTGACCGCTGCCGATGTAGATGTCGTAGCTGTTGCCACGCTCGACCACCTGGGTACCGACCAGCTCGGACAGCTGGCGCACGGCTTCGTTGCGCGAGTCCAGCAGGTCGTTCGGCTGGTTGGTGCCGGTGGAGAGCTCGGAAATCTTCTGGTTGAGCGTGGCAATCGTGGTGGACAGCTTGTTCACCTGATCCGCCATGTCGCCCAGGCTGCCATTGAGGTTGGTGTTCTGGTCGTTCAGCTGCTTGGCAATCGAATTGAATCGGGCGGACAACGCCTGGGCACCGGTCAGCACCGACTGACGGGACGTGTCATCGGTGGCCGACGTCGAAACGCCCTGCATCGAGGAGAAGAACTTTTGCAGCACACCGGTCAGCCCGGTGTTGCTATCGGAAAGCGTGGCGTCCAGCGGAGTGGCCTGAGCGTTGTACGACGCGGCTTCGCTGTTGAGCGAGGTAGCGGTACGCAGCTGCGAGTCGAGATACGAGTTATACACGCGGCGCACATCGGCCAGTGTCGTGCCGGTACCGATGAACACGTTGCCGTACTGAATCGAGCTTTTGCTGCTCTGCACAGATTGCTGGCGCGAGTACCCGGCAGTGTCGACGTTGGCAATGTTGTTGCCGGTCGTCACCAACGAGTTATGGCCAGCACTCAGCCCCGACATCCCGATATTGAGCAAACTCATGATTCAGACCTTATACCTTGTGCCTATAAAGGCGTGGTGGAAACGCCCGCCGCAGCGTAGTTCTGGTAACTCGTCATCTGCTTGGCTATCTGCGAAATCTTGCTTGCGTAGTCCGGGTCGGTTGCGTAACCGGCCTTCTGCAACTCGCGTACAAACTGTTCTGGGTTATCGGCCGACTTCACGACATCTTGATAGCGATTATTGGTCTGCAGCAAAGTCACAAGGTCATGGAAACTGTCCTTGTAGGAGTCGTAGGAACGGAACTCGGCCGTCTCCTTGACCATCTGCCCGTTCCTGAATTCGCTGGTGATCGCCCGCGCCGAATTGCCCTGCCAGCTGTTGCCGGCCTTGATGCCGAACAGGTTGTGACTGCTACTGCCGTCCTGAGCACGCATGACCGATTTGCCCCAGCCGGTTTCCAGGGCCGCCTGGGCCACCAGGTAACGTGGATCGACACCGATTCGGGCCGCCGCTTCCTTGGCCATCGGCAACATGGTGTTGACGAACTGGTCGGCGGAACTGAAGGCTTTTTTCGCCGGCGCCAGCGGAATCTGCGCCATGGCTCGACCGTAGATCTGCATGCCGCCCGAAGAGGATTGTTGCGCGTTCGCCAGCCAGTCGCCGTTGTACAGCGGTCCTGTGCCGGTGGTCGTTGTGCGTTCTGGCAATTGCGTTTTGTTGACTGTCGCAGCCGTGGTCGTCGCCGAAGGCACCAGCCCGGCCAACAGACGATCAGCCAGCTTCGGTGGCAATGCCAGGCGTCGCTGGTTGATCAGCGCCATGTCATTGCGATGACCGCCCTCGCCCGCCTCTTGCGGCGCATGGACCGATCGCGAAGCCCACAACGGACGCTGTCCGTTGACCCGCGACAACGGCCCGTTGATTGCCACCGTGCCTGCCGCCACTGGCGTTTGCACGGCTGCTTTCGCGGCCTCTTGCTTGGCCAGCGACGCGGCGGCCGCCTCGCCCGGCGCCATTGGCTTGTTCTTCGACATCTGGCGCATCAGCACGTCCGCCAGGCCAATACCGCCGCCTTCGCGGGACATGGAAACGGCCAGCTGCTGGTCGTACATTTCCTGGTACTGCTTGGCCGCCGGGGTGTTCATTGGATTGTCCTGACCCAGCGCTTCGGTGGCCGAGCGCATGGACTTGAGCATTTCCCCGAGGAACAGCGATTCGAACTCCTGCGCCACCTTGCGCATATTGCCGTCGCTGTTCTTGTCGCCGACCTTGAGCTGATTCAGACGGTTCAGGTCCGAATAGGAGCCCGAATCGCTGCTGCTGACCAGACCGCTCTTGCGCATATCCACGATGGCTGTCCTCAGATCACGATCAGGTCGGCTTGCAGGGCGCCGGCCTGCTTCAGCGCTTCGAGGATGGCCATCAAGTCACCCGGTGCCGCGCCGACCTGGTTCACCGCCCGCACGATCTCGTCGAGGGTGGTGCCCGGGCCGAACTTGAACATCGGCTTGGCTTCCTGCTGGGCATTGACCTTCGAACGCGGCACGACCGCCGTCGTACCATTGGACAGAGGGCCGGGCTGGCTGACGATCGGATCTTCGGTGATGGTCACGGTCAGGCTGCCGTGGGTCACGGCGGCCGGGGAAACCTTGACGTTCTGGCCGATCACGATGGTGCCGGTACGCGAGTTGATGATGACTTTCGCCACCGCCTGGCCCGGATCGACCTCAAGGTTTTCCAGGATCGACAGGTAGTCGACCCGCTGGCTCGGATCGAGCGGCGCGGTGACGCGAATCGAACCGCCGTCGATGGCCTGGGCCACGCCAGGGCCGAGCATGTCGTTGATCTTGTCGACGATGCGCTTGGCGGTGGTGAAGTCGGAACGGTTGAGGTTCAGCGTCAGGCTGTTGCCCTGGTTGAAACCGCTCGGTACCGAGCGCTCCACCGACGCACCACCGGGGATGCGACCGGCCGACGGAACGTTGACGGTGATCTTCGAGCCGTCACGACCTTCCGCATCGAAACCACCGACCACCAGGTTGCCCTGGGCCACCGCATAGACGTTGCCGTCGATACCCTTGAGTGGCGTCAGCAGCAAGGTGCCGCCGCGCAGGCTCTTGGAGTTGCCGATGGACGAAACGGTGATGTCGACCTGCTGCCCCGGCTTGGCGAACGCCGGCAAGTCGGCACTGATCGACACCGCCGCGACGTTCTTCAACTGCACGTTGCCCGAGCCCGGCGGCACCTTGATGCCGAACTGCGAGAGCATGTTGTTGAAGGTCTGCAGGGTGAACGGGGTTTGCGTCGTCTGGTCACCGGTGCCGTTAAGCCCGACCACCAGGCCGTAGCCGATCAACTGGTTGGAACGCACGCCGGAAATGCTGGCGATGTCCTTCAGGCGCTCGGCTTGAGCG
Organism: Pseudomonas sp. 18173; assembly: GCF_050432945.1. Taxonomy (NCBI): domain Bacteria; kingdom Pseudomonadati; phylum Pseudomonadota; class Gammaproteobacteria; order Pseudomonadales; family Pseudomonadaceae; genus Pseudomonas; species Pseudomonas sp. 18173. The sequence continues at coordinate 114,200 of NZ_JBKFTN010000017.1, forward strand.
TTGAAAGCCGCGGACAGCATCAGAGCGGCAACGATGAGACTTCTGAAATTCAACGTAGCCACCTAGAAAGGGAACAGCGGGCTGAGGAAGAAACGGTCGAACCAGCCTGGCTGACTCGCATCGGCAAACGAACCGGTGCCCGAGTAGGTGATGCGCGCATCGGCGACACGGGTCGACGACACAGTGTTGTCGGTGGCGATGTCATCGGCGCGCACAAGACCGGCTATCCGTACCAGTTCGTCGCCGGTGTTGAGGGTCATCCACTTCTCGCCACGCACCGCGATGATGCCGTTGGGCAACACGTCGGCGACGGTCACGGTGATCGAGCCGGTCAGGGTGTTGCCCTGCGCCGCCTTGCTGTCACCCTTGGTCGCGCGGTCGCCTTCGTAGCTTGCCTCCAGGCTCAGGTCACCACTGCCAAACGGGTTATTGGTGTTGGGTGTGGAGCCAAACAGCGAGGTCAGGCCGATGCCGGTCTTGCTGTTCTTGGCCACCTGCGAGTTGGCGTTTTTGCTGGCCTGGGTCTTTTCGTTCAGGGTGATGGTGATGATGTCACCGATCCGGAACGCCTTGCGGTCGCTGTAGAGGTTCTGTTCGAAACCGGCCTGATAGATCGAGCCATTGTTCGCCGCCGCCGGCAACGGCGTGCGCGGCAACACCGGAGCGTAGTAAGGGTCATTGGGCTTGGGCGTCGCAGGCACGCAACCTGCGAGCGCGGCGATCCCACTCAGTGCCAGAACAGATACATAGCGATTCATGACCCTACCTCACGGTGTAGCAGGCAGCCTCATGGCCGCCCCATAGACTTGATTACAGATTCTGCGTTACGAACGAGAGCATCTGGTCGGCGGTGGAGATCACCTTGGAGTTCATCTCGTAGGCGCGCTGGGTGGTGATCATGTTGACCATCTCCTCAACGGTGCTGACGTTGGAGGTTTCCAGGGTGTTCTGCAGCGTGGTGCCGAAACCGTTCAGGCCCGGTGTGCCGACTTGCGGCGCACCACTGGCAGCGGTTTCCAGGAACAGGTTGTTGCCTACGGCCTGCAGGCCGGCCGGGTTGATGAAGTCGGCGGTTTGCAGGTTGCCGATCACTTGGGCAGCCGGGTTGCCGGCAATGGTGATGGACACGGTGCCGTCGCGGCCGACCGTGAAGGTCTGCGCGTCGTTCGGAATGACAATGGCCGGTTCCAGGGCGAAGCCGCTGGCGTTGACGACCTGGCCGTTGGAGTCCAGGTGGAAGGTACCGTCACGGGTATAGGACGTAGTGCCGTCCGGTTGCAGGATCTGGAAGAAACCGCGGCCGTCGATGGCCATGTCCAGCGGCTGCTCGGTGGTTTGCAGGCTGCCGGCAGTGAAGTTTTTCTGGGTGCCGACGATGCGCACACCGGTACCCAGTTGCAGGCCCGACGGCAGCTCGCTGTCCTGGGTCGACTGGGCGCCTGGTTGACGCTTGATCTGGTAGAGCAAGTCCTGGAACTCGGCGCGGTCACGTTTGAAACCCGTGGTCGACACGTTCGCCAGGTTGTTGGAAATGGTGGTCAGGTTGGTGTCCTGGGCGGACAAACCTGTTTTGGCAACCCATAGAGCCGGAAGCATTCGATTCTCCTCGTGCGCCTGTTTTACGGCGCGACGTTCTGGTAATTAGCTGATCTGCAAGACCCGAGCCATGGCCTGGTCATCGTCTTTGGCGGTGTTCATCATCTTGATGTGCAGCTCGAACTGCTTGGACAAGGCCAGTACCGAGGTCATCTCTTCCACGGCATTGACGTTGCTCGACTCGAGGAACCCGGACACCAGCTTGACGCCGGCATCCGCCTGCGCCGGCTTGCCGTCCTTGGTGTGGATCGAACCATCCAGGCCCTTGGTCATGTTTTTGAGGTCCGGGTTGACCAGCTTGATGCGGTCGACTTCAGCCATCACCCGGGGACCTTCGCCCATCGCGCGGATGCTGATGGTGCCGTCTTCGCCGACTTCGATCTGCTGCTCCGGCGGCACGGCAATCGGCCCGCCATTGCCCATGACCGGCATGCCGTTGCCGGCGCGCAACACGCCCAGGGCGTCAACGTTCAGGCTGCCGGTGCGCACGTAGCTTTCAGCGCCATCGGGAGTCTGCACGGCAATCCAGCCGCTGCCTTGCACGGCAACGTCGAGGTCGCGGCCGGTTTCCACCAGCGAGCCCGGGGAGAAATCGGTAGCCGGGCGTTCGGACATGGCAAACGCACGCGCCGGAAAGCTGTCACCGAACACCGGCATCGAGCGGGCCTGCTCCAGGTCTTTCTGGAAGCCGTTGGTGGAGATGTTCGCGAGGTTGTTGGCATGAGCCTTTTGCGCCAGTGCATTCTGGCTGGCGCCGGTCATTGCCACATAAAGGTACTTGTCCACACTCTTTCCTCTGCCTGCCGGACGTTTGCCGTCCACTGCTGTACTGCGCAGGCTGTAGCAAATTGCAGACCAACTTGCTTGCAGAGGTATGAAGCCCCTTTAAACACGGGACTTGAGGACAATCAGGAGCATCCGGGGGATTGTGTCAAAGACGAAAAACCGGCGCGATCATGCCGCTTGGCGGCAACACCGCAAAAGACTGGCCTGATCGGTTACCAGCCTTTGACACCGCTCATGTCGGGCAGCTTGTGGGCAATGCCTTTATGGCAGTCGATACAGGTCGCCTGACCACTGGCCAGCGACGTGGAGTGCATGCTGGCAGCGCGCTTGCCCTGGCGGGTGAAATCCATGAATTCGAAGTTATGGCAATTGCGGCACTCTCGAGAGTCATTGGCCTTGAGCCTTGACCATTCGTGCTCGGCCAGTTCGCGCCGCATGTCGAGAAACTTGTCGCGGGTATCGATGGTTCCGAAGACTTTGCCCCAGACCTCTTTTGATGCCTGCATTTTGCGGGCTATCTTGTGCGTCCACTCGTGAGGAACGTGACAGTCCGGGCAGGTCGCCCGTACGCCTGAACGATTGGTGTAGTGGATGGTGTCCTGTAACTCGACATAAACGTTGTCACGCATCTCATGACAGGAAATGCAGAACTTCTCGGTATTGGTCGCTTCCAGCGTGGTATTGAAACCGCCCCAGAAAATCACCCCGGCGATGAACCCGCCGAGAGTCAGAAAGCCCAGGCTGTAATGCACGCTGGGTCGACGCAGCACACCCCAATAATCCTTGAGCAGGACAAGCAAAGATTTCATGGCCTCTCCTTAACGTTTCTGCTGGCCGTTGATTTCGTCTTGCAGCACCTGGTCAATATTCTTGAAGCTGTTTTCCACCAGCGGCTTCACGTCTTTCTGTGGCACATGACACTGGTTGCAGAAGTAACGACGCGGTGAAACCGCAGCCAGCGCCTGGCCATCGCGATCCATGTAGTGGGTAATGCTGATCATCGGTGCCTGCGTGCGTGCGCTGTTGGCGCGACTATGACAAGACAGGCATTTGTTGCTGTTCTTGTCGATTTGATAGCCGCGAATACTGTGGGGGATGGTGGGCGGTTGCTCGGGATAATTGCGCTCGCGCTTGAGGTCTTTGTTTTCGTCTTCGGCAATCGGCGGTGCCGGCGACTCCTGGGTCAGGGTGCCACCGGCTCGCCGACCATCCGGCGCTGGCGCATCCAGAGGATAAGCAGGCTCTGCGGCCAACGCCGCCGACAACCACATCAGCAAAACGGCCAACAAGGACAGCGATCGACCATTCATCAAAGCTCTCCTTATGCCGTCTTGATCAGCTCGATCCGGATTGCACACTTCTTGTAATCAGTCTGCTTGGAGATAGGGTCCGTCGCATCGAGCGTGACCTTGTTGATCAGCCTGTTGGCATCGAAGAACGGCACGAACACCAGGCCTTGCGGCGGCTTGTTGCGCCCGCGGGTTTCGATGCGCGCTCGCATTTCACCGCGCCGACTGATCAGCTTCACTTCGCTGCCACGACGGGCATTCAAAGCCTTGGCATCGGCAGGGTGCATATAAACCAGCGCATCAGGAACTGCCTTGTAGAGCTCTTCCACGCGCTGGGTCATGGTCCCCGTGTGCCAGTGCTCAAGTACCCGGCCGGTGCTCAACCAGAACGGGAAGTCCGCGTCCGGAGATTCCGCCGGTGGCTCATATGGCAAGGCGAAGATGATCGCCTTCTTGTCGGGGTAGCCGTAAAACTGCACACCACTGCCTTTCTCGACGTACGGGTCATAACCCTCACGGAAACGCCAGCGCGTCTCCTTGCCCTCGACCACAGGCCAACGCAACCCGCGCTCGGTGTGATAAAGATCAAAGGGGGCAAGGTCATGACCATGGCCACGGCCGAACTGGGCATATTCTTCGAACAGGCCTTTTTGCAGATAAAAACCGAAATCCCGAGCCTCGTCATTCTGATAGCCCGCCGCCAGTTGATCTGCCGGGAATTGATCGACCTGACCATTTTTGAACAGCACCTCATACAGGGTTTTGCCCTTGTATTCGGGGGCTGAGGCCAACAATTGCGCCGGCCAGGCCTCGTCCGTGGTAAAGCGTTTGGAAAATTCGACCAACTGCCAGAGATCCGACTTGGCCTCTCCCGGCGCCGAGACCAGTTGATGCCAGAACTGCGTACGCCGCTCGGCATTGCCATAGGCGCCCTCTTTCTCGACCCACATCGCGGTGGGCAGAATCAGATCGGCTGCCTGGGCCGAGACCGTAGGGTACACATCCGACACCACCACAAAGTTCTCGGGGTTGCGCCAACCGGGCAACACTTCCTGCATGATGTTCGGCCCGGCCTGCATGTTGTTGCTGGCCATCGTCCAATACACATTGAGCACGCCATCCTTGAGCATGCGACTCTGCTGCACGGCATGGAACCCGACCTTTTCCTTGATGGTACCCGGCGGGAGCTTCCAGATTTTTTCCGCCGTGGCGCGATGCGCCGCATTGGTGACCACCAGGTCGGCAGGCAGGCGATGGGAAAACGTCCCGACTTCCCGCGCAGTCCCACAGGCCGATGGCTGCCCCGTCAGCGAGAACGGGCTGTTGCCCGGTTCACTGATTTTCCCGGTCAGCAGGTGAATGTTGTAAATCAGATTGTTCGCCCACACACCCCGAGTGTGCTGGTTGAAGCCCATGGTCCAGAACGAGACCACCTTGCGCTTGGGGTCGGCATACAGTTCGGCCAATGCCTTGAGGCGTTCGGCCGGAACACCGGTTTCCTTCGCGGTACGTTCAAGGGTGTAAGGCTTCACGAAAGCGGCAAATTGATCGAAGTCGATATCGCTCCAGGTGTTGGCCTTGTCAGCATTGCGCGCTTTCTTTTCCAGCGGATTATCCGCGCGCAAACCGTAACCGATGTCATCCGTCCCTTTGGCGAACCGTGTGTGCTTGCTGACAAAGTCTTTGTTGACCGAGCCGCTTTCAATGATGTGGTTGGCGATGTAGTTGAGAATCAGCAGGTCAGTCTGCGGCTTGAACACCATCGGAATATCGGCCAACTCGAAACTGCGATGCTCGAAAGTCGAGAGCACGGCAACTTTCACACTGGGCTGACTTAAACGGCGATCGGTCACCCGACTCCAAAGAATCGGGTGCATCTCGGCCATGTTTGAACCCCACAGGACGAACGCGTCGGTGACCTCAATATCGTCATAACAGCCCATCGGCTCATCCATGCCGAACGTGCGCATGAACCCCATGACTGCAGAGGCCATGCAATGACGCGCATTGGGGTCAATATTGTTCGAGCGAAAACCGGCCTTCATCAACTTGTTGGCCGCGTACCCTTCCCAAACTGTCCACTGCCCTGAACCAAACATCGCAATTGAATCGGAGCCTTTGTTCTTCAGCGCTTCCTTGAACTTTGACTCCATGACATCAAACGCCTGACTCCACGACACGGGGTGAAACTCGCCCTGTTTGTCATATTGCCCGTTCGTCATACGCAACAGAGGCTGAGTCAGGCGATCAACGCCGTACATGATCTTTGACAGGAAGTAACCTTTAACGCAGTTCAACCCCCGATTGACTTCGGCTTTCACGTCGCCATGGGTCGCGACCACCCGATTGTCCTTGGTCGCCACCATCACACTGCACCCGGTACCGCAAAAGCGACAGGGCGCCTTGTTCCAGTCCAGAGCAACCCGGTCTTGCTCGGTGATCAGATTGCTGGCCGAGGTAAATACCGGTAGCCCCGCAGCAGCAGCCGCAATCCCGGCAGCCTGGGCTTTGACAAACTCACGCCGCGTCATAGGCATGCGCTTTCTCCCGTCACATCGAGAATTTCGTGATAAACCAAGGCTGCATTGAGCACGCCGGGCAGGCGGTTGATCTGATCGATGCGCTGAAGAATCTGGTTTTCGTGCTCGGTTTCCAACACCACCACCAATTTGCCGGCGGGACTTTCCTGGTGAAGTTCAACGCCCGTTAACAGACGCAAGTTAGCCTTCACCGCTTCGAAAAGGGCAGGACGAGCAAGGACTACGAGACTGGCAATATGCAGCGTCTTTTCCATGACCGGCACTCCGCGCATTTCAGAAAAAAAGCAGCGATCAGTGAGGCGGCCCGGGGGGACCGAGCAACATTTGCAGGAACCAGACAATAAAACCGTACCCGCCCACTATCGCTACCGATAGCGCAGGAAACAGCACGACAATCAGAAAATAGAACAGGCGAGTTTCTTTACGCACTCGCTGGGAAGTGTCATCCGCTGAAGGCATGGTTCTCGCTCCTGCCAAACTTTGAACTCAGCTTAGATGGCTTGCTTGGCAGGCTCCCTGATTCAGATCAACGGCGTGAGTAACAGGCACTTCAAACAAGATGAAGAAGCACCCGAAACAACTATCATCTACGATTTATTCTTATTTGAATTTAGCGAAACAACGTTACCGCTCAAGTTTTCCTATTTCGTATTCACGCAATTTATTGGCAATCGTGGTGTGAGAAACGCCCAGGCGCTTGCCCAGCAGTCGACTGCTGGAATGCTCCGAGTAGAGGCGCTCCAGTACTGCTTTTTCGAAACGCCCGACGATCTCGTCCAGCCCGCCTTCCAGCGAAAAATCGCCAAGCGGCTGACGCACGCCATAATCCGGCAGACGAATATGCTCGGCCTTGACCGTACCGCCGTCGCACAGGGAAACCGCCTGGAACAGCACGTTCTCCAGTTGCCGCACGTTACCCGGCCAATGGTAATGACTGAGCCGTTCCATGGCCGCCGGGGCAAGTTTGGGCAGCGCACAGCCGATCTGCCGGCTGGCCTGATCGAGGAAGTGTTCCACCAGCGGCGTCAAACCGTCGAGGCATTCGCGCAACGGCGGGATGTGCAGCGACAACACGTTCAAGCGGTGATAGAGGTCCTGGCGGAACTCGCCGCGAGCACACAATTCGGACAGGTCGACCTGGGTCGCGCAGATCACTCGTACATCGAGGTAGACCTCTTCATCGCTGCCTACGCGCCGGAAGCAACCGTCCTGCAAGAAGCGCAGCAATTTCACCTGCAAGCGCGGGCTCATTTCCCCAACGCCATCGAGAAACAGCGTACCGCCCGCCGTCAGTTCCAGCAGCCCGAGCTTGCCTTCGGCCCGCGCCCCTTCAAAGGCACCGGGGCCGTAACCGAACAGTTCCGTCTCGGCCATGGACTCCGGCAGACCGGCACAATTGAGCGCCATCAACGGCGACTGCCCGCGAGGACTGGCCAGGTGACAGGCCCGCGCCAGCAACTCTTTGCCGGTGCCGGTTTCCCCTTCGATCAAAAGCGGCGCATCCAGCGGTGCCATGCGCCGTGCTTCACGCACCACCGCGGCCATCACTTTCGAGCTCTGAAAGATGCTGTCAAAGCCGCGCAGTTCCTGCTTGCGCACGTTGTAGATGCGCTCGCCCACCCGGTCGGCGCGGTGCAGCGTCAGCACCGCGCCGGCCATGGCCTCGCTGTCGTCGTGCTCCGATTGCAAGGGCGCGATGTCGGCCAGAAACACATCCCCCTTGACCTTGACCCGCAGCCCGTTGATCCGCGACTTGTTGGCGCGCACCAGTTCCGGCAAATCGAAGTCTTCGGCGTACCGCGACAGGGGAATACCCGGCACCTCGTCGACCCGCACGCCGAGCAACTGCGCCGCCGCCCGGTTGGCCGCGACAATCGAACCGCCCATGTCGATCGACAGCACCGGAAACTCCAGCGCACCGAGCAGTGCGTTGAGCTCCATGTGCCGACGCTCGCTGGGCATCAGGCCTACGCGCTTGACGCCAAAGACCCCGGCAATCGCCTCGAATTTCGGTCGCAAGGCCTGGAACTGAATGTTGATCAGGTTCGGGCAATGCAGGTAGATGGCGTTGCCATGTTCACCGCCCACCTCACCGCGGGCCACGTTGATGCCGTACTCCACCAACAGGTTGAGAATGTCGCGCAGGATGCCGATGCGGTTCTGGCAGTGGACTTTGATACGCATATAAAAGGCCCGAAAATGCAGTGAGTGAGGTTGAGGTCCTGTGGGAGCGGGCTTGCTCGCGAAAACGTCGGCATAGCCAACATTGATGTATCAGACAGACCGCCTTCGCGAGCAAGCCCGCTCCCACAGAGGTATTGCAGTGCGCGTTCGATCGCATTTTTCTTTCGAGGCACCCAGATAGTCGTCAAGATTATGTGACAGGCAAAGCGTTTTTCAAACCGGGAAATCTCAATGGCTGCGCGATCGCGACGAATTCGTAACGAATACTTTACGTTTATCGAGGATTTTTCCTGCGCGTGACGCCCGGCACCTGCTGCAACGCTGCAATTGATGGGGTATTTCTAGGTCCATAGCAGTACATAACAAGAACGAATCCCCCTAGCAGGAGAGCAGCATGAAGCAGACGCAATACGTGGCTCGCGAGCCCGATGCGCAAGGTTTTATCGACTACCCCGCCGAAGAACACGCGGTGTGGAACACGCTGATCACCCGTCAACTGAAAGTGATCGAAGGGCGTGCGTGCCAGGAGTACCTGGACGGTATCGAAAAACTCGGTCTGCCCCACGACCGCATTCCTCAACTCGGCGAAATCAACAAGGTCCTCGGTGAAACCACCGGCTGGCAGGTTGCCCGGGTTCCGGCACTGATTCCCTTCCAGACCTTTTTCGAATTGCTCGCCAGCAAGCAGTTCCCGGTGGCGACCTTCATTCGCACCCGCGAGGAACTGGACTACCTGCAAGAGCCGGACATTTTCCACGAGATCTTTGGCCACTGCCCACTGCTGACCAACCCGTGGTTCGCTGAATTCACCCACACCTACGGCAAGCTCGGCCTCAAGGCGACCAAGGAAGAGCGCGTGTACCTGGCGCGCCTGTACTGGATGACCATCGAATTCGGCCTGCTCGACACCCCGCAAGGCCAGCGCATCTACGGTGGCGGCATTCTGTCTTCGCCGAAGGAAACCGTTTACTGCCTGTCGAACGAGCCTGAACATCAAGCCTTCGACCCGCTGGAATGCATGCGCACGCCGTACCGCATCGACATCCTGCAACCGCTGTATTTCGTTCTGCCGGATCTCAAGCGCCTGTTCGACCTGGCCCACGAAGACATCATGGGCATGGTCAAGCAAGCGATGCAGATGGGTCTGCACACGCCGAAATTTCCGCCAAAACCAAAAGCTGCGTGAACCGCGACTTTTGCTGACAAGTGAGTCTGTCAGTCACCGTCGCTTTGGTTTAGCGTGACGGAACTGTCGACCGATATAAAAACACTCGATTTCAGGAACCACACCATGTCCACTTTGAACCAAGCCCATTGCGAAGCCTGCCGCGCCGACGCTCCACAAGTCAGCGATGAAGAACTGCCGATCCTGATCAAGCAGATCCCGGACTGGAACATCGAAGTACGCGACAGCATCATGCAGCTGGAAAAGGTCTTCCTGTTCAAGAACTTCAAACATGCCCTGGCCTTCACCAACGCCGTCGGTGAAATCTCCGAAGCCGAAGGCCACCACCCGGGCCTGCTGACCGAGTGGGGCAAAGTCACCGTGACCTGGTGGAGCCACTCGATCAAGGGCCTGCACCGCAACGACTTCATCATGGCCGCGCGCACCGACGAAGTGGCGAAGGACGCCGAGGGCCGCAAATAATGCATTTCGACGCCATCGGTCGAGTACCTGGCGACCCGATTCTGGGCCTGATGGAGGCCTATGCGCAGGACCCGAACCCGCGCAAGTTCGATTTGGGCGTGGGCGTCTACAAGGACGCCCAGGGCCTGACACCGATTCTTGAGTCGGTGAAACTTGCCGAACAACGCCTGGTGGAGCGTCAAGCCACCAAGACCTATATCGGTGGCCACGGCGAACCGGCGTTCGGCAAGGCCATCAATGAACTGGTGCTGGGCGCCGATTCGAAACTGATCAGCGCACAACGCGCCGGCGCCACCCAGACACCTGGTGGCACCGGTGCGCTGCGCCTGAGCGCGGACTTCATCGCCCAGTGCCTGCCGGGGCGCGGTGTGTGGTTGAGCAACCCGACCTGGCCGATCCACGAAAGCATTTTCGCGGCCGCCAAGGTCAAGGTCAGCCACTACCCTTACGTCGGCAGTGATAACCGCCTCGACGTCGACGGTATGCTGGCTGCGCTCAATGAAGCGCCCAAGGGTGACGTGGTCCTGCTGCACGCCTGCTGCCACAACCCGACCGGTTTCGACCTGTCCCACGACGACTGGCACCGGGTGCTGGACGTGGTGCGCCGCCGTGAACTGCTGCCACTGATCGACTTCGCGTATCAGGGATTCGGCGATGGCCTGGAGCAGGATGCCTGGTCGACCCGACTGTTCGCCGCCGAGTTGCCGGAACTGCTGATCACCAGCTCCTGCTCGAAGAACTTCGGCCTGTACCGCGACCGCACCGGCGCGCTGATTGTCTGCGCGAAAACCGCCGACAAGCTCACCGACATCCGCAGCCAGCTCGCCAACATCGCCCGCAACCTGTGGTCGACGCCGCCGGATCACGGCGCGGCCGTGGTCGCGACCATCCTCGGCGACCCGGAACTGAAAAATCTCTGGGCTGACGAAGTGGAAAGCATGCGCCTGCGTATCGCCCAACTGCGCAGCGGCCTGGTGGAGGCCCTGGAGCCTCATGGTTTGCGCGAGCGCTTTGCGCACATTGGCGTGCAACGCGGGATGTTCTCCTACACCGGCCTGTCGCCGGATCAGGTCAGGCAACTGCGCGAGCACCACAGCGTGTACATGGTCAACTCCGGCCGGGCCAACGTTGCAGGCATTGATGCCACACGCCTGGACCTGCTGGCCGAGGCGATTGCCAGCGTCTGCAAGTAACCCTCGGTTACTTGCCTTTCCTTCTGTAGGAGCGAGCCTGCTCGCGATGGACGCCAGAACACCGCGGGGTATCAAGCACCCCCGCGTTATCGTTGACGTTTTTCGCGAGCAAGCTCGCTCCTACAGTTGTTTCAACCTGTCTAGACAATCCCATCCGTCGAAACAAATGGATATAAAAGTCTGTTTGTCATTTTCAGTGCTGTATCCTGCCAAGGCTTTTTTAAAGCGCGGATCTACCAGATCTATCAACAGACTTAGCGAGGAGCGCACCCATGCACGAGATTCCCAATCTCCCCTTCCCAAGCCTGCACGTACCTGAGCAGACGCCCACGCAGCAAGCCGGAGCCCGACAGCCCGAGCCGAAAGAAGCCACTGACAGCCGCAAGGCTGATCGCAAAGACTGAAACACCCGCCGTACAGACCGTGTGGAAAGCGCTAACATACGCTTTCCACACTGCCTGAAACGAGCCTGACAATGACCGACGAATTCAGCGAAGCACAGGCCAGCGTCCTGATCGGCACTGCCGAGAAAATGATCGAAATCTGGAATCGCCTCTCCCCCGAGAAACAAGCCGCTTTGCTCGCCCGCTTCGGCACCCAGGAAAATGCGCTGGCCGCCCTGGTCACCACCCAGCTGGTCGCTCCCGCCAAACCCGAATGACACCGCCCGGCAAATAGTTTTACTTTTTCATAACCTGCGACCGTCCACACCGCTATCATAAGCAACCTATCTATCCTGCTTTACCGTGGACCTTTACCCATGCCTGAAAACCAGCGCCCCCTGGCGGTCACGCTGCAAGTCGTATCCATCGTCCTTTTCACCTTCATTGGCTACCTGAACATCGGCATCCCCCTCGCCGTATTGCCCGGTTACGTCCACAGCGACCTGGGCTTCGGTGCGGTGATCGCGGGCCTGGTGATCAGCGTGCAATACCTGGCCACCCTGCTCAGCCGCCCCTATGCCGGGAAGATCATCGACAACAAGGGCAGCAAACTGGCAGTGATGTACGGTTTGGCCGGCTGCGGCCTGAGCGGAGTGTTCATGTTGATCTCGGCCTGGACCCAGAGCCTGCCGACCTTGAGCCTGATCAGCCTGTTGATCGGCCGCCTGGTGCTCGGCAGCGCGGAAAGCCTGGTGGGCTCGGGCTCGATTGGCTGGGGTATCGGCCGGGTCGGTGCAGCGAACACCGCCAAAGTCATCTCCTGGAACGGTATCGCCAGCTACGGCGCTCTGGCCGTCGGCGCGCCCCTGGGTGTGTTGATCGTCCATCAACTGGGCTTGTGGAGCATGGGCGTCAGTATTGTCTTGCTGGCCGTGCTCGGCCTGCTGCTGGCCTGGCCGAAAACCGCCGCGCCGATCGTTGCCGGTGAGCGCCTGCCGTTCATGCACGTGCTCGGGCGGGTGTTCCCCCATGGCTGCGGCCTGGCCCTGGGCTCCATCGGTTTCGGCACCATCGCCACCTTCATCACCCTGTATTACGCCACGCAACACTGGGATAACGCCGTGCTGTGCCTGAGCCTGTTCGGTGCCTGTTTCATCGGCGCGCGCTTGCTGTTCGGCAACCTGATCAATCGCCTCGGCGGCTTTCGCGTCGCCATTGCCTGCCTGTCGGTGGAAACCCTGGGATTGCTGTTGCTGTGGCTGGCAGCGGATGCGCATTGGGCGCTGGCGGGGGCGGCGCTGAGCGGTTTCGGTTTTTCGCTGGTGTTTCCGGCACTCGGAGTGGAAGCGGTCAACCTGGTACCGGCCTCCAGCCGTGGCGCAGCCGTTGGCGCCTACTCGCTGTTCATCGACCTGTCACTGGGGATCACCGGACCGGTCGCCGGGGCCATTGCGGCCGGGTTCGGTTTCGCTTCGATCTTCCTGTTCGCCGCCCTTGCCGCGTTGAGCGGATTGATGCTGAGCGTTTACCTGTACCGGCAGGCACCGAAGCAACGCGAAGCACGGGACGCCCGTTAGAAATCGACCTTGCCGCGCCCGGCCTTGATGTTGCCACGCTTGCTCTTGGATTCGAGGCGACGGGTCTTCGAGCCGAGGGTCGGCTTGGTCGGACGGCGTTTCTTCTCGACCTTGGTGGCACTGAGGATCAACTCGGTCAGCCGCAACAACGCATCGGCGCGGTTCTGCTCCTGCGTCCGGTACTGCTGGGCCTTGATGATCAACACACCGTCGCTGGTGATGCGGCTGTCGCGCAGTGCCAGCAGCCGCTCCTTGTAGAACTCGGGCAAGGACGACGCCGGAATGTCGAAGCGCAGGTGCACGGCACTGGAGACCTTGTTGACGTTCTGCCCACCCGCCCCCTGGGCGCGAATGGCCGTCAGCTCGATCTCGGCATCCGGCAGATGCACGTTGTTGGAAATCACCAGCATGGAAAAGCGTCCGTGTTCAGAGTGTGCAGGATACCGCGAAAGGGGTAATCAGCATGCGCTGATAAACCCGTGGGCCATGAAAACAACAAACCCGGCACATGGCCGGGTTGGTTGTTACTGCACTCTGCGTTTACTTCACCGAAGCACCGGCAGCGTGCATGACCTGTTGCGCACTGCGCTTGCTCTTGATGCCGTAGCAGACCCACATGAACACGAGCCACACCGGAATCGCGTACACCGATTGATTGATCCCGGGAATCAACAGCATCACGCCGAGGATGAACACCACGAACGCCAGGCAGATGAAGTTGCCGTACGGATACCACAGCGCCTTGAACAGCGGCGTCTGCCGGGTCTTGTTCATGTGCTGGCGGAACTTGAAGTGCGAGAAGCTGATCATCGCCCAGTTGATCACCAGGGTGGCCACCACCAGCGACATCAGCAGTTCCAGCGCATTTTGCGGCATCAGGTAGTTCAGCAGTACCGCGATCAGGGTCACGGCTGCCGAGGCCAGGATCGAACGCACCGGCACGCCGCGCTTGTCGATCTTCGCCAGGCCTTTCGGCGCATCGCCCTGCTCGGCCATGCCCAGCAGCATGCGGCTGTTGCAGTAGGTGCCGCTGTTGTACACCGACAACGCCGCGGTCAGGACCACAAAGTTGAGGATGTGCGCAGCGGTGTTGCTGCCCAACATCGAGAACACCTGCACGAACGGGCTGCCGCTGTAGGAGTCACCCGAGGCGTTCAGGGTGGTCAGCAGGCTGTCCCACGGGGTCAACGACAGCAGGATGACCAGTGCGCCGATGTAGAAAATCAGGATCCGGTAGATCACCTGGTTGATGGCTTTCGGGATCACGGTTTTCGGCTTGTCGGCTTCGGCTGCGGTAAAACCGAGCATTTCCAGGCCGCCAAAGGAAAACATGATAAAGGCCATGGCCATGACCAGGCCGCTGACGCCGTTCGGGAAGAAGCCGCCATGGGACCACAGGTTGCTCACCGCGGCTTGCGGGCCGCCGTTACCGCTGACCAGCAGGTAGCTGCCCAGGGCAATCATGCCGACGATTGCCACGACCTTGATGATCGCGAACCAGAACTCGGCCTCGCCAAACACCTTGACGTTGGCCAGGTTGATCGCGTTGATCAGCACGAAGAAGGCGGCGGCAGATACCCAGGTCGGGATGTCCGGCGCCCAGTAGTGGATGTATTTGCCGACAGCCGTCAGCTCGGACATGCCTACCAGAATGTACAGGATCCAGCAGTTCCAGCCCGACAGGAAGCCGGCAAAGCCGCCCCAGTAAGTGTGTGCGAAATGGCTGAAGGAGCCGGCCACCGGGTCTTCGACGATCATTTCGCCCAGTTGGCGCATGATCAGGAACGCAATGAAGCCGCAGATGGCGTAGCCGAGGATCATCGACGGGCCGGCGGACTTCAGTACCCCGGCCGAGCCGAGGAACAAGCCGGTACCGATCGCGCCACCGAGGGCGATCAATTGAATGTGGCGATTTTTCAGGCCGCGTTTCAGCTCGCCTGATTGCGGGTGTTGTCCACTCATGAAAAGGGTCTCACGCAAGGTTTGATGATGTTCAGTAGACGTTGCTGCTCAGGAAATCCGTTAAGCGGCACCGATCAAACCCCAGCGCAAGCACCAGGAGTTCAGCGTATTTACAACGGTCATGCGTCACCTGTTTGTTTTTATCTGTGACGAAATCGAACCCGACACGCTCGTGACGCGACGGAGTGAACAAGGCGGATAGCCTTGAGGTTTGCGCTGGTGCGCAGGAGGTCACAGGTAAAACGCGGCGCATTGTACACCTGTAACCCCCTGCTGCCAGACCCGCTGGACAAGCGCGTCTATGGCCGGGATTGCCTGTGTCCGCCCCGAGAGGTTCGGGCGGCTGCAAAAAAGAGGTCAGATCCTTGCGGATCATCGACGGGAAAGGCAGGAAAACCGCCTCTCGCAGAGAGATGGAAACGGATTGCGGCGTTCATTGCGCCTCCTTTTTGTTATGCACCTGCACGACAGGCATGGCGCGCATGACACCCTGCATGGAGCGGTGAAACAAGCGGGCCAGACGGCGGGAAGGAGGAAGGAAGGCGCTGATGTGTAAGTGTTTTCTTACGGAATCCAGAGAGTGGCGAATCCACGGGGTTAATCCGTGGATTTCGTCATGTTTTCTTTACACCACGTAATTCTGGCTTTCCACTTTGGACATTGTGGTGCTGCGACTGGCGCCTTCGCGGGCAAGCCCGCTCCCACAGGGTATGGAGGTGTACACGCAATTTTGTGAACAACCACAACCTCTGTGGGAGCGGGCTTGCCCGCGAAGAGGCCCTTGAAAACACCCCATCGCTAAAGCCAGGCCAAAAAAAACGCCAACCCGAAGGTTGGCGTTTTTAACTTGTCACTTGCAGCTTACCGCTGCCTCACTCCGGCTTACGCCGACCAAAGCCAGGACGCTGGCCGGAACCGGCCGGTGCGCCACGGCGCTTGCCCGATGGCGTGTCACCGTCGACCAGCTTGATCCCCGGACGCTTCGGCGCAGGCTTGGCCGGGCGTTTGGTGTCGGCCGGACGATCGGCTACCGGCGTACCACGACCTTCACCACGCTCAGTACGGCCATTGGCCGGACGTGGCGTGCGTGGACCGCGTTCGCCGTCCTGACGCGCTGCAGGCTTGCGCCCTGGGCGCTCGCCTTCGATCTGCGGCTCGCGGTTTTCACGCGGGGCTGCTGGTCCACCATTCGCTGGACGCAGGGTGCGTACACGTTCGGTCCTGGCCATCGGCCGCGACGACTTGCGCTGCATCCGGTCGAGCTTGTCCTTGCTCTTGGCGTTGAGTTGCGGCATGGCCACCGGGGTCAGGCCGACTTCCGCGCTGAGGACGTCGACTTCATACTGGCTCATTTCGCGCCAGCGGCCCATCGGCAGGTCAGAGTTGAGGAACACCGGACCGAAACGCACGCGCTTCAGACGGCTGACCACCAGGCCCTGGGATTCCCACAGGCGACGTACTTCGCGGTTACGACCTTCCATCACTACGCAGTGGTACCAGTGGTTGAAACCTTCGCCGCCCGGTGCCTCCTGGATGTCGGTGAAACGCGCCGGACCGTCTTCGAGGACAACACCGGCCTTCAGGCGCTCGATCATCTCGTCATCGACTTCACCGCGTACACGCACGGCGTACTCGCGATCCATTTCGTAGGACGGGTGCATCAAGCGGTTGGCCAGTTCACCGTCAGTGGTGAACATCAGCAAACCGGTGGTGTTGATGTCGAGGCGGCCGATGTTGATCCAGCGACCTTCCTTCGGCTTCGGCAATTTGTCGAATACGGTAGGGCGGCCTTCCGGGTCGACGCGGGTGCAGATCTCGCCGTCGGGCTTGTTGTACATGATCACGCGGCGGACCGATTCGGCGGCCTCTTCGCGCTTGATCACCTTGCCATCGATGGTGATGGCGTCATGCATGTCGACGCGCTGGCCAAGGGTGGCGTCTTTGCCGTTGACCTTGATCCGGCCATGGCTGATCCAGGCTTCCACGTCACGGCGCGAGCCGACGCCGATACGGGCGAGGACTTTCTGCAGTTTTTCGCCTGCTGGGCCGATTGGCTGGTCGTCTTGCTGGTCTTTGATACTCATCTGGGCACCTCCCGGTGTGGTCTGGAAACTGGGTACTTTGGCGAAGGGATCGCCGAAGGGTCGCGAATCATACGCGCATGAGGGCGTTTGCGCATCAGAGACTAGCTGATCGATGCAAGGTTATTTGCTTTTCCGCCGGCCGGTGGTTCGCAGTTTTGCGGTGAACACAATCCCCCTGTGGGAGCGGGCTTGCTCGCGAATGCGTCAGGTCAGCCAACAAAGATGTCGACTGACACGCCCTTTTCGCGAGCAAGCCCGCTCCCACAATGGATCTCCACAATATTCAAGAATCGCATCAGTCCTCGAATTGGCGCCGTTCGGCCTCGATGGCTTCGGCCAGGGCCTGGGCCTCGGCCTCTTCGTCCGACAACTCCGTTTCGGGTTTCGGCTGTTCGAGAGCAGCTACAGCGGCCAACAGTTTTTCCCGGGCCTGGGCAACACCGAGGATGTCGTCTTCCTGCTCCGGTTCAATTTCCGACTCAGGCTCGCCTTCCGGTTCAGGCTCAGGTTGAGCCGCTTCGACTTCCGGCTCGATAACCGACTGTTCCGGATCGAACTCAGGAGAAGCGCCATCACGCAGCAAGTCGTCGAAGTCGGTCTTGAGCCCCTCCTCCATGCTGTCCAGCTCCAGCAACAGCGTGTGGAAACTGGTTTCTTCCTTCGGCTCTTCCGGCTCGGCGCTGGCGTCGGCCAACTCTTGCAGGCTGGCGGGTACGGGAGCGTCGTCGAAATCGAGCACCGGATCCGGTTCCAGTTCGCGCAGTTCCGCCAGCGGCGGCAGGTCGTCGAGGTTTTTAAGGTTGAAGTGATCGAGGAATGCCTTGGTGGTGGCGAACATCGCCGGTTTGCCGGGTACGTCACGGTAGCCGACGATGCGGATCCACTCGCGCTCCATCAGCGTCTTGACGATGTTGCTGTTGACCGCCACGCCCCGCACGTCTTCGATTTCGCCCCGGGTGATCGGCTGGCGATAGGCGATCAGGGCCATGGTTTCCAGCATGGCGCGGGAATAGCGCTGCGGGCGCTCTTCCCACAGGCGCCCGACCCACGGCGCAAACTTCTCGCGAATTTGCAGGCGATACCCCGAGGCCACTTCCTTCAGTTCAAAGGCGCGGCCGTCGCAGGACTTCTCCAGAATCGCCAGGGCCTTCTTGAAGACCGGCGGCTCGGGGCGCTCGCCTTCTTCGAAGAGTTCGAACAGGCTTTCCAGGGATTGCGGCTTTCCCGAGGCCAACAGAAAGGCTTCAAGCAATGGCGCCAGCTCGCGGGGTTCAGTCAGGTTCATGATTCAACTCGTTATTCGGCTCGGGCTCGCACGTGGATCGCGGCAAATGGCTCATTCTGCACCAGCTCGACCAGGGATTCCTTGACCAGTTCAAGGATCGCCATAAAGGTCACCACCACGCCCAGGCGCCCTTCTTCAGCGGTGAACAGCTCGACAAACGGCACAAAGCCACCGCCCTTGAGGCGCTCCAGTACATCGCTCATGCGTTCGCGGGTCGACAGCGCCTCGCGGCTGACCTGATGACTTTCGAACATGTCACCACGGCGCAACACCTCGGCCATGGACAACAGCAACTCTGACAAGCGTACGTCTGGCAGCAGCTTGCGTGCCCGGGCCTCCGGGGCATCAAGCTTGGGCACGACGACATCGCGACCGACGCGACTCAGGCCATCGATGCCTTCGGCGGCAGCCTTGAAACGCTCGTACTCCTGCAAGCGACGGATCAGTTCGGCGCGCGGGTCTTCCTCTTCGTCCTCGACGGTTTCGGCCCGCGGCAGCAGCATCCGCGACTTGATCTCGGCCAGCATCGCGGCCATCACCAGGTACTCGGCGGCCAGTTCCAGGCGCACCGACTGCATCAACTCGACGTAGCCCATGTACTGGCGGGTGATTTCCGCCACCGGGATGTCGAGGATGTTGATGTTCTGTTTGCGGATCAGGTACAGCAACAGGTCGAGCGGGCCTTCGAACGCCTCGAGAAAGACCTCGAGGGCATCCGGCGGGATGTACAGGTCCAGCGGCATTTCCATGACCGCCTGGCCATAGACCATGGCGAAGGGCAGTTCCTGCTGGGCTCCGGCCTGACTGTCGACGGGTTCTACTGCGGACATCTAGGCCTCGACCATGAACGGCGCAGGGTCGCCACAACCAACGCGAATGACTTCCGGCTCGCCGTCGGCGAGGTTGATCACGGTGGACGCCTTGATCCCGCCGAAACCACCGTCGATGATCAGGTCGACCTGGTGTTCGAGCAGTTGGCGCATCTCGTAAGGGTCGGTCATCGGATCGGTGTCGGGCGGGATGATCAGGGTCACGCTCATCAGCGGCTCACCCAGCTCTTCGAGCAGCGCAAGGGCGATCGGATGGCTGGGCACCCGCAGGCCGATGGTGCGCTTTTTCGGGTGCAGCAACAGTCGCGGCACTTCGCGGGTGGCGTTGAGAATGAATGTGTACGGCCCCGGCAAGTGGGCCTTGAGCAAACGAAACAGTCCAGTGTCGATCTTGGCGAACAGACCCAATTGCGACAGATCGCTGCAAATCAGCGCGAAGTTGTGCTTGTCATCCAGCCCGCGCAAACGCCGAACACGCTCCACGGCGTTTTTGTCGCCGATCTGGCAACCAATGGCGTAGGAAGAGTCCGTGGGATAAATCACCACCCCGCCCTTGCGGATGATCTCGACCGCCTGTTTGATCAGGCGCACCTGCGGGTTTTCCGGATGAATCTGGAAAAATTGACTCACATTCTCTACCTGTTCAGACGGCGGCAATAACTGGGTCATGTTTGAATCGACACCATAGTGGTGGCAGATCCTCCGGGAGTGGCCGGTATTCACCGATTTCCGACCAGCCTCCGGGGCCATGAAAATCAC
Organism: Pseudomonas sp. 18173; assembly: GCF_050432945.1. Taxonomy (NCBI): domain Bacteria; kingdom Pseudomonadati; phylum Pseudomonadota; class Gammaproteobacteria; order Pseudomonadales; family Pseudomonadaceae; genus Pseudomonas; species Pseudomonas sp. 18173. The sequence continues at coordinate 134,316 of NZ_JBKFTN010000017.1, forward strand.
TGCCGGCACTGACCAGCAGACCGAATTCGCGGGCCAGAATGGCCAGGCTGCCCACTTGCTCGGCAGGCTGGTAACCATTGACCACTTCGATGGCGTGGCCCCCTGCTTGAATATAGTCGGCAATCAGGCGACGACGCTTGCTTCGCGTGAATTCGTAGTGCCAGGGGTGTGCCAGGCTGACCCACGCCTTGGCCGCGCGCAGGGTTTCGACGGTTTCCTCCAGGGTCGGCCAATGCTGCTTGACGTCGCCCAGCTTGCCGGCACCCAGCCATTTGCGGAACGCCTCGGCGCGGTCCTTGACGAAACCTTCACGCACCATCCAGTCGGCGAAATGCGGGCGGGCCGGCGCGTTACCGCTGTCACCCAGTTCCTGCTGGATCTCGCGGGCGCCTTCCAGCGCCCCCGGCATGCCCTTCAATGCCAGTTTGCGGCTGATTTCCTCGGAGCGCAGCCAACGGCCATCATGCAATTTGGCGATCGCCTCGACCAACGGCGCGGCGTTCACGTCAAAACCGTAGCCCAGGACATGAATGGTCGCGCCGCCCCAGGTGCAGGACAACTCGACGCCATTGACCAGTTGCATCCCCAGCGCGGTCGCCGCGTGCCGGGCCTCGTCGAGGCCTTCAAGGGTGTCGTGATCGGTCAAGGCCAGGACTTGCACGCCCTTCTCGAACGCCCGCGCCACCAGAACCGCAGGCGCCAGGGCGCCATCGGAGGCCGTGCTATGGCAGTGCAAATCAACATTCACAGGGCTTTGTAACCTCAAATCAGCTGGCGCTATCGCGCGCCCATATGTTTGTTATTATGCCGCCACATCCTGCTTCTGGCTGCCACTGTGAAACAATTCATCGATTTCATCCCGCTCCTGCTGTTTTTCATCGTCTTCAAAACCGATCCGCGGGTCGTCGACATCGCCGGCCATGAGCTCACTGTAGGCGGTATTTACAGCGCCACCGCGATGTTGATCGTCAGTTCCCTGGTGGTCTACGGCGCGCTGTTCATCAAACAGCGCAAGCTGGAGAAGAGCCAGTGGCTGACCCTGATCGCCTGCCTGGTCTTCGGCAGCCTGACCCTGGCGTTCCACAGCGAGACGTTCCTGAAGTGGAAAGCTCCGGTGGTCAACTGGCTGTTCGCCCTGGCATTCATCGGCAGCCATTTCGTCGGTGACAGCCTGTTGATCAAACGCATCATGGGCCACGCGCTGACCTTGCCGGAGCCGGTCTGGACGCGCCTGAACATCGCCTGGATCGCCTTTTTCCTGTTTTGCGGCGCCGCCAACCTGTTTGTCGCGTTCACCTTCCAGAGCTACTGGGTCGACTTCAAGGTCTTCGGCAGCCTGGGCATGACTTTGCTGTTCCTGGTCGGCCAGGGCATCTACCTGTCCCGCCATCTGCACGATGCCGACACCACTACGCCAAAAACCGAGGACTGACATGCTTTACGCAATCATTGCCACAGACGTCGCCAACTCCCTGGAAGCCCGCCTGGCCGCACGGCCTGCGCACCTCGAGCGCCTGCAAGCGCTCAAGGGCGAAGGTCGCATCGTATTGGCCGGCCCGCACCCGGCCGTCGACAGCAATGATCCGGGCGCGGCGGGTTTCACCGGCAGCCTGATCGTTGCCGAATTCGACTCGCTGAGCGCCGCCCAGGCCTGGGCAGACGCCGATCCGTACATCGCCGCAGGCGTCTACGCCAACGTTCTGGTGAAGCCGTTCAAGCAAGTCCTGCCGTAAATTTCTTCCCGTAATGCCCCCACGCGATGAACCTTGTCGGTTCATCGCGTTCTCAATCGCTCATTATTCTCGTTTGCCGGCCGACAACCTGCCCAATACTCGTATTGGAATCAGGAGTCGCGATGCGCAAGGGTCCGTTGTGTCTGATGTTGGTCACGTTGTCGATCGTGGCGCCCGCCCACGGTGAAGAAAACGCCGAGGGTGCAAACTCGACCCCGCTGTCCTTGAGCGCCGGCAGCCAGATAACCGAGTTGCAGCAACGCTTGAAAGAAAGCGAACGGCAACGGGAAGAACTGAACAAACAACTGCAAACTGCCGATGGCGAACGCGAAAGCCCGCTGCTGGCCCGGTTGCGCCAGGAGAACCAGCGTTTGAAGCTGCAACTCAAGGAAGCCCAGGCCAGCAGCCCGCTGCCGCGCCTGCTGACCGAACAGCAACAATGGTTTGTCGTTGGCGCCGGGGTAGCGCTATTGGCTCTGCTCTGCGGTATCTTCGCCAGTGGAGCAAGTCGAAAACGTCGACAATGGCTAAATTGAGTGAGTCATGAGCGAGCTGTTACTGATTGATGATGACCAGGAGCTGTGTGAGCTCCTGAGCAGTTGGCTGAGCCAGGAAGGGTTTCAGGTGCGTGCCTGCCACGACGGCCAGAGCGCACGCCGCGCATTGGCCGAAACCGCCCCCGCAGCCGTGGTGCTGGATGTGATGTTGCCCGATGGCAGCGGGCTGGAACTGCTCAAGCAGTTGCGCAGCGATCACCCGGATTTGCCGGTGCTGATGCTTTCGGCACGGGGCGAGCCCCTGGACCGGATCCTCGGCCTGGAACTGGGTGCCGACGATTACCTGGCCAAACCCTGCGATCCACGGGAACTGACCGCCCGCCTGCGTGCGGTCTTGCGTCGCAGCCACCCGGCGGCGGTGTCCAGCCAGATGGAGCTGGGCGACCTGTGTTTCAGCCCGGTGCGCGGGGTGGTCAGCATCGACGAGCAGGAATTCACCCTCACCGTTTCCGAAAGCCGCCTGCTCGAAGCCCTGCTCAAGCAGCCCGGCGAGCCCCTGGACAAACAGGAACTGGCGCAGATCGCCCTCGGCCGCAAGCTGACCCTGTACGACCGCAGCCTGGACATGCACGTCAGCAACCTGCGCAAGAAGATCGGCCCACACCCCGATGGCCGACCGCGCATCGTTGCCCTGCGCAGCCGCGGTTATTACTACAGCCTGTAGGAGCGAGCTCCTACAGCCACCCGGACGTTTTGTCAGGATCGCTGAAAACCGTCTTTACCCAAGCTTTACGCTCCGCTGACCGCCGCTGACCTTGATCTGCGTAATCTGTACTCATCCGGAACGTACCGGGAACGAGACAAGGAGATACACCATGCGCAAGACTCTTATCGCTCTGATGTTCGCTGCTGCCCTGCCGACCGTTGCCATGGCCATGCCTGAAGGCACTGGCCCGATGGATGGGCCGATGGACGGTTCGCGCCACGGCGGTCAGATGCACGGCATGCACGGCAAGGGCCCGTACAGTCAACTGGACCTGAGCCGCGAACAGCGCGAGCAGATCCGCAAGATCATGGGCGAGCAGATGCACGAGCGTAAGCAACTGGTCGAGAAGTACCTGGAGAAACTCTCGCCAGCCGACCAGAAAGCCATGAAAGACGAAATGGCGGCCAAGCACCAGAAAGCCGAAGCTGACGTACGCGCCGTGCTGAAACCGGATCAACAGAAGAAATTCGACGAGATCCAGAAAAAACAGGCTGAACGTCGCGCCGAGTGGGCTGAGTTCAAAGCCTGGAAAGCGCAACAACCGCAAAAAGCGCAATAATGCGCTGACCCCGGACCCGACGGCTGAATACCGTCGGGTTTGATGTTTTTTCTGTAGGAGCGAGCTTGCTCCGGGCGGCGCTGCGACGATGGACGTCAACGATAACGCGCGGCATCAGGTAGCACGTGTCGTCCGTTCGTTTTTCGCGAGCAAGCTCGCTCCTACATAGAATTTTGCGTTTGTTCGAGGATTTTCCGTGCGTTCATTGTTCTGGCGTATCCTGGCCAGCTTCTGGCTGGCCATCGCTCTGGTTGCAGGGCTTTCCATCCTGCTCGGGCACATGCTCAATCAGGACGCATGGATTCTCAGCCGTCACCCGGGCCTCAACACGCTGGCGGAACAGTGGACGCAAACCTACGAAAGTCAGGGCGAAGATGCCGCCCAGGACATTCTCCAGCAACGCAAACGCCAGTATCACATCGACGTTCAGGTGCTCAACGAAAGCGGCGATCCGGTCGTGCGCGGCACCTTCCCGAAACGTGCGGCGGCGTTTGAAGCGCGACAGAACAACGAAGACCGACGCCTGCCATGGCGGCGCCTGACCGATGAGTTCACCAGCGAAAAAACCGGCGACACCTACCTGTTCATCTACCGCATTCCACACCCGGAACTGGACGCCTGGCACCGCGAGAGCCTGCTCTGGCCGCTCAGCGCACTGGGCATCGCCCTGGTGGTGCTGACCCTGTTCAGCCTGTTGGTGACCTTTTCCATCACTCGCCCGCTCAGCCGCTTGCGCGGAGCGGTGCATGACCTGGGACAAACCACTTATCAGCAGAACAGCCTGGTCAAACTGTCCAACCGTCGCGATGAGTTTGGCGTGCTGGCCAACGACTTCAATCGCATGGGCGCGCGCCTGCAAAGCCTGATTGGCAGTCAGCGGCAATTGCTGCGGGATGTGTCCCACGAGCTGCGTTCGCCCCTCGCCCGCCTGCGTATTGCGCTGGCGCTGGCCGAACGGGCCACCCCGCAGGAACGGGAACAGCTCTGGCCGCGCCTGACCCGTGAGTGTGACCGCCTTGAAGCGCTGATCAGTGAAATCCTGGTATTGGCCCGGGTCGACTCCGACAATGCCAGTGCCGAAGAGGTGGATCTGAATGCCTTGCTCAATACCCTGCAAAAGGATGCGCAGCTCGGTTCACCCGAACAACTCGTCCACCTCGAAGCGGAGTCGCAACTGAACCTGAAGGGCTGGCCGACCATGATCGAGCGGGCCGTCGACAATTTGCTGCGCAATGCCCAGCGCTTCAATCCGGAGGGAGGCCTGCCGATCGAAATGCAGGCGTTGCGTCAGGGTGAGCGGATCGTCGTGACCGTGCGCGACCACGGGCCCGGGGTCAGTGCCGAACACTTGAGCCAGCTCGGTGAGCCGTTCTATCGGGCACCGGGGCAGACAGCGGCCGGACACGGCCTGGGCCTGGCCATCGCCCGCCGCGCGGCGGAGCGACATGGCGGCAGCCTGGTGCTGGCCAATCACCCCGAGGGCGGTTTCATTGCCAGCCTGGAGTTGCCTCTCGTCCCGGGGGCTGTTGTCCAACCTTGACCCCCTGTGGGAGTTACAGTGTCAGAACTTGCCTGGCCAGGCGCTGACGAACTCGGCCAGGTCGACTTTCTCGGCCACGCGCGGTTCTTTCTGCGGCGTGCCCAGATACAGGAAAGCAATCACCTCTTCCCCCTCCGCCAGGCCCAGCCCCTTGGCCACATGCGCCGAGTAAGCCAGGTCACCGGTACGCCACACCGCACCGATGCCCTGCGCATAGGCCGCCAGCAAAATCCCGTGGGCCGCACAGCCCGCCGCCAGCAACTGCTCGGACTTCGGATACTTGACGTGGTCCTGCAACCGCGCAATCACCACCACCACCAGCGGTGCCCGTAGCGGACCATTGCGCGCCTTGTCGATGGCCGCTTCGCTGGCTTCGCTGTCCGAAAGTTTCGCCGCCTCGGCCAGCAACTCGCCCATTTGCTCGCGCGCCGCGCCTTCCACCGTCAGGAAACGCCAAGGCTGCAAGTGACCGTGATCCGGGGCGCGCATGGCGGCGCCGAACAGCACCTCGCGCTGCTCGGCAGTGGGTGCAGGGTCAATCAGTCGTGGAACGGAAACACGGTTGAGCAAAGCGTCGAGAGCCTGCATCGGCCACCTCCTGAAAAATTTGTGCGGCTATTCTAGCTGTAACTGCTGCAGCAGTGCCGGTTTACATGCCCTGCCTCGCGGGTAGAATGGCGCCCTTCCCCCTATCAGCCGAGCGGACCTCATGGCGTTGCCGACCTTACGGATCATTGGTTTCATCATCGGCATCTTCCTGATAACGCTGGCGATCTCCATGGTCGTGCCCATGGCCACTCTGGTCATTTTCGACCGCACCGGCGACCTGCCGTCGTTCCTCTGGGCCAGCATGATCACCTTTGTCGCCGGTTTGGCCCTGGTGATTCCCGGTCGCCCGGAACACATTCACCTGCGCCCCCGGGACATGTACCTGCTGACGGTCAGCAGTTGGCTGGTGGTGTGCATCTTCGCCGCGCTGCCGTTCCTGCTGACCCAGCACATCAGTTACACCGACTCGTTTTTTGAAAGCATGTCCGGCATCACTGCCACTGGCGCAACCGTGCTCAGCGGCCTGGACACCATGTCCCCCGGCATCCTGATGTGGCGCTCGTTGCTGCACTGGCTCGGCGGCATCGGCTTTATCGGCATGGCGGTGGCGATCCTGCCGCTGTTGCGCATCGGTGGAATGCGGCTGTTCCAGACCGAATCGTCGGACCGCTCGGAAAAGGTCATGCCCCGCTCGCACATGGTGGCGCGGCTGATCGTGGCGACCTACGTCGGCATTACCATTGTCGGCAGCCTGGCATTCTGGTGGGCCGGGATGAGCCTGTTCGACGCCATCAACCATGCGATGTCGGCGATTTCCACCGGCGGTTTCTCCACCTCCGACCAGTCTTTGGCCAAGTGGCCGGAGCCTGCGGTGCACTGGGTCGCGATCGTCATCATGATTCTCGGTGCCCTGCCATTCACCCTGTATGTCGCCACGTTGCGTGGTAACCGTCGGGCGCTGATCAAGGACGAACAGGTTCAAGGCCTGCTCGGCATGCTGTTGGTGACCTGGCTGGTGCTCGGCACCTGGTATTGGTGGACGACCCAGCTGCATTGGCTGGAGGCGTTGCGGCATGTGGCGCTGAACGTGACGTCGGTAGTGACCACCACCGGTTTTGCACTGGGGGACTACAGCCTGTGGGGCAATTTCTCGCTGATGCTGTTCTTCTACCTGGGGTTTGTCGGCGGTTGTTCCGGCTCGACGGCGGGCGGTATCAAGATTTTCCGCTTCCAGGTGGCCTATATCCTGCTCAAGGCCAACCTCAACCAGCTGATTCACCCGCGGGCGGTGATCAAGCAGAAATACAACGGTCACCGCCTCGACGAAGAAATCGTACGTTCGATCCTGACCTTTTCGTTCTTCTTTGCCATCACCATCTGTGTGATTGCGCTGCTGTTGTCGCTGCTCGGCGTGGACTGGATGACCGCCCTCACCGGCGCGGCCAGTACCGTGTCCGGTGTCGGCCCGGGGCTTGGCGAAACCATCGGCCCGGCAGGCAATTTCGCCACCCTGCCGGATGCCGCCAAGTGGATTCTCTCGTTCGGCATGCTACTGGGCCGACTGGAGATCATTACGGTGTTTGTGCTGTGCATTCCGGCATTTTGGCGTCATTGACCGCTTCAGATGTTTGCAGCAGCCGCAGCCGGTACTCGCCGGGTGTGGCAGCGAACCAGCGGCGGAAGGCGCGGAAGAAGTTGCTCGGATCGGCGAACCCCAGCAAGTAGGCAATTTCCAGCAAGGTCATGGTCGGTTGCGCCAGGTACTGCTCGGCCAGTTCGCGCCGTGTGTCGTCCAGCAACGCTTGAAAACTCGTGCCTTCCTCCTGCAAGCGCCGTTGCAAGGTGCGCTGGGACAGGTGCAGCGTCTGCGCCACGGTGTCGCGCTTGGGCTCGCCCTGGGGCAACAGGCGGCACAACACCTGCCGCGCCTTGTGGGTCACGCGGCTTTCGGAAAAGCGCGCCAGGTACTCGCCGGCAAAGCGGTCATGCAGCAATGCCATGGCCTCGTTGGCCGTCGGCAGCGGTGCTTCCATGTCCGCGCGTTCGAATATCAGCGCATCGAAGGGCGCATTGAACACCAGCGGTGCATGGAAGGCTTGCTTATAGGGTTGCAGATCGACCGGCTCGGCGCCTTGCACCAACACTTTGCGTGGCTGCAGCGTACGTCCGGTCAACCAGCCACACAGTGCCAAGGCACAGGCCAGTGAAGCTTCGGCGCTTTGCCGGGTCGGCGGCAGATGGTCGCCATGCACCGTCAGAATCAGCGCGTAGCCCTCTTCCAGCAGCTTGAAACTCAGGTCGGCACTTTCGGCGATGATCCGCTGATAACGCACCAGACGCTGAAAGCCTTCGGCCAGGGTCTGGCTGGACATCAAGGCGTAACCCGCCACATGAAACTGCGCCGGTCGCACCACCTTGCCCATGTTCAGGCCGATGGCCGGGTTGCCGGACAGATCAACCGCCCGTTGCCACAGACGGGTCATGGAATCCTGCGGGAAGCGTGCATCCGGATCATCCAGTGCCGCGTAGTCCAGCCCCAGCTGTTTGAACAGAACCCGGCAGTCCAGGCCGTCCATCTCCAGCGCTTTGACAATCCCCATCGCCCAGCTTGCAGAAGTCGTTCGTTCGCTCATGGCGTTTTCTTACATGGTGAGCCGCAGGCTGCGGCTATTGACCGAAGGATATTAAAGTGGCGCCTATTGTCACTGGCTGATGCCATTGATCACTCTAGACTCAAATAAGCTACCCGCCGAACAACTTGCAGTCAGAACAATAACCACAGAGATCGCAGTCGTGGAAAACATCAAGCGCTTCAGCAGTTTCACTGAGTTTTACCCTTACTACCTCAGTGAACACAGCAACAGTACCTGCCGCCGCTTACACTTTATCGGCACCACCCTGGTTATCTTGATTCTGGCGCTGACCATCGGTCGGGGCGCCTGGATGCTGTTGTGGGCCCTGCCTGTGGCGGGCTACAGTTTTGCCTGGGTCGGGCATTTCTTCTTCGAAAAGAACCGCCCGGCAACGTTCCAGCACCCTTTCTATAGCCTGCTCGGCGATTTTGTCATGTACCGGGACATGGTTCTGGGCCGCGTTCCGTTCTAGTTAACATCCGTCACAAGAGACGTTGCCCATGAATGCCAATGCCCGCTTCACCCACATGAAGGACGGCACGCAGGAAGACTGGGCGATCATCGCCGCGGACTTCAGTGCCTACGCGCGACAATTGCCGACAAGGATCGTGGCGCACCTGAAGCTGCTGGAGGGTGATTTCGGCGGGTTCCCGGTGGATCGCCTGACCCACTCCCTGCAAACTGCCACCCGCGCCTGGCGCGATGGCCGCGACGAAGAATACGTGGTCTGCGCCCTGCTCCATGACATCGGCGACACCCTGGGCACTTACAACCACCCGGACATCGCGGCGGCGATCCTCAAGCCGTTCGTCAGCGCCGAGAACTTGTGGATGGTGGAAAAGCACGGGATATTCCAGGGCTATTACTTCTTCCATCACCTGGGCATGGATCGGCATCTGCGTGAGCAGTTCAAGGACCATCCGCAGTACCAGGCGACCGTCGAGTTCTGTGCCAGGTATGATGCGGCGGCGTTTGACCCGGCGTACGACACGCTGCCATTGAGCTTTTTCGAGCCGATGATGGAGCGATTGTTTGCGCACCCCAGGAATTCGATCTACAAGGCGGCGATGGAAGAGCACGCGCCGGCCTGACAGATCCAGCGGGACCGCTTTGCGGTCCATCGCGAGCAGGCTCGCTCCCACAGGTTTTGCGGCATCCACAGATATTGTGTTCATCACAAATCTACTGTGGGAGCGAGCCTGCTCGCGAAGAAGCCAGTACAAACGCTGAATGAATGTCAGGCCAACTCGGCGACTTTAGTAGCCTTCAACTGCGCCTCGCGGGCCTGGGCATCGGCCAGGCGATACAACTCGATCGAACCATCCCAGTGCTCGATCAATGCGGTGCACGACTCCACCCAGTCGCCGCAATTGAGGTAGTCCACTTCGCCGACCTTGCGAATCTCGGCATGGTGAATGTGCCCGCACACCACGCCGTGCAGCTCGCGCTTGACGCATTCATGGGCGATGGCTTCTTCGAAGTCACTGATGAAGCTGACTGCGGTTTTCACCTTGTGCTTGAGGTAGGCCGACAGCGACCAGTAGCCGTAGCCATATCGCGCGCGCCAATGATTGAGCCAGCGGTTGAGGGTCAGGGTGAATTCGTAGGCCGAGTCACCCAGAAAGGCCAGCCAGCGATGGTAACGGGTGATCACATCGAACTGGTCGCCGTGAATCACCAGCAGATGCCGGCCGTCGGCGGTGACGTGCACGGCTTCGTCCACCAACTGGATATTGCCCAGAATCAGCTTCGAATAACGGCGCAGGAATTCGTCGTGGTTGCCGGTGACGTAGATCACCTCGGTGCCGCGCTTGCTCATGGTCAACAGGCGACGGATCACGTTGGTATGCGCTTGCGGCCAATACATGCCGCCGCGCAGCTTCCAGCCGTCGATGATGTCGCCGACCAGGTAGATCCTGTCCGCGTGATAGCTCTTGAGAAACTGCGACAAGTGTTCAGCCTGGCAATCCCGGGTGCCCAAGTGCACGTCGGAAATCCATAAAGTCCGTACGCGTTGCTTACGGGTGGGTTTGGCGAGCTCGGCGCTGGTCATGGGCAACCCTCTGGCAAGTTTTGCCAAGTCTGCCCCGGCCCGGTTAATGGTCCATGACAGCGTCAAGTCAGTCCTGTGACAACGCTGGCAGGCCCGCACGGTGTAGACTGACGGCCTGAACCGGGAGACCTGCGATGAGACCGATCCTCACGCTTCGCCAATACAGCCACGACCTGATCGTCCACAGCCACGAGCACGCGCAATTGGTGTTCGGGCTCTCGGGCGCCCTGGATTTCGAGGTCGACGGCCATGGCAGCCAGGTGGTCCAGCAGAGTTTCGTGGTGGTACCCTCCGGAGCGCATCACGCCTGTGGCAGCGCCAATGGCAGCCGCTGCCTGGTACTGGACGTACCCAGTGAACAATGGGTTGCCCAGTCGTTGGGCGATCACGCCGAGTCCAGTCGACGCTTGCTCGACAACGCCGGCCGCCTGCCCCTGGACGCCGGGCAAAGCCAATTGGTCAGTTGGCTGGCGAACAGTCCGGTCGATGATCCGCTGATCGCTCAACAAGGCGCGGTGCTGCTGCTGGCCAGTCTCAACAACGCCAGGCCCGACGCCGTCGGCGGTCGGCGCCTGCCCTACGCCGCGCTGAATGCACACATCGATCAGTACGCGGCGTACCCGCTGCAGGTGGCCGACCTGGCCCGGGTGGCCGGCCTTTCCAGTGCCCGCTTGCATGCACGCTTCGTGACCGAATGCGGGCAGACGCCGATGGACTACATCCGCAGCCGACGCCTGCACATCGCGGTGAGTTTGCTGCGCAACTCGGCGCTGCCCATCGGCGAGATTGCCAGCCGCGTCGGCTACAGCTCCCAGAGTGCCTTCGCGGCGGCGGTGTTGCGCGAGTTCGGGGCATCGCCAGGAAAACTGCGGCGCGAGGCTGGCGACAAAAAACGCTAGTTTGCCGACAGACTCGAGGGGCGATTACGCGCTTCAATAATGCCTCTGTTCGTTTGCCGTTAAGGATTGCGATGACTCCCCGTACTGCCCTTGGCGCCTTGCATATCGGCGCATTGATGTTCGGCCTGACCGGCGTGTTCGGCAAACTGGCTGGCGCGTCACCGGCGATCATCGTTTTCGGCCGGGCCGCTTTTGCCGTGCTCGCGCTGGCATTTTTCGCACGGTTCGCCAGCCAGACGCGCTGGCAGAAACTCGAGGTCGTGGACTGGCGTCGACTGCTGCTCAGCGGCTTGTTGCTGGCCGGGCACTGGGTGAGTTTCTTCATTGCGGTGAAAGTCGCGGGCGTGGCGATTGCAACGCTCGGCTTCGCCAGCTTCCCGGCATTTACCGTGATCCTTGAAGGGTTGATCTTCCGCGAGCGCATTCGCGCCAATGAGATTGTGCTGGTGCTGCTGGTCAGTGTCGGGCTGGTGCTGGTCACACCTGACTTCGATCTGGCCAGCGGTGCCACCACCGGCCTGCTGTGGGCCGTGGGTTCCGGGTTGCTGTTCGCCCTGCTGTCACTGACCAACCGTGCCAGCTCCGGGCGCGTCCCGCCCGTGCAGGCGGCGCTGTGTCAGAACGTAGTGGTTGCCCTGTGCCTGCTGCCGGTGGCGGCACCCCAATTGAGCGAAGTGCGCGCCATCGACTGGCTGTGGATCGGCCTGCTCGGTGTGTTCTGTACCGGAGTCGCCCACAGCCTGTTCGTCGCCAGCCTCGCGGTGATCAAGGCACGCACCGCCGCCGTGGTGTTCGCCCTGGAGCCGGTCTACGGCATCACCGTCGCCTGGCTGCTGTTCAACGAAAACCCGACACCGCGCATGTTGCTGGGGGGCGTGCTGATCATTGTGGCGATCGTGGTGTCCAGCAGGTTCTCAAGTGGCTCAAGCAACAAAGCCGTTACCGCCGAGGCTGCGTCTCACTGAGTGCGGTCGTTGTGCCCCAGGTCGCGGTCCGGGTCGATCCGGTCGCGGACCCGCTGCTTGAGCACCTTGGCCTCGGGGAAGCCGCCGTCCGCCTTGCGCTCCCAGATCTGCACCGCGTCACAGTAAATATGAAAGACCCCGCCGGTGCCTGGCACCAGGGAGACTTTGCCCAAGTCATCACCAAAGGTGCTGAGCAGTTCCTGGGCCAGCCAGGCCGCGCGCAACAGCCACTGGCATTGCGTGCAATAGGTGATAACGATTTCCGGTTTGCTGACACTCATGACGGGACTCGATTCCAGAGATTGACGACGCCGCTATGATAGCCCGACCGGTGGCTGCCGACTCGGCACATCTAACACGAACTCAGGCTCGATCATAGCCAGGGCAGCCGATGGCTGGTTTTCGTCCGGACTGATGACGTCCCAACTCGACGCCATGGTCAGCTCCTCCAGGTTGAGTTGATACACATCGTCAGTGGCGACCGGGATGGTACGACCGCTATCGACCCGCTCAAGTCCATCGCTGACGGGTGCCATGTCACGATGCACAGTGGACGACTGCATAACGGCGGGCCACACCACTGGTTCGGTCGGGAGCTCCGCCGCCAGATCATGTGGCGACGGCAGAACCTCTGACGTTGTCGTCTGTTGCTGCTGGCGCCAGCGGCGAACAAACCAGCCCAGGGCCAACAGCGCCATCAGCGCTGACACGCCGGCAATCGGCAACCAGCCAACCCCGGGTTTATCAGCAATAGCCGGGGCTGGTGTCACGGCATCGGGAGCCATTGGTTGCGCCTTTACCTTCTTGAGCTCCGCCAGTTGGGTTTGCAACTCGGCCAACTGTTTTTTCTGGCCGGCAATCAGCTCGTCCTGGCCTTGCAGCTTCGCGTTGAGCTCATCGACAGTGGTTTGCAACGCGTGGTTTTGCAGGGTGCTGGGGGCCAGTTGTTCGACAGCGGGATCAACCACGGGGACGTCAGTTTCCGCTGTCGAATTTGCCACGGATGACAGCGGCACCATCGGTTGGACACTGGGGAACGCGGACGCCGGAGAACTGGAAAGCGGTTCATCGGTGGCGGGAACAACACCCGGCGAACCCGGCGGATCGATCAGCACCGTGTACTCGCGCAATAACCGACCGTTGGCCTGATTGAGCTGCACGAGGAAATTCAGGAATGGCTCACTGACCGGCTTGCTGGACGTCACCTGGATCAGGCTGCGATTACCGCGCAGGATCGGGGTGAACTTCAGGTTGTCGAGGAAAATTGCCCGGTCGACCCCTGCACGACTGAACTCGTCCGCCGTTGCCAGGCTCACCGACAACTCGTGTTCCTCCAGGCCAACCGCATCCACCAGTGCGATATCGGCACGCAGCGGTTGATTCAGCGCCGAATGCAGGGTGATTTCACCCAGGCCCAGCGCAGGTGTCCATGCCGAGTAAGTGACCACGACCCCGGCCAGCAACCACTTTGAACCACCGCGTAAAACCAATCGCCAACACTTGAGCATGAGCATCCTTGAGATCTACAGAAACCATCCGCACGCGTTCGTACATCCGTTACGAACACGATATTGCCGAGTAGTTCTTATAGTCTGCCCAAGGCGCTATCTCAAAAGCCTGGCCGTCGGTTATGCCTCAGGATTTTTCAAGGTTGCCCAGGATGTGCCCGTGAACCCGCATGCACACCTTCAAATCCGCCTCATCGACGCCCTCGAACAGTTCGTGACGCAGTTGCGTGGCAATGGTTTCAATTTGTTCGATCAAGGGACGCGCCGGCGCGCAGAGAACGATTTTCTTCGCCCGACGGTCTTCCAGCACCGCCTGGCGTTGCACCAACCCCTGGCTTTCCAGGCTGTCGAGCAAACGGGCCAGGGTCGGGCCTTCGACGCCTACGCTTTGTGCCAGCTCACGCTGGGTCGGTGCTTCATCGAAACGCGCCAGGTGCAGCAGCACCAGCCAGCGCGCCTGGGACAGGCCCATGCCCGCCAGTCGGCGGTCCAGTTCGGCACGCCAGCCGCGGGACATCTGGGCCAATTGCATGCCAAAGCGGTGTTGATCGGTTAACGGCATAAAACACTCATGATCAGACTGAAATAAATTAAAACTAATTATTAGTCAGCTAAGCATGAGCCTCGACTTGAGGCAAGACCTGATCTGTAGTGAATCGTTACATCAGCACTGCCGATGTCTCAAATCTCGAATTCCGATTGCAAGGCAGCCCGAACGCAGTACAAAACCCCTTCCGGTACCCGGCCCGCGAACAGCGCAGCGATCTCGGAAACCGGCGGCAACTCGCCTTCGCCGTCGAGGAAAGCGTCCTGGACTTCTCCCATCAGGTCTTCAGGCAGGTCCAGCGCCTGTTCCAGCGACAACTGCTGCTTGCCGATCGCCTCGGCCAGCATGGTGTAGACGTTCTTTTCCGAGCACTGCAACTGACCGGCGATCTGCACCGGTGTCATGCCTGCCCGCGCCAGAGTGATGAGCTCATGACGCACGTCGGCCACCACTTTCGGCGCCTCGACCTGGCCGCCGAGCACCTCGAGGAAGGCCTCGCCATAGCGCTCCAGCTTGCGCGCGCCGACGCCGCTGACCCTGGCCATTTCCGCCAGCGAGGTCGGCTGGCTGCGGAGCATTTCCAGCAAGGTCGAGTCGGGGAAGATGACGTACGGCGGCACGCCATGTTCTTCGGCGAGCTTGCGCCGCAGGGCACGCAAGGCTTCCCATTGTTCGCGCTCCTCGCCGCGGACCAGTTGGCTTGCCTGGCTCTTGCTGCTTTTCGCCACGGTTTGCGCCTTGAGATCGCGGCGCAATTCCAGGGTCACCTCGCCCTTGAGCAGTGGCCGGCAACTGTCACTCAGGCGCAAGCCACCGTAACCTTCTAGGTCGATGTCGGCCAGACCACGGGCCACCAGTTGGCGAAACAACGAGCGCCATTCGCCCTCCGCCATGGCCTTGCCGACACCAAACACCGAGAGGTGCTGGTGGCCGAAGCTGCGGACTTTTTCGTTGTCCTTGCCCAGCAACACATCCACCAGGTGTCCGACGCCGTAGCGCTGACCGGTGCGGTAGATCGCCGACAGCGCCTGACGCGCAGGCTCGGTGGCATCCCAGGTCTGCACACCGTCGACGCAGTTGTCGCAATGACCGCAAGGCTGGGGCATGTCTTCGTCGAAATAGGCCAGCAACGTTTGCCGGCGGCAGCGGGTTTCTTCACAGAGCGAGAGCATGGCATCGAGCTTGTGTTGCTCCAGGCGCTTGTGACGCTCGTCGCCTTCGGAGTTCTGCAGCATCTGCTTGAGCATCACCACGTCTTGCAGGCCGTAGGCCATCCAGGCGTCTGCCGGCAGGCCGTCGCGACCGCCACGACCGGTTTCCTGGTAGTAGGCCTCAAGGGATTTCGGCAAATCGAGGTGCGCGACAAAACGTACGTTGGGCTTGTCGATGCCCATGCCGAAGGCCACTGTTGCGACCATGATCAGGCCTTCCTCGTTGAGGAAGCGCTTCTGATGGTAGGCCCGCAGATCGTTGGGCAGGCCGGCGTGGTACGGCAGTGCCGGGAAACCTTGCTCGCTGAGGAATGCGGCGACTTCCTCGACTTTCTTGCGCGACAGGCAATACACGATGCCCGCATCGCTACGGCGTTCGGCGAGGAACGCCAGCAACTGCTTGCGCGGCTGTTCCTTGGGCACGATGCGATAAAAGATGTTCGGCCGGTCGAAGCTCGACAGGAAGCGCTCGGCGTCCTGCAGGTGCAGCCGGGTGACGATTTCTTCGCGGGTGCGCTTGTCGGCCGTGGCGGTGAGGGCGATGCGCGGCACATCGGGGAACATTTCCGCCAACTGGCCGAGTTGCAGGTATTCCGGACGGAAATCGTGGCCCCATTGCGACACGCAGTGTGCTTCGTCGATGGCGAACAGGGCGATGTTCAGGTCTTGCAGAAATGACAGCATGCGCGGCTGGACCAGACGCTCCGGTGCCAGGTAGAGCATTTTCACTTCACCACGGCGGATGCGGGCGGCGAGGTCGCGCTGCTGCTCGGCGTTGAGGGTGGAGTTCAATGCGGCGGCGGCGACACCCAGCTCTTCGAGGGTGGCGACCTGATCGTCCATCAGCGCGATCAGCGGCGAGACCACCACCGCCAACCCTTCGCGCAGCAGCGCCGGGACCTGGAAGCACAGGGATTTGCCGCCACCGGTAGGCATCAGGACCAGGGCATCGCCGCCACTGGCCACGCGCTCAATGATTGCACCCTGGCGGCCACGGAAACTGTCGTAGCCGAAGATGTCCTTGAGGACGCGTTGAGCCTGTTCGAGCATAAAAACTCCAAAAATCACCGAAACATCCCTGCAAGGCTGGTTCAGAACCCGCAATGCTGCACCGACAAATCGTAAGTGCGCATTGCATGTCGCTTCACATTTCAGCCGTGACGCCAGCAGGGCATCACAAAACGCGCGAGTATACCCGAGCCCTGTCCGGCAAAGGGCACCGCTGATAAGACGCACCTCAGCCAATATTGTGCAAAACCTGTGGGAGCGAGCCTGCTCGCGATGAGGCCATCACCGTCAACATTGATTTCCCCTGAACCACCGCTATCGCGAGCAAGCTCGCTCCTACAGGGAATACGGCGCAAAAATGCCGTGCGGCTGGCCCAAGCGCTCAAGAAGGCCTAGAATTCCCGCATCGAACATTCCCCAAGGTAGTCCTTTAATGTCCTTCGCTGAGCAACTAACCCGCCTGCAAGTCTTCCTCGACGCTGATGAACTGCATGACGAGGCGCTGGACTACGTGGCCGCCCACGGCTACCTCACCGCGCTGTCGATCTGTTCCGAAGCGGTTCCCGAGCGTGAATGGATCGACGCACTGTTCGCCGAAGAGCCGCATTACAGCAGCGAGGCCCAGCGCGAAGAGATCGAAGCCACGCTGATCGGCCTCAAGGCCCACATCGCCCGCCAACTGGCCTCCGACGAAGAGTTCGAGTTGCCGTGCGACCTGGACCTGGGCGATGAGCCGGACGATTCCGAACTGCGCGGCTGGTGCATCGGTTTCATGGAAGGCGTGTTCCTGCGCGAAGAAGCCTGGTTCGAAACCGCAGAAGACGAAGTCAGCGAAATGCTGCTGCCGATCATGGTCGGTTCGGGCCTGTTCGACGAGCAACCGGAGTTCTCCGACATTGCCGCCGATGCCAACCTGATGGATGACATGATCGTGCAGATCCCGGAAGCCCTGACCGCGCTGTACCTGCTGTGCAACGCGCCAGACGAAAAACCGGCGATTCTCAAGCCTCGTCACCACTAAGGTCTTGCCTATGGATAACCCCATAGGCAACCGCCCCCTGATATTGCGCTACGTACTGCTGGCCATCGGCTGGCTGAGCGTGGCGCTGGGGGTGCTCGGGATTTTCCTGCCGGTATTGCCCACCACCCCCTTCCTGCTACTGGCGGCCGCCTGCTTCGCCCGCAGTTCCCCGCGCTTCTATCAATGGCTGGTTGAGCACCCACGGCTCGGCCCATGGATCCGCGACTACCTCGACGGCAACGGCATCCCGCTCAGGGGCAAGGTCTACGCCATTGGCCTGATGTGGGCGAGCATCCTGTTCTCCTGCTACCTGGTACCGCTGCCCTGGGCACGGGGTTTCATGCTGACCAGTGCGGTGCTGGTGACGGTTTACATCCTGCGGCAGAAGACCCTGCAAAGACCCTGAATCAGCCCCATCACGACCGACCTGTAACACCCTCCCCTGGCAGCAGAGCTCGCTACCACTCATCGGAAACCCCTCCCGACCTGTCAGATCTGACAGTAGGCAGCCCACAGCTTTCAACCCTTAAATGACTCCCCCGCG
>NZ_JBKFTN010000018.1:0-49392 GCF_050432945.1 Pseudomonas sp. 18173
TGTCCGGAATTATTAGGCCAGTTCAGCTTGCTCGCGAAAAA
Source organism: Pseudomonas sp. 18173 (assembly GCF_050432945.1). Lineage (NCBI taxonomy): Bacteria > Pseudomonadati > Pseudomonadota > Gammaproteobacteria > Pseudomonadales > Pseudomonadaceae > Pseudomonas > Pseudomonas sp. 18173. The sequence goes on from NZ_JBKFTN010000018.1 coordinate 42, forward strand.
CCCAAGAGCGCCACGGGGCATCTGGTTTACGCGTTATCGTTCGCGACTTTCGCGAGCAATCGAGCGTCGACCGGCTGCTCCTACAAGGACAGCACCTTGATCAAAGGGCTTTTTCGAAGATCTTCGAATTACGCTGATAGTTGTACAGCGATGCCCGCGCCGACGGCAGGCGGTCGACACTGCTGGGTTCGAAACCACGCTCGCGAAACCAGTGCGCGGTGCGGGTGGTCAGGACGAACAAGGTTTTCAACCCCTGCGCCCGTGCGCGGGTTTCGATACGCTCCAGCAGTTCATCGCCGCGACCACCATGGCGGTACTCCGGATTCACCGCCAGGCACGCCAGCTCACCCGCATCCGAGTCGGCGATCTGGTACAGCGCCGCACAGGCGATGATCATGCCTTCACGTTCAACCACACTGAACTGCTCGATCTCGCGTTCCAGCACCTCGCGGGAACGGCGCACCAGGATGCCCTGCTCTTCCAGCGGGCTGATCAAGTCCAGCAAACCACCGACATCCTCAATGGCAGCTTCTCGCACCACTTCGAACTGTTCCTGGGCCACCAGCGTACCGCCACCGTCGCGGGTGAACAGTTCAGTCAGCAGCGCACCGTCTTCGGCGTAACTGACGATATGGCTGCGGGCTACACCGCCACGGCAGGCTTCGGCGGCGGCGTCCAGCAATTCCGCCTGATAGTTGCTGCCCAGCCGTTGCAGATGCGCCGGCACTTGCTGCGGACGCAGTTCGCGGACCAGGCGCCCGTGTTCGTCGATCAGACCCAGGTCGGCGCCGAACAGCAACAGCTTGTCCGCGCCCAGGTCGATGGCCGCACGGGTGGCGACGTCTTCGCAGGCAAGGTTGAAAATCTCGCCGGTCGGCGAATAGCCCAGCGGCGACAGCAGCACGATGGAGCGTTCGTCCAGCAGACGGTTGATACCCTTGCGGTCGACACGGCGCACTTCGCCGGTGTGGTGATAGTCGACGCCTTCAAGCACGCCGATCGGCCGTGCCGTCACCAGGTTGCCGCTGGCCACCCGCAGGCGCGAGCCCTGCATCGGCGACGACGCCATGTCCATCGACAGGCGAGCCTCGATGGCGATGCGCAACTGGCCAACCGCGTCGATCACGCACTCCAGGGTCGCGGCATCGGTGATGCGCATGCCGTGGTGGTAATGCGGGGTCAGGCCACGGGCGGCGAGGCGCGCTTCGATCTGCGGCCGGGAACCGTGAACCAGCACCAGGCGCACACCCAGGCTGTGCAACAGCACCAGGTCGTGGACGATATTGCCGAAGTTGGGGTGCTCAACGCCGTCGCCGGGCAGCATGACGACAAAGGTGCAATCGCGGTGGGCGTTGATGTAGGGCGAAGCGTGACGAAGCCAATTGACGTATTCGGGCATGAACCTGGGCCTGTAATAAATAGCAGCCGAAAAAAGGGCGAAACAGAAAACGCACAGCGGGCTGATGGTTATCGTCGGAACAGGCTTGGCGACACGCGCGCTCTCCTCATGAATACGGGTTTGGGTACCGGCAATTTAACCGCGAAACCTTGTAGGAGCGAGCTTGCTCGCGATGAATTTGAGGTCGCCGCGTTCATTCAGGCAATACTCGTCATCGTTAACGTCCATCGCGAGCGAGCTCGCTCCTACAGGGGTGTCAGGCAATAGTGTTCGATCAGTTGCCTTAATAGATGCACCGTAGGCTGCAAACGTGACATTTCGAGGTATTCCCCCGGCTGGTGGGCGCAGGCGATATCTCCCGGGCCAAGCACCAGCGTTTCACAGCCAAGGCGCTGAAGATAAGGTGCTTCGGTGCCAAACGCCACTGCTTCGGCGCTGTGGCCGGTGAGCTTTTCGGCAAGGCGCACCAGTTCTGCGTCCTCGGCCTGCTCGAATGCCGGCACTTCGGGGAACAACGGCGCGTAATCGATCTTGACCTGATGCCGCTCGGCAACCGGCCTGAGCTTCTGCAGGATCTCGGCGCGCAGGACCTTGGGGTCCATGCCGGGCAGCGGCCGCAGATCGAACTCCAGTGAACACTGGCCGCAGATGCGGTTGGGGTTGTCGCCGCCATGGATGCAGCCGAAATTCATCGTGGGCATCGGCACGCCAAACTGTGGATTGCGGAATTCGCGCTGCCATAACAGGCGCAGGCCCCGCAGTTCGCCGATGGCATCGTGCATGGCTTCCAGGGCGCTGTGGCCCAGGCGCGGGTCGGAGGAATGACCGCTCTGCCCGAGGATGTCGATGCGCTCCATCATGATGCCTTTGTGCATGCGGATCGGCTTGAGCCCGGTCGGCTCGCCGATCACCGCCGCCCGCCCCAGCGGTCGCCCCGCTTCGGCCAGCGCGCGAGCGCCGGACATCGAGCTTTCTTCATCGCAGGTGGCGAGAATCAGCAACGGCTGTTTGAACGATTGATCGAGCAGCGGTTTGACCGCCTCGATCGCCAGGGCGAAAAAGCCTTTCATGTCGCAACTGCCCAGGCCGACCCAACGACCGTCGACTTCAGTCAGCTTCAGCGGGTCGGTTTGCCACAGCGCACCATCGAAAGGCACCGTGTCACTGTGCCCGGCCAGCACCAGGCCGCCGGGGCCGGAACCGAAACTGGCCAGCAGGTTGAACTTGCCGGGGTTGACCTGCTGGATCTCGCAGCTGAAACCCAGCTCACCGAGCCACGTCGCCAGCAGATCGATGACCGCGCGGTTGCTCTGATCGAGACTGGGCTGGGTGCAACTGACGGACGGTGCGGCGATCAGCGCAGCGAATTGTTCTTTCATCGACGGCAATGGCATCGCTGACTCCCGGCTCCCGAATTGAGATCCATCATAGAACCAACCGATGACAGGAATAAACCGTCGCGGCGCGTACTAACCTTGAGTCCTGTACACTGCACGACCTTGGCAGCCACACATCCCCCCGGCTGCGCTCCCGATCCTGGATTTTCCGGCCATGCAGAAAGAAACCGAAATCAAACTCCGCGTCAGCCGCGAAACCCTCGCCGCCCTGCGCGAGCACCCGTTACTGAAAAAACGCAACAAAAGTGGCTGGGAACGCCGTGAGTTGATGAACCAGTACTTCGACACGCCCGAGCGCGACCTGGCCCAGGCCAAGGTCGCCCTGCGCCTGCGCAAGGATGGCGACGAAGTGATCCAGACCCTCAAGACCCGCGGCCAGAGCGTCGCCGGCCTGTCGGTACGTAACGAGTACGACTGGAACCTGCCCAAGGCCAAGCTCGACCTGAAGAAACTCGACGGCGAATGCTGGCCCGAGGAACTGGCCGAACTGGACAAGAAAACCCTGAAGCCGATCTTCACCACCGACTTCGTCCGCGAACGCGCGGAAATCGCCTGGGGCCGCGGCAAGACCAAAGTGGTCATCGAAGCCGCGCTGGACCTGGGTCACGTCGTGGTCGGCAAACAGAAAGAAGAAATCTGCGAGCTGGAACTGGAACTGCGCGAAGGCGAGCCGGCCGCGTTGCTGGAACTGGCCGCCGAGCTCGCCGAGAAGCTGGCCCTGATGCCGTGCGACATCAGCAAGGCCGAGCGCGGTTATCGCCTGTACGACGCCCACAGTTATTCGTTGAGCCTGCCCGCGCCGCAGATCACCGCCGAAACGCCGCTGGACGACGCATTCGCCGCGCTGAGCTGGCATTTGCTGGGCAGCAGCCAGCGTCTGGCCGAGCAGTATCGCTTCAACGGTCACTGGCGCCTGCTGCAGGACTGGGTCGAAAACCTCGCGGAAATGCGCGCGCTGATCAGCAGCCTGGGCCAGGCCGCTCCACGTCAGTCGACCCACGACCTGCGTATCGCCCTCGATGCCTTGCTGGAGGACTGGCGCCCGCTGGTCCAGGCCGGCCTGGACGATGAAGACGTGCGCAAGGCCGCACCCGAGCAGTTCCTCGAAGAACTCGAAGACCCGCGCTGGGGCCTGTTCTCCCTGACCACCTCGCGCTGGTTGCTGGCCCGTACCTGGGCTGCCGACCGCAACACCCGTGGCAATCGCCAGGGCGCTGCGCAATTGGGCAGCTGGTTGCCGCGCCTGCTGGGCGAAGAAGCCAACTCGCTGCAATTGCAGCGCTACCAGCAACAACCGGAAGACCTGGCCGAGCAACTGCCGCGCATCGAACGCATCCAGGTCTGGCTGCACCATGCCCGTAGCGTGCTGGAGATCCCGGAAATGGATCGCTTGTACGGTGAGCTGAACAAGCTGGCACAACTGGCCAACGAGTCGATCACCGACGAAGTCCTGGATGCGCGCAAGCAGCAGGCGATTGCGGTGTATCAGAACCGCGCCTGGAAAATGCTGCTGCGTCTGTAATACCTTGTGGCGAGGGGGCTTGCCCCCGTTGGACTGCGCAGCAGGCCCATTTTTTGGGGTCGCTGCGCAACCCAACGGGGCGATGCGGCGTTCCGACAAGCCCCCTCGCCACAAAGTCCCTCAAGCATCATCAGCGCAACACTGGCAAACTGGTGGTCGACTTGATCTCCGACAACGCCACGATCGAATTGACCTCCTGGATCCCCGGCACCATCGACAGCTTCTCAAAGAAAAAGCGCTCATAGGCTTCGATGTCCGCCGTGACAATCCGCAGCAGGAAATCCACCGCCCCCATCAGCACGTAACACTCCAGCACCTCCGGAAAGCCGCGAATCGCCTCGGTGAATTCGGTGAAGTTCGAACGCCCGTGGGCATTGAGTTTCACCTCGGCGAAGATCTGCGTGTTCAGGCCGATTTTCTTGCGGTCGAGCAAGGTCACCTGACCGCGAATGATGCCCTCCTCTTTCATCCGCTGAATCCGCCGCCAGCACGGCGATTGCGAGAGCCCCACCTGCTCGGCGATCTGCGCGCTGGAAAGCGAAGCATCCTCTTGCAGCAAGGCGAGGATCTTGCGGTCATAGCCATCCAGCTCGCTTTGCATAAAAAAACCCTTAATTGATTATTTTTCGAATTGATTGATTCTATATTCCTGCAATATTGCCAATCATAGAGAAGAAATACCCGACACAGGATGTAAACATTTCTCCAGTAATTCTGGAGCCTGACCATGCCGTATCTCGAAGCCGTGAACACCCCGCCTGCCCGTGCCGATGTCTGGAACGCCGGCAACGCCCATTGCCGTGTTCGCTATCAAATGCAGGCCGAGGCAGAGCCGGACCTGCTGTGTCGCGCCCTCAACCTGTTCGCCTTGCAATTGCTCACGCCGGAGCAGGTCAACGTGCAGCGCCAGGACGACTGGCTGGCCATCGATATCATCATCGACGGATTGAGCTGGCACCGTGCGCAAGTGATTGCGGAAAAACTTCGTAACCTGATCAGCGTCTGCTCGGTGGAGCTGCAGGAAGCCGATCCTGCATGGGCCGAAGCGGTTCAAGCGGCAGGCTGAAAAACGCCGAAACGGCTTCGGCGGGTAGTGGCCCAGCGGTCAGTCGGGCCGCGGCTATCCTTTGCGGACTTTCGTTCAAAAGGAGCCCGCATGTCCGTACAACTCGCCTTTCAGGACCGCTGGCTGGATCTCAATGATGTGCTGCGAGAGTTGGTCGCCCAGGGCTTTATCAGCCAGGATTCGGCCGAACACGCGCTCAATGCCCGTCGGCGCAATGCCACCCATGGCCAGATGCATCCACTGGAATTCATCGCCAGCCAACAGCTGGACGACCTCAGCCGTCCCGGCAAACCGCTGGACCTCGAAAGCCTGACCCTGTGGCTGTCCCGGCAGGCCGGCCAGCCATACCTGCGCATCGATCCGTTGAAAATCAACGTCGCCGCCGTGACCCCGCTGATGTCCTATGCCTTCGCCCAGCGCCACAAGATCCTCGCGGTAGCGATCGACCGCGATGCGGTAACCGTGGCCAGCGCCCAGCCCTATGTCAGCGGCTGGGAGGCGGACCTGACCCACGTGCTCAAATTGCCGATCAAGCGCGTGGTGGCCAACCCTGCGGAGATCCAGCGCTACAGTGTCGAATTCTTCCGCCTGGCCAAATCGGTCACCGGGGCGAACAGCGCCGACCCGCAAGTCAGCACCCTGGGCAATTTCGAACAGCTGCTCAACCTCGGCGCCAGCGACCAGGAGCCGGACGCCAACGACGCACACATCGTCAATATCGTCGACTGGCTGTTCCAGTACGCGTTCCAGCAACGCGCCAGCGACATCCACATCGAACCCCGGCGCGAGCAAGGCACGGTGCGCTTTCGCATCGACGGCGTGCTGCACAACGTCTATCAATTCCCGCCCCAGGTCACCATGGCCATCGTCAGTCGCCTGAAAACCCTGGGGCGCATGAACGTCGCGGAGAAACGCAAACCCCAGGACGGCCGGGTGAAGACCAAGACCCCGGACGGCGGCGAAGTCGAGCTGCGTTTGTCGACGCTGCCCACGGCCTTCGGCGAAAAAATGGTCATGCGGATCTTCGACCCGGAAGTCCTGCTCAAGGACTTCGATCAGCTCGGGTTTTCCGTCGACGACCTGCGCCGCTGGCAGGACATGACCCGCCAGCCTCACGGCATCATCCTCGTCACAGGGCCGACGGGGTCGGGCAAGACCACGACCCTCTACACCACCCTGAAAAAACTGGCGACGCCGCAGGTCAACCTCTGCACCATCGAAGACCCGATTGAAATGGTCGAACCGGCGTTCAACCAGATGCAGGTCCAGCACAATATCGACCTGACCTTCGCCGCCGGCGTGCGCGCGCTGATGCGACAAGACCCGGACATCATCATGATCGGCGAGATCCGCGACCTCGAAACCGCGGAGATGGCGATCCAGGCTGCGCTCACCGGGCACCTGGTGCTGTCGACCTTGCACACCAACGATGCACCCGGTGCCATCAGTCGCCTGCTGGAACTCGGCGTACCGCATTACCTGATCAAGGCCACGCTGCTTGGCGTGATGGCCCAGCGGCTGGTGCGAACCCTGTGCCCGCACTGCAAGGCGCCGCTGGCATTGGGCGAAGACGACTGGCAATCCCTGACCCGTCCCTGGCAGGCACCATTGCCGGGCAATGCCCAGCGTGCCGTCGGCTGCCTGGAATGTCGCGACACCGGTTATCACGGTCGCGCCGGGGTCTACGAAATCATGCAATTGAGCGATGGCATCAAGGCGTTGATAAGTCCCGATACCGATCTGCTGGCCGTGCGCCGGCAGGCATTCAAGGAAGGCATGCGCAGCCTGCGGCTGTCAGGGGCGCAAAAAGTCGCCGCCGGGTTGACGACCCTCGAGGAGGTTCTGCGTGTGACACCCCAAAGCGAGCAGAACTGAACCCGGCTGTTCTTATCCGGCAGGGCCCCGCTACACTCCAGCGAGTGCAACTTCACAGATCCACACATCAACAAGGAATCGTTATGCAGATCGGTAGTGTGCTTTTGCTTTTTATCGGCCTGGTGGTCGCGATTCTGCTCATGGGCTTCAAGGTCGTACCCCAGGGCTTTGAATGGACTGTCGAGCGCTTCGGGCGCTACACCAACACGCTCAAGCCTGGGCTGAACGTCATCGTTCCGGTCATGGACCGCATCGGTCGCAAGATGAACGTGATGGAAAGTGTGCTGGATATTCCGCCGCAGGAAGTCATCACTGCCGACAACGCCACAGTGCAGATCGACGCCGTGTGTTTCTTCCAGGTGGTCAACTCGGCCCAGGCCGCCTACGAGGTCAACAACCTCGAACACGCCATCCGCAACCTGCTGCAAACCAATATCCGTACCGTGCTCGGCTCGATGGAACTCGACGCCATGCTCAGCCAGCGTGACGCCATCAATGAAAAACTGCTGCGCACCGTCGATGAAGCGACCGCGCCGTGGGGCATCAAGATCACCCGGATCGAAATCAAGGACATCAGCCCGCCCGCCGACCTGATGGCGGCAATGTCGGGGCAGATGAAAGCCGAGCGGATCAAGCGTGCGCAGATTCTGGAAGCCGAAGGCCTGCGTGCTGCAGCGATCCTGACCGCCGAAGGCAAGAAGCAGGCACAGATCCTCGAAGCCGAAGGCAGCCGGCAAGCCGCCTTCCTGGAGGCCGAAGCCCGCGAACGACAAGCCGAGGCAGAAGCCCAGGCCACCAAAGTGGTGTCCGAGGCCATCGCCAGCGGCAACGTGCAAGCGGTCAATTACTTCGTGGCGCAGAAGTACATCGATGCGCTGGGCAAGTTGTCTTCGGCCAACAACAGCAAAGTCATCCTGATGCCGCTGGAGGCCAGTTCGATGATCGGTGCTGTGGGTGGCATTGGTGAAATCGTCAAGGCCACGTTCGATAGCAAGAAAGGCTGAGGCGCGCCATGTGGGTTTTTTTTCAACATCTTTCGTTCTGGGACTGGTTGGCGCTGGGCACGGTGCTGTTGATTCTTGAAGTGTTCGGCGCCGGCGGCTACCTGTTGTGGATCGGCATGGCGGCGGCAGCCGTCGGCGTCCTGACCTTTCTTTTGCCGGGCCTGTCCTGGGAATGGCAGTTCCTGTTGTTCGGCCTGCTGTCGATCGCCACCGCGCTGTACTGGTGGCGGCGTCAGCCCACGGCGACGCGCCCGAGCGATCAGCCACACCTGAATCTGCGCGGCCAGGAGCTGATCGGCAAAACCTTCGTGGTGCATGAAGCGATTGTCGACGGTCGCGGCAAAATCAAGGTGGCCGACGGCGTGTGGATGGCCCGCGGGCCGGACACTGCCATTGGCGGCCGCGTACGGGTGGTTGGCCAGCAAGGCGCAATCCTGCTGGTCGAAGCGGCAGAATAGGCGACCATGGAACTCGATTGGGGGTTGGCAATCCAAGGGCGTAGTTAACCCAGTGGAGTCACCCTTTCATGCGTTTCAAGCTTGCTGTCGCTACCGTCGCCCTGTTGTCCCTGCCTGTCGGTTCGGCGATGGCTGATACTTTTTGGCGTAACGTTCTTACATCCGGCGCAACCACCGGTTCGAGTTATCTGACGTCCAGGGATCAGAAGCTGGTCGTCGCGGCACAGGACGACGCCAGCAGCTTCGTCGCCAGCGACGGTGGTATCCGCGGCCCGTACCTGGAAGCGGCCATACAGAAAGTCCGCGCCGACAACCCGGGCCTGCAAGCCACGGACATGGAACTGGCGAACGCGATCCTGGCGAAGAATGCCGTGGTTTCGGAATAAGTAATACCCGCATAAAAATGCCGCTCACATGAGCGGCATTTTTTTTGCCCTGCGAACACAAATCCCATGCTCACTGCCCCCCCTGTAGGAGCGAGCTCGCTCGCGATGGTCGTTAACGATGCCGCGTGTTTACTGACTAAACGCAGCGCTCTTGAGTCCATCGCGAGCGAGCTCGCTCCTACAAGGGGTTATGTGTTGCCTGGGAGGTCAGCGGTAATCATCCACCGGCACACACGCACAAAACAGGTTCCGGTCCCCATACACGTTGTCCACCCGGTTCACCACCGGCCAGTATTTATGAGCCTTGGTGTGCGCGTCCGGCGTGACCGCTTGCTCGATGCTGTATGGCCGCTCCCATACTCCAGTGATATCGGCCAGCGTGTGTGGCGCACCTTTCAACGGGTTTTCTTCCGCCGGCCAGTTGCCATTCTGCACCTCGTTGATTTCCGCGCGGATGCTCAGCATTGCTCCGATAAACCGGTCCAGCTCCGCCTTCGATTCACTTTCGGTCGGTTCGACCATCAGCGTCCCTGGCACCGGAAATGACATGGTCGGGGCATGGAAGCCGTAATCCATCAGGCGCTTGGCGACGTCCTCCTCGGTAATACCGGTCAATGCCTTGAGCGGTCGCAGGTCGAGGATGCATTCGTGAGCCACTCGTTCGTTGCGCCCGGTATAGAGCACCGGGAACGCGCCCGACAAATGCCGCGCCAGATAATTCGCAGCGAGGATCGCCACCTCGCTGGCGTCCGCCAGTTGCGGCCCCATCATGGCGATGTACATCCAGCTGATCGGCAGAATGCTTGCACTCCCCCAGGGTGCTGCGCTGACGGCACCATTCTGCGGGTGCGGCCCTTCGATCGGTACCACCGGATGGTTGGCCACGAACGGTGCCAGATGCGCCCGAACGCCAATTGGCCCCATGCCCGGCCCACCGCCACCATGGGGAATGCAGAAGGTCTTGTGCAAGTTCATGTGCGAGACATCGGCGCCAATATCGGCCGGCCGCGCCAGCCCGACCTGGGCGTTGAGGTTGGCACCGTCCATGTACACCTGACCACCGTGCTGGTGGATCACTTCACAGATTTCGCTGATGCCTTCCTCATACACGCCGTGGGTCGAAGGATAGGTCGCCATCAGGCAGGCGAGTTTGTCTGCGGCCTGCGCGGCTTTTTCCTTGAGGTCATCGAGGTCGACGTTGCCCGCCTCGTCACACTCGACGATCACCACGCGCATCCCGGCCATTTGCGCCGACGCGGGATTGGTGCCGTGCGCCGACGAAGGAATCAGGCAGATATCACGGCCGCCCTGGTGCCGACTCTCATGGTATTTGCGGATCGCCAGCAGCCCGGCGTATTCGCCTTGCGCGCCGGAGTTGGGCTGCATGCAGATTGCATCGAAACCGGTGATCGCGCACAGCCAGCGCTCCAGTTCTTCGATCATCAACCCATACCCGGCAGCCTGCTCTTTCGGCACGAACGGATGCAGGTTGGCGAACTGCGGCCAGGTGATCGGGATCATCTCGCTGGTGGCGTTCAGCTTCATGGTGCAGGAGCCCAGCGGGATCATCGATTGATTGAGCGCCAGGTCCTTGTTTTCCAGTTGCTTGAGGTAACGCAGCATCTCGGTTTCGCTGTGATGGGCGCTGAACACGGGGTGGCGCAGATAAGGCGAAGTTCGCGCCAATCCTTCGGGAATTCCGCCAGGCAAGGCTTCGGCATCCAGGTCCTCGATGCTGAGCCCGTGATCGGCCCCCAGAAATACGTCGAACAGCTTCGCCACGGTGCCTTCGTCGCAAGACTCGTCGAGGCTCAAGCCCAGTTGACCGCGCCCGAGAATGCGCAGGTTGATCTGCGCGGCCCGGGCACTTTCGATGATGGCGGTCTGGGTTCCGCCGACCTCCAGCGTCAGGGTGTCGAAGAAATGCCGGTTGACCCGGGTAATGCCGTTGCGCTCAAGCCCGGCGGCAAGGATGCAGGTGAGCCGATGAACCCGCTGGGCGATTCGCTTGAGCCCTTCCGGGCCGTGGTAGACCGCATAAAAACTGGCGATATTGGCCAGCAGCACCTGGGCCGTGCAGATATTGGAGTTGGCCTTCTCCCGGCGGATGTGTTGTTCGCGGGTTTGCAGGGCCATGCGCAGGGCCGTGTTGCCCCGCGCATCCTTCGAAACACCGATGATCCGCCCGGGAATCGCTCGCTTGTATTCATCGCGGCTGGCAAAAAATGCCGCATGGGGCCCGCCGTAGCCCATGGGTACGCCAAATCGCTGGGACGAGCCGAACACCACATCGGCGCCCAGTTCACCCGGCGGGGTCAGCAACAACAGGCTCAGCAAATCCGTGGCGACACAGGCCAGGGCCTGTTGCGCGTGCAGGTAATCAATCAGCGGCCGCAGGTCGTGGATCTCGCCGTGGGTATCCGGGTATTGCAACAGCGCGCCGAACACCTGGTGCTGCTTCAAGTTATCCACAGTGTCGACGATCAGTTCGAAACCGAAACCTTCAGCGCGGGTCTGCACCACGGAAATGGTTTGCGGGTGGCAGTTTTCGTCGACGAAGAACAGGTTGCTTTTGGACTTGGCGACCCGCTTGGCCAGGGCCATGGCTTCCGCCGCGGCAGTGGCCTCATCGAGCAGCGAGGCGTTGGCCAGCTCAAGGCCGGTCAGGTCGATGGTCAGTTGCTGGAAGTTCAGCAGCGCTTCGAGCCGCCCTTGGGCGATCTCCGGTTGATAGGGTGTGTACGCGGTGTACCAGCCGGGATTTTCCAGCACGTTACGCAAAATGACGGCCGGTGTCAGGGTGCCGTGGTAGCCCATGCCGATCAGGCTGGTCCAGACCTGGTTCTGCTCGGCATAACCGCGAAGTTTGGCCAGCGCGGCTTCTTCATCGAGTGCCGGGGGCAGGTCCAGCGCCCGGTTGAGGCGGATGCCCGGCGGCACGGTTTGCTCGATCAATTCGACCCGGCTGCCCAGGCCGAGGCTGTCGAGCATCGCCTGTTGCTCGACGGCATCGGGTCCGAGGTGACGGCGCAGAAAGGCATTGGGGTCGTGTAACTGGCTCAGGGACGGCAACTGGGACATGACGGGCTCTCTCTTGACTGGCGCTCAGCGTCGATGCAGCACGGTCAAACCAGCATAGCAGTCGATATCCGCGTGGATGACGTAGCGCGGCGATCCAATCCGGATCATCATGTGCGGCGTCAACCTAATGTCCGCTGATCGGGTGATCTGTATCCATGAGCCAACTGCCGTTCCTGCCGTTTTCCAAACCCACCATCGATGAAACCACGATTGCCGCTGTCGGCGACGTATTGCGCTCGGGCTGGATCACCAGCGGCCCGAAGGTCCAGGCCTTCGAAGCGCAACTCTCGGAGTATTTCGGCGGGCGCCCGGTGCGCACCTTCAACTCCGGCACCTGCACCATGGAAATCGCCTTGCGGATTGCCGGGGTCGGGCCGGGCGACGAAGTGATCACCACGCCGATTTCGTGGGTCGCCACCGCCAACGTCATCCTGGAAGTCGGCGCCACCCCGGTGTTTGCCGACATCGACCCGGTGACCCGCAACATCGATCTGGATCAACTGGAAGCGGCGATCACTCCCCGCACCAAGGCCATCATCCCGGTATATCTCGCCGGGTTGCCCGTGGACATGACGCGGTTGTACGCCCTGGCGAAAAAGCACGGCCTGCGGATCGTCGAAGATGCGGCCCAGGCACTGGGTTCCAGCTGGAACGGCCAGCGCATTGGCTCGACCGGTGATTTCGTGTCCTTCAGTTTCCAGGCGAACAAAAACATCACCTCTTCCGAGGGCGGTTGCCTGGTGCTGAATACGGCCGAAGAAGTACGACTGGCAGAGAAATACCGGCTGCAGGGTGTTACCCGCAATGGCTTCGATGGCCTGGACGTCGATGTGCTGGGTGGCAAGTTCAACATGACCGACGTCGCCGCCGCCATTGGCCTGGGGCAATTTGCGCATATCGAAGCGATCACCGCGCATCGCCGTGACCTGGCCCGACACTATTTCGCCTGCTTTGGCGAGGATTTCGAAGCGCAGTACGGAGCGCAACTGCCTCCAGCTGATTTCACCCACAGCAACTGGCATTTGTTCCAGCTGGTACTACCGGAGCGCACGGATGGCAAACCGGCGCGGGCGACGTTCATGGAGCAGATGCAGGCATTGGGTGTCGGGATCGGCTATCACTACCCGCCGATTCACCTGTTGAGCCTTTACCGCGAGCGCGGATTCAAGGAAGGCATGTTCCCGGTCGCCGAGCGGGTCGGCCGTCTGATTGTCTCGCTGCCGATGTTCACGGCGATGAGCAAGGCGGACGTCGAGCGTTCGGTGGCGGCCGTGAAGGCCGTTCTAGCCCAATAAACCCGTGGGAGCGAGCCTGCTCGCGAATCGGCAGTGTCAGTTGGCATGAATGTTTGCTGACACAACGCTTTCGCGAGCAGGCTCGCTCCCACATGGGGCTTCACAAGGCGAGCGTTATTCGCCGATGGCAGCCTTGTAGCCGGCGGCATCCAGCAGCTTGTCCAGCTCGGACTTGTCGCTTGGCTTGAGCTTGAAGATCCACGCGCCGTACGGGTCGCTGTTGAGCAGTTCCGGCGAAGCGCTCAGGTCTTCGTTGACCGCGATCACTTCACCGGCAATCGGGGAGTAGATGTCGGAAGCGGCCTTGACCGATTCAACGACACCGGCCTGATCTTCAGCGGCAAACACGTTGCCGACTTCAGTCAGCTCGACGAACACCACATCACCCAGCGCTTCCTGCGCGTGATCGCTGATGCCCACGGTGACGGTGCCATCGGCTTCCAGACGTGCCCATTCGTGACTTTCGGCAAAACGCAGGTCGGCGGGGATATTGCTCATGTTCTGTGTCCTCAGGAAATAGGTCAGCGGTCGTGCCCGCCGGATTAGATTAGATCAACGTTTTGCCGTGACGGACGAAGGTCGGTTTGACCACCCGGACCGGGTACCACTTGCCACGGATTTCCACTTCAGCGCGGTCGGCAGTTGCCATCGGCACGCGCGCCAGTGCAATCGACTTGCTAAGCGTAGGAGAGAAACTACCACTGGTGATCTCCCCTTCGCCAACATCGGCGATGCGGACCACCTGATGAGCGCGCAAGACGCCGCGCTCTTCAAGGACCAGACCGACCAGTTTTTGCTGTACGCCGGCAGCCTGCTCGGCCTCCAGCGCCTTGCGCCCGATGAACTGCCGGGTGGCAGGTTCCCAGGCAATGCTCCAGGCCATATTGGAGGCCAACGGTGAAATATCCTGCTGGATGTCCTGACCGTAAAGGTTCATGCCGGCTTCAACCCGCAAGGTATCCCGCGCACCAAGGCCGATGGGGGAAATCCCGGCGCCAACCAGATCGTTGAAAAAGCCTGGTGCCTGATCGGCCGGCAGAATGATTTCCAGGCCGTCTTCGCCGGTATAACCGGTGCGTGCGATGAACCAGTCACCGTCGGGCTGCCCTTCGAAGGGTTTGAGCAGCTGAATCAGGTTACCCCGGGACTGATTGACCAGCTCGGCAATTTTTTGCCGGGCGTGGGGGCCCTGAATGGCCAGCATCGCCAATTCGGAACGCTCGCCAAGTTGCACGTCGAAACCGTCGAGATGCGCCTGCATCCAGGCCAGGTCCTGATCGCGGGTGGAAGCATTGACCACCAGGCGATAACCCTCGTCGAGTCGATAGACGATCATGTCGTCGACGATGCCACCCTGCTCGTTGAGCATGGTGCTGTACAACGCACGGCCGGGGCTATGCAGGCGTTCGACGTCATTGGCCAGCAAATGCCGGAGCCAGGCTTTGGCCTGGGCGCCACCGACGTCGATTACGGTCATGTGGGATACATCGAAGACACCGCAATCGCGGCGCACCTGATGGTGTTCCTCGACCTGCGATCCATAATGCAGAGGCATGTCCCAACCGCCAAAATCGACCATCTTCGCACCGAGTGCGAGATGAAGGTCATACAGAGGCGTACGCTGTCCCATGGGTTTCTCCTTCCGGGCGTGGCGAAGGTGCGGGCAAGTGCTGCACGGACTGAATGCCTTTAAACAAAGGGCCTTTAGCCGATTTCAGCTACCTGGTCTGTCAGACGGACCGCACCGAATGCCGCGCATTGTAGCCGCAAGGTGTAGGACTGGCACCTAGCTGTTTCGATGTGCCGAGCGCCGGATCAACCCGATGACCGGCAACAGCCCGACCAGCACCAATGTCAACGCTGGCAAAGAGGCCCTCGCCCATTCTCCTTCGCTGGTCATTTCAAAGATCCGTACCGCCAGCGTGTCCCAGCCAAACGGGCGCATCAGCAGGGTCGCGGGCATTTCCTTGAGCACGTCGACGAACACCAGCAGCCCGGCGCTCAAGGTGCCGGGCAACAACAATGGTAGATACACTTTGAAAAACAGTCGTGGCCCACTGACGCCAAGGCTACGTGCCGCTTCGGGCAAAGATGGCCGTATACGCGCCAGGCTGCTTTCCAGTGGCCCGTAGGCCACCGCAATGAAGCGCACCAGATAGGCCAGCAACAACGCTGACAGACTGCCCAGCAGCAGCGGTTTGCCCGCGCCACCCAGCCAGCTCGAGAGCGGGATCACCAGCTCGCGATCCAGGTAACTGAACGCCAGCATGATCGACACCGCCAGCACCGAACCCGGCAAGGCATAACCCAGGTTGGCCAGACCGACTCCGGAACGAATGACCCGGGTGGGCGCCAGTCGTCGGGCAAACGCCAGTAACAGGGCGACGCTGACAGTGATCAACGCCGCCATTGCCCCCAGGTACAAGGTGTGGACGATCAACCCGGCGTAGCGCTCGTCGAGATCGAAGCGCCCACGCTGCCAGAACCACACCGCCAATTGCAGCATCGGGATCACGAAAGCGCAGGCAAACACCAGGCAGCACCACGTCGTGGCCACCAGTGCCTTGAAGCCTCGCAGGTGATACAGCGCCTTGACCCGTGGTCGCTCGTTGCTCGCCCGGTTGGCCCCGCGAGCGCGCCGTTCGCCGTACAGCACGAGCATCACCACCAGCAGCAACAGGCTGGCCAGTTGCGCGGCGGAAGACAGGCTGAAAAAACCGTACCAGGTCTTGTAGATGGCCGTGGTGAAGGTATCGAAGTTAAACACCGACACTGCGCCGAAATCCGCCAGGGTTTCCATCAGCGCCAAGGCCACGCCCGCACCGATGGCCGGCCGCGCCATGGGCAATGCCACCCGCCAGAACGCCTGCCAGGGCGATTGGCCAAGGACCCGCGCGGCTTCCATCAGGCCTTTGCCCTGGGCGAGGAAAGCCGTGCGGGCCAGCAGATATACATAGGGATAGAAAACCAGCACCAGCACCACAATCACACCGCCCGTGGAGCGCACGCGTGGCAGCCGCAGACCACTGCCGAACCACTCTCGCAGCAGGGTTTGCACAGGGCCGGCGAAATCCAGCAGGCCGACAAACACGAACGCGAGCACATAGGCTGGAATCGCAAAGGGCAGCATCAACGCCCAATCCAGCCAGCGCCTGCCGGGGAATTCACAGAGGCTGGTCAGCCAGGCGAGGCTGACGCCCAGCAAGGTGACACCCGCACCGACACCGAGTACCAGCGTCAGCGTGTTGCCCAGCAGGCGCGGCATCTGCGTTTCCCACAGGTGGGACCAGATCTGAACGTCAATAGTTTGCCAGGAAAGCAGCAGGACACTCAGGGGCAACAGGACCAGCGCAGCGATGGCGAAGACGACTGGGTACCAGCGGCGTTGGGCAGGGTGGGCCACAGGCTTGGTTCTCTACTATCTAATGGATGAGATCGACACTGTAGGAGCGAGCTCGCTCCGGGCGGCGTTCCGACGAAAAACGTCAACGATAACGCGGGAAGCCTGACAGCCCGCGGTGCCCTGACGTTCATCGCGAGCAAGCTCGCTCCTACAGCGTCAGAGGCGCGTAGCGCAAAAACAAACGCCCCGCACAGGCGGGGCGCAGCACAGCGGCTGACTCAGTTCCAGCCAGCCTTGTCCATCATGCGAATCGCTTCAGCCTGGCGCTTGCCGGCAATTTCCACCGGCAAGGTATCGGCAATGAACTTGCCCCAGGCCGCCACTTCTTCGGATGGATGGACGGCAGGGTTCGCCGGGAATTCCTGGTTCACGTCGGCAAAGATTTTCTGCGCTTCAGGAGTGGTCATCCACTCCACCAGGGCCTTGGCCGCTTCCGGGTGCGGCGCGTGTTGCGTCAGGCCGATACCCGACAGGTTGACGTGTACGCCACGGTCAGCCTGGTTCGGCCAGAACAGCTTCACCGGCAGGTCTGGCTTCTGCTTGTGCAGGCGGCCGTAGTAGTAGGTGTTGACGATACCGACGTCGCACTGGCCGGCATTGATCGCTTCCAGCACCGCGGTGTCGTCGGAGAACACGTCGGTGGACAGGTTCTTGACCCAGCCCTTGAGGATTTCCTCGGTCTTGCCGGCACCGTGCACTTCAATCATGGTCGCGGTCAGGGACTGGTTATAGACCTTCTTCGCCGTGCGCAGGCACAGGCGGCCTTCCCATTGCTTGTCGGCCAGCGCTTCGTAGGTGGTCAATTCACCCGGCTTCACCCGATCAGTGGAGTAGGCGATGGTCCGCGCCCGCAGGCTCAGGCCGGTCCAGGCATGGGAGGCTGCCCGGTATTGCAGCGGGATGTTGGCGTCGATGGTTTTCGAGGTGAATGGCTGGAGGATGCCCATCTGCTCGGCCTGCCAGAGGTTGCCGGCATCGACTGTGAGCAGCAGGTCGGCCGGCGTATTCGCGCCCTCCGCCTTGAGCCGCTGCATCAGGGGCGCTTCCTTGTCGGTGATGAACTTCACCTTCACGCCGGTCTTGGCGGTGTAGGCATCGAATACCGGCTTGATCAGTTCGTCGATTCGCGAGGAGTAGACCACCACCTCGTCAGCGGCCTGGGCGGCGGTGCTACCGATCAGGGTCAAGGCCAGTGCAGTCAGTAGACGCTTCGATGCCAACATGGGAGCGGTCCTTCGATTGAAAAATGAGGCCAAATGATAAGGACTCACATTTAGCTTCTCAATCGAACCCGCTTGTGGAGGAGTTACCAGATGTTGCGCCGCTTGGAAGTTGTGGTGCTTGTGCTGACGCCTTCGCGGGCAAGCCCGCGAA
Organism: Pseudomonas sp. 18173; assembly: GCF_050432945.1. NCBI lineage: Bacteria > Pseudomonadati > Pseudomonadota > Gammaproteobacteria > Pseudomonadales > Pseudomonadaceae > Pseudomonas > Pseudomonas sp. 18173. The sequence continues at coordinate 18,302 of NZ_JBKFTN010000018.1, forward strand.
GAGGCCAGTAGACTCAACGCAAACCTCAGGCCTTGGCGAGCGCCGGCAAATCCCCGGTCAGCCCCAGCGCTTCACGCACGAACAAGGCCTTGGCTTCCGGCATTTTCTCAACCATTTTCAACCCGGTATTACGTAACCAGCGCACCGGCAACGGATCGGCCTGGAACAAACGCTCGAAGCCCTCCATCGCCGCCATCAGCGCCAGGTTGTGCGGCATGCGCCGACGTTCGTAACGGCTGAGGACTTTCACATCCGCCAGTCGTTCGCCACGGGTTGCCGCTTGCAGCAGCACTTCGGCCAGCACGGCGGCATCAAGGAACCCGAGGTTCACCCCCTGCCCGGCCAACGGGTGGATGGTGTGGGCGGCGTCGCCGATCAACGCCAGGCCTTCAGCCACATAACGCTTGGCATGCCGCTGGCGCAGGGGCACGCACAGGCGCGGGTCGGCGTTCAGTACATCGCCGAGCCGGCCTTCAAAGGCTCGCTCCAGCGCCTTGCAGAAGCCTTGTTCATCCATTGCCATCAGACGCTCGGCTTCGCCGGGCGTGGTTGACCAGACGATCGAACACCAATCCTGCTGGCCGTCGCGCTCAAGGGGCAGAAACGCCAACGGGCCGGTGTCGGTGAAACGCTGCCAGGCCGTCATTTGATGCGGTTTGGCGCAACGCACGCTGGTGACGATGGCATGGTGCAGATAATCCCATTCGCGGGTCGCGACCCCGGTCAGGCGCCGCACCGCCGAGTTGGCGCCATCGGCTGCGATCACCAGCGGAGCACGCAAGGTGCGGCCATCGGCCAGGGTCAGCAGCCAGTCATCGCCGGAGCGGCGCATCTGTTCCAGCCGTGCATTGGCCAGCAACCCCAGGTCGCAGTCGTGCAGGCGGTCAAGCAAGGCATCCTGGACCACGCGATTCTCGACGATATGCCCCAACACCTCGGCATGCACGCTGGCCGCCGAGAAGTGGATTTGCCCGGTGCCGCTGCCATCCCAGACCTGCATGTCGGTGTAGGGGCTGCTGCGCCGCCCGGCGATGCCATCCCAGACGCCAAGGCGTTCGAGAATCCGCTGGCTGGCGGCCGACAAGGCACTCACCCGAGGCTCAAATGCAGCCTGGGTATCGAAGGGTTTGACACTCATGGGGCTGCCGTCCAGCAGCAGGACTTCCAGCCCGCTGTCCTGCAACGCCAGCGCCAGGGCGCTGCCGACCATTCCGGCCCCGACAATCAGCAGATCTGCGCGCATTTCCATGCTTTAAGCCTGTCTCTCTTGCGGCTTGAGCCGCACGTAAAGGGTTTTCCCGACCCGCGCCACCAGGTGGCCGGCGCCGTCATGAATGTCGACCTGCAATCGCGGCAGGTATTTTTTTATCAGTCGCGCCTTGCCAAAAAGGCGGATCAGCCAGTCAAGCATCCGGACGGGTACCCAGCCCCATCGCCTGTCGGGCAAACCAGCGTTTGGCCGGTGGCAGCAGGTCGAGACCGAGCAAGCCGATGTTGCGCCCCAGGGACACCAGCGGCTGGGTGCTGCCGAACAGGCGCGTGACTTGATCAGAGAAGCCCACGGTGAGGTCCTGATCGAGACGCTGGCGTTCGCGATAGGCTTGCAACGTGGCGAAGTCGCCCAATGGTTTTTCGCTGGCGAGCAAGGCATCGGCCAGGGCCTGGGCATCGCGCAGGGACAGGTTGAACCCCTGGCCGGCAATCGGATGCAGGCTGTGGGCCGCGTTGCCGAGCACCGCCAGATGCGGACGCACCTGTTCTTCGGCCTCGACCAGTGTCAGCGGATACAGGTGCCGCGCACCGACCTGTTTCAATGTGCCAAGGCGATAACCGAACACTCCCTGCAATTCGCTGAGGAAGCTGCGCTCATCAAGGGCCGCCAGGCGTTGCGCGTCCATGCCCAGGCGGGTCCAGACCAGTGCGCAGCGGTTTTCCGGCAGCGGCAGCAACGCCATCGGGCCTTCGTCGGTGAAACGCTCGAAGGCCATGCCGTTGTGGGCTTCGCTCGGGGTGATGTTGGCGATCAGCGCGCTCTGGTTGTACGGACGCTTGCGGATGCCGATCCCCAGTTGCTCGCGCAGGCCGGAGCGGCCACCATCGGCGAGCACCGCAAGGTCGCATTCCAGGGTGGTTTCATCGTTGAGGGTCAGGCGATAGCCATCGGTCAGCGGCTCCATGCGGGTGACCTCCGACGGGCAACGCCAACTGATCACATCCTTGTCCAGGCCTTGCCACAGGCATTGGCCGAGCCAGGCGTTTTCAACGACATAACCCAACGCTGGAACGCCTTCTTCCATCGCCGACAACCGGGCGGTGGAGAAACGTCCACGGTCGGACACATGAATCTGCTTGATCGGTTCGGCGCGGCGGGTGACTTCCTGCCAGATGCCCAACCGTTGATAGATTTGCCGCGAGCCGAAGGACAACGCCGAAGAACGGGCGTCATAACTCGGTTGATACGTGTCGCCAGGGGCGAACGGCTCGATCAGCACGATCTTCCAGCCCCGGGCCTTGGCGCCCGCCTGCAGCGCAAGGGCCAGGCTTGCACCGACCAGCCCGCCACCGATGATTGCCAGGTTGACTCGATTCATGCCGCTTGTGTCCGTGCTTGCGCCATCAGGGCCTCGATGTCGGCGACGGTTTTCGGCACGCCGCCCGTCAATATTTCACAGCCGGTCTTGGTGACCACTACGTCGTCCTCGATGCGCACGCCAATGCCGCGCCATTTCTTCGCCACGCTCTGGTTGTCCGGGGCGATATAGATCCCCGGCTCCACGGTCAGCGCCATGCCGACCTCCAGCACGCGCCATTCGCCGCCGACCTTGTATTCGCCGACATCATGCACATCCATGCCCAGCCAATGGCCGGCGCGGTGCATGTAGAACGCCTTGTAGGCTTCACTGGCGATCAGCTCGTCGACGTCGCCGTGCAGCAACCCCAGCCTGACCAGCCCGGCCGTGATGACCCGGACTGTGGCCTCGTGCGCCTGGTTCCAGTGTTTGTTCGGGGCGATCTCGGCAAAGGCGGCCTCCTGGGAGGCCAGCACCAATTCGTAAATCGCTTTCTGTTCCGCTGAATACTTGCCACTGACCGGAAAGGTCCGGGTGATGTCGCTGGCGTAACAGTCGATCTCGCAACCGGCATCGATCAGCACCAGATCACCGTCCTTGAGCAGCGCGTCATTTTGCTGGTAATGCAGGATGCAGCTGTTGCGCCCCGCCGCGACGATCGAACCGTAGGCCGGCATCTTCGCCCCGCCCTTGCGGAATTCGTAATCGAGCTCGGCTTCCAGGCTGAATTCGTGCAGCCCGGCGCGACAGGCCTGCATCGCCCGTACATGCGCCTGGGCGGAAATCCGCGCCGCCTCACGCATCACTTTCACTTCTGCCGCCGATTTATACAGGCGCATGTCGTGCAGCAGATGATCCAGGGCAACGAATTCGTTCGGCGGCTGGGCTCCGAGGTTGGCCTTGGAGCGGATCACGTTGATCCACTCCATCAGGTGGCGGTCGAATTCAGGGTTGCTGCCCATGGCCGAATACACCCGGTCACGGCCTTCGATCAGGCCTGGCAGGATGTCGTCGATATCCGTGATCGGAAAGGCGTCGTCGGCGCCGAAGTCGCGAATCGCGCCTTCCTGCCCGGCGCGCAGGCCATCCCACAGCTCGCGTTCGGCGTTGCGCTCACGGCAGAACAGGATGTATTCGCCATGCACACGCCCCGGCATCAGCACCAGTACGGCCTGGGGCTCGGGAAACCCGCTGAGGTACTGGAAGTCGCTGTCCTGGCGGTAAACGTGCTCGACGTCGCGGTTGCGAATGGCCACCGCGGCGGCGGGCAGGATGGCGATGCTGTTGGGTTCCATCTGCGCCATCAAGGCCTTGCGGCGACGGCTGTATTCCGATTTCGGGATATGGATCATGGGCAGATGGCGTTCCCTGGCAAACGATTAGTGCAGCGACGGTTTGGCGGCGGCCGACAGGTCTTTTTTGGTCTCGGAGAACAGCAGCAACGGCGCGACGCGCAGGTACTCCATGACTTCCATATAGTCGGTTTCGCCGTCTTCGGACTCTTCCAGCGCGTCTTGCACCTGGGAAATGGCGGCCAGGTCCTGCAGCACTTCGGTGGCCTCGGTGCTCAGGGTGCTGCTGTCACGGCAGTTCAGGCCGAAACCGCTGAGGAAACCCTGGCACCATTGGCCCAGTGCGGCGGCACGCTCGGTGAGCGGAGCCTCGTCGGTCGGCAGCAGCAGTACGACGGTCACGTCATCGCCGGTGAGCTCGCCCTTGACCATTTCCTGCAGGCCGATCAGGGCGTTGCGAACGTTGTCCTGCGGCTCGCTTTCGAGCAGTTCGGCGGCGTCGATCAGCCAGCCTTCGGCTTCGAAGCCGGCGCCGGCGCAGCTGCGGCCGAGCAGCAGGCCATGCAGTTCGGCAGGCGAGACGTTGTGACCGCTGGAAGTCAGCAGGGTGGCGAAGGCTTGGTACGGGGAATTCTGAATGGTCATGGGCAGCTAGGCGCCAGACGGCGCTATGTCTAGAATGAAGGCCTTGTATCCTACATCGACTACCCCTGTAGGAGCGAGCACGCTCGCGATGGACGCCAACGATAACGCTGGGTACCTGACACCCCGTGGCGCTCTCAGGTTCATCGCGAGCGAGCTCGCTCCTACGGTCCGACTCCCATCAGACAGTGAAGACAATGGAAGACACCGACCTGCAAGCGCTGATGGCCAGACTCGAACTGCTGATTACCCGAGTCGAGCAACTTAAGAGTCAAAACGGACTCTTACTAGCTCAGGAAAAGACCTGGCGCGAGGAACGCGCGCACCTCATTGAAAAAAACGAAATCGCCCGGCGTAAGGTCGAATCGATGATTTCGCGCCTCAAGGCCCTGGAGCAAGACTCATGAGTTCAAGCAATAGCGTCACCGTGCAGATCCTCGACAAAGAGTATTCGATCATCTGCCCTCAGGAAGAGCGCAGCAACCTGATCAGCGCCGCCCGTTACCTGGACGGCAAGATGCGCGAGATCCGCAGCAGCGGCAAAGTCATCGGCGCCGACCGTATCGCCGTGATGGCCGCGCTGAACATCACCCACGATCTGCTGCACAAGGAAGATCGCCCGGATGTACAGGTCAGCGGATCGACCCGTGAACAGGTGCGCGACCTGCTCGATCGCGTCGATCTGGTGCTCGCCACCGATCCGGACGTCACCAAAGGCTGATTCGCGCGACCGCTTGAGGTATACTCCAATCACTCCCTGGGGTGCTTGCCAGTTGGCGATGTCCCTGAGCCGATTTGCTATACCCTGGAGGTTGCACGTTGGGCTGGTGTGCATGTCCGCTAGACGGAAAGCCTTAAAGCCTACTGCATCTTCCACCTTGAACTTTCGGGTTCAAGGGCTAAGTCGACAGCGACACATTCGGGGAGCCTGATTCCAGTCCGATGCCGGTTTAAATACCGGCATCGGCGTTTTTACGGGTACGCTTTGCGTATCCGTCCTGCCGAAGCCACAAACCATGACCGAACCTGCGCTGCTTCCCCGCCCGCAACTTCGACGCATGCTGCGCAAGGCCCGCCGCGCGCTGACACCAAGTCAGCAGCGCCAGGCCGCTTGCGGGCTGTACAAGCAACTGGCCCAGCAACCGCTGTTCCGCCGCGCCAGACACATCTCACTCTATCTGCCGACCGACGGTGAAATTGATCCGCGCCTGTTGCTGCGTGCCGCACAGCGCCGGGGCAAAGCCACCTATCTGCCGGTGCTGAGTGCCTGGCCGCGAACCAAAATGGTGTTCCAGCGCATCCGCCCCGGGGAAAAACTCAAACCCAACCGCTTTCGCATTCTCGAACCGCGGGCAAACCTCGCCCGGCAGCGCAAGGTCTGGGCGCTGGACCTGGTGTTGTTGCCATTGGTGGGTTTTGACGATGTCGGCGGACGCCTGGGAATGGGAGGTGGCTTCTACGATCGGAGCCTGGCCTACCTGGCACGCCGACAGGACTGGCGCAAGCCGACGCTGCTGGGGCTTGCCCATGAATGTCAGAAGGTCGAGCGATTGGCTCAGGCGAGCTGGGATGTGCCGTTGCAAGGGACGGTGACAGACAAGGCCTGGTATTACGCAGGCCAGGCACCACTTTGATCAGTGGTGCCGCGGCAACAGGATCAGCGCTTGAAGGCTGTCGACTGTTGCTGCAATTGGGCGAGCTCGACCGGTGCATCGGTCTTGTTGGCCCACAGGCTTTGGGCATAGCCAGTGGTCACGACGCCAAGGCCGAACAAAATGACCAAAATCCATAGTAAATCCGGTTTGCGTTTCATCGATTGCCCCCCAAAGGCATATCAACACGATGACAGCAGCGGTTTCCGTTTACAGGCCGTGCAGCAGCGTCAAGCTTTAAAGGCCGGCATTTTGCGACAACGTGAACCGCTGCGCAAATGCTGACGTCAACCGACTGTCGGTTTGTCATAAAATTGCCGACAAGCTGCTCAATCACCCCGCAAGGAGCAAAAGACATGGCCTATTGGCTGATGAAATCCGAGCCCGACGAACTCTCGATCAAAGGGCTGGAAAAGCTTGGCAAAGCGCGCTGGGACGGGGTTCGCAACTATCAGGCACGCAATTTTCTGCGGGCCATGGCGATGGGCGATGAGTTCTTTTTCTATCATTCCAGCTGCCCCGAGCCGGGTATTGCCGGAATCGGCAGGATTGTCGAAGCCGCCTATCCGGACCCGACGGCACTGGAGCCTGAAAGCCATTATTTCGACCCGAAGGCCACCCCGGACAAAAACGCCTGGAGCGCGATCGATGTCGCGCATGTCGAGACGTTTGCCCGAGTGCTGAAGCTGGACTACCTGAAGCAACAGACGGCGCTGGCCGAGTTGCCACTGGTGCAGAAAGGTTCGCGGCTTTCGGTGATGCCGGTGACACCAGAGCAGTGGGCGGCGGTGATCGCGCTCAAGCCATAGGTTTCTCAGCGTCGGTCAGAATGCATTCGCGAGCAAGCCCGCTCCCACAGTGGATTTGTGTTGGAACATGATCATATGTCCACAACGGAACCCTGTGGGAGCGGGCTTGCCCGCGAAGAGGCCGGCACAGGCGGCGGAAAACTTACTGGATGATCAGGTTGTTGAACAACAGATCCTCAACCACAGGTTTCCCGGTTTCGTCGTTCATCACCTGCTGAGTCTGTTTCAGGGCCTCCTGACGCAGCTTTTCCTTGGCCTCGACGTTGTTCATCGTCTCGGTGGTCTGCTGGGCGAACAGCGCGACCAATTGATTGCGGATCAAAGGTTCATTGGCCTTCACCGCTTTGGCGGCCTCGTCACCGGTCACCCGCAACGCCACATCGGCCTTGTAGACCTTCAGTTTCGGCGTGCCATCCAGCCCGTAGTTACCCACGAACGGCGGGCTCAGGGTGATGTAGCTGACCTTCGGAGCTGCATCTTCTTTGGCTTCTTCGGCCACCGCTGCCACAGGCAGAGACAGGGCCAGCAACAACATGATCCACGCTTTCACAATTCGCTCCTTATCCGGTTTGCGGCCTAGCATAACGACCCGTCGCACAAGCACAAGCTTATGGCTGGCTATCAGGGCCGGGCATGCTCGTTGACCCGTCGACCCATACACCTACACTTATCGGCCATCACTCCCAAAGGAATAGCCCTGATGAAAGCCGTGCTGTGCAAAGCCTTCGGCCCTGCCGAATCGCTGGTGCTGGAAGACGTCGCCAGTCCTGTCGCGAAGAAGAATGAAATCCTGCTGGACGTGCACGCCGCCGGGGTCAATTTCCCCGACACGTTGATCATCGAGGGCAAATACCAGTTCAAGCCGCCCTTCCCGTTCTCTCCGGGTGGCGAAGCGTCAGGCGTGGTCAGCGCCGTGGGTGAAAAAGTCAGCCACTTGAAAGTCGGTGACCGGGTCATGGCCCTGACCGGCTGGGGCAGCTTTGCCGAGCAGGTCGCCGTGCCGGGCTACAACGTGTTGCCGATCCCGTCGTCCATGGACTTCAACACCGCCGCCGTCTTCAGCATGACCTACGGCACCTCGATGCACGCCCTCAAGCAGCGCGGCAACCTGCAACCGGGCGAAACCCTGCTGGTGCTGGGCGCCTCCGGCGGTGTCGGCCTGGCCGCAGTGGAAATCGGCAAAGCCATGGGCGCCCGGGTGATTGCCGCGGCCAGCAGCGCGGAAAAACTTGCCGTGGCCAAGGCCGCTGGTGCCGATGAACTGATCAACTACAGCGAAACCAGCCTCAAGGACGAAATCAAGCGCCTGACCGATGGCCAGGGCGCCGACGTGATCTACGACCCGGTGGGCGGCGACCTGTTCGACCAGGCCATCCGCGCCATCGCCTGGAACGGCCGCCTGCTGGTGGTCGGCTTCGCCAGCGGACGCATTCCTGAACTGCCGGTGAACCTCGCACTGCTCAAGGGTGCCGCAGTACTCGGGGTGTTCTGGGGTTCCTTCGCCCAGCGCCAGCCACAGGACAACGCGGCGAACTTCCAGCAACTGTTTGGCTGGTTTGCCGAAGGCAAGTTGAAGCCGCTGGTGTCGCAGGTGTATCCGCTGGGTAATGCCGCGCAGGCGATCAATGATCTTGGCCAGCGTAAAGCGGTCGGGAAAGTGGTGGTGCAGGTTCGCTGAATCTCTATCCGGCAAAAAAGCGCGGCCACGCTGCCGCGCTTTTTCGTCAAAACAGAGTCGCTATCTCTTCCGGAAGAAACCGCACGAATCGGCTCGCGGGATAAGTGTTACAACGCCTGACTATCGATGGGATGCTTTTATTGAGCCTGGCAATCAGCGCCAGACGCTTGTGCTCCGGCAATTGCGTCGGCGAAAGAGAGTGCGTCAGGTAACTGCGGGTCCAGCTGAATACCGGCAGGTCTACCCACGAACTGTCATCGATGTTCAGCGCTGCCCGTCCGATGTCAGCGCATTTGAGCCGCTCCAGCGTCTTGTTGATGTGGATGGGCTGTTCCCGGTCCAGCCTGTAATCCATCGGTGCGATGACGATGACTCGCGCAGGCTGGTCGCCGGTGATCTTCCACGGCTTGAACCGCCATTGGCTGACTGCGGCCAATGAAGCCTCACCGAGTCCGGGATGCGCATCTTCGGCAATCACAGCCTTGCTGACAGAACCATCGGCCTGCACGGTCAGACTGACACGCACCATGCCGATAACACCGGCACGGTATAGCTCCACCGGATACACCGGCTTGGGATTATTCTCGGGTATCAGGAATACCTCCCCGGCCCTGACATCCATGGATGCCACCAACAACAGTCCGCACAACCACCACCGCATATCCCTCTCCCTTCGCCTGCAACGCCAGACCTGGCAACAGCACAAAGGTTACGGGGCGCAGTCGTCCGGCATAACGCCATGGCTTCCGCATTGAACGCAGGACCTTTCCCAAACAACTGCCCTATTTCGGTACATCAACGTCCTCAATACGAAAACGGGTAACGCTTCCTACAACGCCCCTCACTTACATCTGAGCGACATGTTCATAAAGGAACGTGCGAATTCCAACATCTTCGCTGTTTTGCCAATGAGAACCGGTGCTATTTTCGGTAACGAAACTGTAATATTCGCATCCGCAGTCAAAACAAGAAATTTGGAGCTCTTGAATGTTTGCTTTCTTTCGCCCTGCCGCACATCAGGCTCCATTGCCTGAAGAAAAAATAGACAGCACCTACCGACGCCTGCGCTGGCAGATCTTCGCCGGTATCTTCTTTGGCTACGCCGGTTACTACCTGCTGCGCAAGAACTTCTCCCTGGCCATGCCGTACCTGATCGATGAGGGCTACTCCCGTGGGGAGCTGGGCCTGGCGATGTCCGCCATCGCGATTGCCTACGGCCTGTCGAAGTTTCTGATGGGACTGGTGTCCGACCGCTCCAATCCGCGCTTCTTCCTGCCGTTCGGCCTGCTGGTTTCGGCCGGGGTGATGTTCATTTTCGGTTTCGCACCTTGGGCGACGTCGAGCGTGACCATGATGTTCATCCTGCTGTTTATCAACGGCTGGGCGCAGGGCATGGGTTGGCCTCCGAGCGGCCGGACCATGGTGCACTGGTGGTCGCAGAAGGAACGTGGCGGCGTGGTGTCTGTATGGAACGTGGCGCACAACGTCGGCGGCGGCCTGATCGGCCCGTTGTTCCTGATCGGCATGGGCCTGTTCAATGACTGGCACGCCGCGTTCTACGTGCCGGCAGCCGTGGCGCTGGCGGTAGCGGTGTTTGCCTTCGTGACCATGCGCGACACCCCGCAATCGGTTGGCCTGCCGCCGATCGAGCAGTACAAGAACGACTACCCGGAAGGCTACGACGCCAGCCACGAAGAAGAATTCAGCGCCAAGGAAATCTTCGTCAAATATGTGCTGCGCAACAAAATGCTCTGGTACATCGCCTTGGCCAACGTGTTTGTCTATCTGCTGCGCTACGGCGTGCTGGACTGGGCGCCGACCTACCTCAAGGAAGCCAAGGGTTTCACCGTCGACAAAACGTCGTGGGCGTATTTCTTCTACGAGTGGGCAGGTATCCCGGGCACGCTGCTGTGCGGCTGGATGTCGGACAAGATCTTCCGTGGCAACCGCGGCCTGACCGGCATGGTGTTCATGGCGCTGGTGACTGTCGCGACGCTGGTCTACTGGCTCAACCCGGCCGGCAATCCGATGGTCGACATGATCGCGCTGCTTTCCATCGGCTTCCTGATCTATGGCCCGGTCATGCTGATCGGCCTGCAGGCGTTGGAACTGGCACCGAAGAAAGCTGCCGGTACGGCGGCGGGGTTTACCGGTCTGTTCGGCTACCTGGGCGGCTCGGTCGCGGCCAGTGCAGCCATGGGCTACACCGTGGACCATTTCGGCTGGGACGGCGGCTTCGTGCTGCTGGTCGGTGCCTGCCTGCTGGCGATGGCCTTCCTGGCCCCGACGCTAGGGCACAAACAAACCGCCAGTCAGGGCCGTGAAGCACTCGCTTGATCGGCCTTTGATTTACAGCGCTTGAGCCGCGCCTCCAGATTCCGGTCTGGCATGGCGTGGCTGCGCAGGGCGTGGGCGGTTTGCTCGACATAATCGCGAGTGGTGCCGTAGCGCCCGCAAGCGTTTTCGAACACATGACTCAGCACATGATCCGGCAGGTTGCCGGCATAACTGGGCAGATGTCGCTCCAGCACAAACCCCAAGGCCTGCACCTGGTTGCCGTCTTCGAGACGGCAGTTAAGCCAGTGCGGGCGATAGGAAGGAAATGGCATCTCGCGCTGCCAAAGGGCGTATAGCGACGCTTCGAGTTGCTCTTCGGGCAAGCGATAGGCGAAACCGCTGCAAGAACCGCCGCGATCCAGGCCAAACACCAGGCCAGGCATTTCCGGCGTGCCGCGATGTTCGTGGGACCACAGGTACAACCCGCGATGGTAGCCATGCACCCGGCCGCGAACCCGCTCAACCGCCGTGCATTCTGGCCGCCAGATCAGCGACCCGTAGGCAAACAGCCACACCGGTCCACCCTTGTGGCGGGCCATGGTCGATTGCATCGAGCTGAGCAATTGTTCGTGCGTGAGCTGCGGTCCCAGATCGAGCCGCGGAGGGTAAGCCAGATTCAAAAAAGCCGATTCGATGGCGCTCATGGCGAATAGCGTTCAGCTCCCCGCGAGTAAACAGTTACTAAATAGAACGCACCGCCGAAACAATAAGGCACATATGTTCTCAAGTAATTTAAGTGCCTTGGCGCAGTTCTTAATCAATCACTTGAACGAGATATAACCTACCGACATTTATGCATTTTTATAAATACCGATGGGCTATATGGAGAGTTATAAACCCTGTAGGAGCGAGCCCGCTCGCGATGGTCGTTAACGATTACGCGGGAAGTCAGGCTGACCGCGGCGCACTTTAATCCATCGCGAGCAAGCTCGCTCCTACAAGTATGGGGGGGGGCAGGATCAGGATCTGGGGGCGTAGGCGAATACGTCGGCGCGCATCTGGTGGGCATCCATCCCCGCCTCGACCAGCGCATCCAGGGTGCCGTAGACCATCGCCGGCGAGCCACTGGCATACACATGCAAGGCCTTGAGATCGGGAAAGTCTTCACACACCGCTTCATGCAACATGCCGCAACGCCCCTTCCAGCCGCATTGATCGCTGACGACCTTGTGCAGGAACAGGTTGGACAACTTCAGCCATTCGTCCCAATGCTCGACTTGATAAAAGTCTTCCGGACGACGCACGCCCCAATACAGGTGCACCGGATGCTTGAAACCCGAGGCCCGGCAATGTTCGATCAGGCCGTGGATCTGGCCCATGCCGGTGCCGGCGGCGATCAGCACGAGCGGACCGTCCGGCAACTCTGCCAGGTGGGTATCGCCGAACGGTAACTCGACCCGCACCATGCTGTTGCGCTGTAACTGTTCGATCAGGCTCAACGCACTGGCTTCACGCGCCAGTACGTGGATTTCCAGGTCGCGACCCGCATGCGGTGCCGAGGCGAGGGAGAAAGCGGACTTTTCGCCGTTCTCGCGCTCGATCATCAGGTACTGACCGGCGTGGTAACGCGGCGGTTTACCGGCCGGAGCCCGCAGACGCACGCGCCAGGTGTCGCCGCCCACGTCCCTGCACTCAATGACCTGACACGACAAGCTGCGCACCGGCAATTCTCCCAGCGCGAGCACGCCATCCCACAGCACGATGCAGTCTTCGAGCGGCTCCGCTATGCAAGTGTAGAACTCGCCATGGTCGCGCACATCGCCGGTCTGCTCGACCCGCCCTTCCACCAGCAGCGCCGCGCAGACGTGGCAATTGCCGTTGCGGCAACTTTGCGGGCATTCGTAGCCCAAGCGCCGCGCGCCATCGAGAATCCGCTCGCCGGGCAATATCTCAAGCACTGCTCCGGAGGGCTGCAAGGTTACACGCATCAATCTATTCCTAACTGATTCCAGATGGCATCGATCCGCTGGGTCACGGCATCGTCCTTGACGATGACCCGGCCCCACTCGCGGGTGGTTTCGCCCGGCCATTTATGCGTGGCATCGAGGCCCATTTTCGAACCCAGGCCGGACACCGGCGAAGCGAAGTCCAGGTAGTCGATCGGCGTGTTCTCGATCATCACCGTGTCGCGCTTGGGGTCCATGCGCGTGGTGATGGCCCAGATCACGTCGTTCCAGTCCCGGGCGTTGATATCGTCGTCGGTGACGATAACGAACTTGGTGTACATGAACTGTCGCAAAAACGACCAGACACCCAGCATTACCCGCTTGGCATGGCCGGGATACGACTTCTTCATGGTCACCACGGCCATGCGGTACGAGCAACCTTCGGGCGGCAGGTAGAAATCGGTGATCTCCGGGAACTGCTTCTGCAGGATCGGCACGAACACTTCGTTCAACGCCACGCCGAGGATCGCCGGCTCATCCGGTGGACGCCCGGTGTAGGTGCTGTGGTAGATCGGCTTGATCCGGTGCGTGATGCGCTCGACGGTGAACACCGGGAAGCTGTCGACTTCGTTGTAGTAACCGGTGTGATCGCCGTACGGGCCTTCGTCGGCCATCTCGCCCGGATGAATCACGCCTTCGAGGATGATTTCGGCAGTGGCCGGTACCTGCAGGTCGTTGCCGCGGCACTTCACCAGCTCAGTGCGGTTACCGCGCAACAGGCCGGCGAATGCGTACTCGGAGAGGCTGTCGGGCACCGGGGTCACGGCACCGAGGATGGTCGCCGGGTCGGCGCCCAATGCAACCGATACCGGGAACGGTTGGCCGGGATGCTTCTCGCACCACTCGCGATAATCCAGTGCACCGCCACGGTGGCTCAACCAGCGCATGATGACTTTGTTGCGGCCGATCACTTGCTGACGATAGATGCCGAGGTTCTGGCGATCCTTATTCGGGCCTTTGGTGACGGTCAGGCCCCAGGTGATCAGTGGACCGACATCGCCCGGCCAGCAGGTCTGCACCGGCAACATGGCCAGGTCGACGTCGTCGCCCTCGATGACCACTTCCTGGCAAATCGCGTCCTTGACGACTTTCGGCGCCATCGAAATGATCTTGCGGAAGATCGGCAGCTTGGACCAGGCATCCTTCAGGCCTTTCGGCGGCTCGGGTTCCTTGAGGAACGCCAGCAGCTTGCCGATCTCGCGCAGCTCGCTGACCGCTTCGGCACCCATGCCCAGCGCGACGCGCTCGGGGGTGCCGAACAGGTTGCCAAGCACGGGAATGTCATAACCGGTAGGGTTTTCGAAAAGCAGGGCCGGGCCCTTGGCGCGCAAGGTGCGGTCGCAGACCTCGGTCATTTCGAGCACTGGGGACACCGGAACCTGGATGCGCTTGAGTTCACCGCGCTTTTCCAGCCCGCTGATAAAGTCGCGCAAGTCGCGATACTGCATGCGTGAGCCTCGTGTTGGCCGTGGCGTTCGGGGGCAGCAGTTTAGCGCCGAACCCCTCCATTCAGAACCACGAACTGCCGGTTCATCAAAATTCAGATAGCAAAAAGCCGGGTTTCCCCGGCTTTTGCTGGTCTATCGACTTACTTGCGTTTCATCGACAGGAAGAACTCATCGTTGGTCTTGGTCGTTTTCAGCTTGTCGACCAGGAACTCGATGGCAGCGACTTCATCCATCGGATGCAGCAGCTTGCGCAGGATCCACATGCGCTGCAGCTCGTCGTCGGCGGTCAGCAACTCTTCGCGGCGGGTACCGGAACGGTTGATGTTGATGGCCGGGAAGACGCGCTTTTCAGCGATACGGCGATCCAGCGGCAGCTCCATGTTGCCGGTGCCTTTGAATTCCTCATAGATCACTTCGTCCATCTTCGAGCCGGTTTCAACCAGCGCGGTGGCGATGATGGTCAGCGAGCCGCCTTCTTCGATGTTCCGCGCAGCACCGAAGAAACGCTTTGGTTTCTCCAGGGCGTGGGCATCGACACCACCGGTCAGTACCTTGCCGGAGCTCGGGATCACGGTGTTGTAGGCACGGGCCAGACGGGTGATGGAGTCGAGCAGGATCACCACGTCTTTCTTGTGTTCGACCAGGCGCTTGGCCTTCTCGATCACCATTTCGGCAACCTGCACGTGGCGGGTTGGCGGCTCGTCGAACGTCGAGGCAACCACTTCGCCGCGCACGGTGCGCTGCATTTCGGTTACTTCTTCCGGACGTTCGTCGATCAGCAGCACGATCAGGTGAACTTCAGGGTTGTTACGCGCGATGTTCGCTGCGATGTTCTGCAGCATGATCGTCTTGCCCGCTTTCGGCGGAGCAACGATCAGACCGCGCTGGCCTTTACCGATTGGAGCACACAGGTCGATGACACGACCGGTCAAGTCCTCGGTGGAACCGTTGCCGGCTTCCATCTTCATGCGCACGGTCGGGAACAGCGGGGTCAGGTTCTCGAAGAGAATCTTGTTTTTCGCGTTTTCCGGACGGTCGAAGTTGATGGTGTCGACCTTGAGCAGCGCGAAATAACGCTCGCCTTCCTTTGGAGGGCGGATCTTGCCAACGATGGTGTCACCGGTGCGCAAGTTGAAACGACGGATCTGGCTCGGCGAGACGTAGATATCGTCAGGGCCGGCGAGATAGGAAGCGTCAGCGGAGCGCAGGAAGCCGAAGCCGTCCTGGAGAATCTCCAGCACGCCATCACCGGAGATTTCCTCACCGCTTTTCGCGTGCTTCTTGAGCAGGGAGAAAATCACGTCCTGCTTGCGCGAACGGGCCATATTTTCTATGCCCATCTGTTCGGCCAATTCGAGCAGTTCGGTAATCGGCTTTTGCTTGAGTTCAGTCAGATTCATATAGGAATGACGTAATCATTTATGGAGGGGGGAAATTAAGCTTTTGGCTTAATGAGGCCGCGCCGCGGAGAAGGCGACAGGATCGCGTACTTATTCGAAAAGGAGTGCGTCGGCGACGGCTAGCAGGGGGCAATGGAGAAACCAGTGCGGGGCCGAATGTACCACCTGAGTATCAGGAGCGTCTAGCCCTGAATACGCAAAAAGCCCCGCTATTTGCGAGGCTTTTTTCATGACACTTGCAACGACGCTTAGATGTTGGCGTCGAGGAAAGCAGCCAGTTGCGACTTCGACAGTGCGCCGACCTTGGTCGCTTCAACGTTGCCGTTCTTGAACAGCATCAGGGTCGGGATACCACGCACGCCATGCTTGGCCGGGGTTTCCTGGTTTTCGTCGATGTTCAGCTTGGCAACGGTCAGCTTGCCTTTGTAGGTCTCGGCAATCTCGTCCAGGACAGGAGCGATCATTTTGCAAGGGCCGCACCACTCAGCCCAGTAATCGACCAGTACAGCGCCTTCAGCCTTGAGTACGTCGGCCTCGAAGCTAGCGTCGCTAACGTGTTTGATAAGATCGCTGCTCATGGAATTCTCCAGGGTTGTAAGCAAAAAAACGTGGCCCATCATAGCTGCCCTTCCCTCGTTCAGGAAGGTGCAGATGATTGAGTCTCGCTATGGCATTCCATGAGTTTGGGTATAGCTCGAGTCAAAGTACGCCGCGCCTCTGTGGCGAGGGGGCTTGCCCCCGTTCGGCGGCGCAGCCGTCGTAAACCCGGTCACCGGATTAGCCTCAATCCCTTCATTGAATGGTTTTGGGGCCGCTTCGCAGCCCAACGGGGCAAGCCCCCTCGCCACAGAGGTTGTGCCCGGGATCAACCCTTTCAGCACTGCGCGTTGGCGCCAGCCTGTGATCGTGGCACGATGTCGAGGTTATCGACCGAGACCCCAGACCATGCCGCAATCCCAAGCCAAGAATCTGTCCCTGATCGCCGCAATCGACCTGGGCTCCAACAGTTTTCACATGGTCGTGGCCAAGGCCCAGAACGGTGAAATCCGCATTCTCGAGCGTCTCGGGGAGAAAGTTCAGCTGGCCGCGGGTATCGACGAAGAGCGCCATCTCAGCGAAGAATCGATGCAGCGCGGGCTCGACTGCCTCAAGCGCTTCGCCCAACTGATCAGCGGTATGCCCACCGGCGCCGTGCGCATCGTCGGCACCAACGCCTTGCGTGAAGCGCGCAACCGCGCCGAATTCATCCGTCGCGCCGAAGAAATTCTCGGCCACCCGGTAGAGGTCATTTCCGGACGTGAAGAAGCGCGCCTGATCTATCTCGGCGTGTCCCACACCCTCGCCGACACCCCGGGCAAGCGCCTGGTGGCCGACATCGGCGGCGGCAGTACCGAATTCATCATTGGCCAGCGCTTCGAACCGCTGCTGCGCGAAAGCCTGCAGATGGGTTGCGTCAGCTACACCCAACGCTATTTCAAGGACGGCAAGATCACCCCGGCCCGCTACGCCCAGGCGTACACCGCGGCGCGGCTGGAGATCATGAGCATCGAGCACGCCCTGCACCGCCTGACCTGGGATGAAGCCATTGGCTCCTCGGGCACCATCCGCGCCATCGGCCTGGCGCTGAAGGCTGGCGGCCACGGCACCGGCGAGGTCAACGCCGAAGGCCTGGCCTGGCTCAAGCGCAAACTGATCAAGCTGGGCGACGTCGAGAAAATCGATTTCGACGGTATCAAGCCGGATCGCCGGGCGATTTTCCCGGCCGGCCTGGCGATCCTCGAAGCGATCTTCGATTCCCTCGAACTGCAACGCATGGATCACTGCGAAGGCGCCCTGCGCGAAGGCGTGCTCTATGACCTGCTGGGCCGCCATCATCACGAAGACGTGCGCGAACGCACCCTCACTTCGCTGATGGAGCGCTACCACGTCGATCAGGAACAGGCAGCACGAGTCGAGCGCAAGGCGTTGCACGCGTTCGACCAGGTTGCCGCGGACTGGGACCTGGAAGACGGCGTCTGGCGCGAACTGCTCGGCTGGGCGGCCAAGGTCCATGAAGTGGGCCTGGACATCGCTCACTACCAGTACCACAAGCACGGGGCCTACCTGATCGAGCACTCGGACCTCGCCGGATTCTCCCGCGAAGACCAGTTGATGCTCGCGCTGCTGGTACGCGGCCACCGACGCAACATTCCCAAGGACAAGTTCGCCGATTTCGGCGACGACGGCATCAAGCTGATTCGCCTGTGCGTATTGCTGCGCTTTGCGATTCTGTTCCATCACATCCGTGGCACCCAGCAAATGCCTCAGGTGGAACTGAACGCCCATGACAATCACCTGGAAGTGGTTTTCCCGGAAAACTGGCTGGACGAAAACCAGCTGACCCAGGCCGACTTCGCCATCGAGGCGGAATGGCTGACTCGGGTGGATATCGTGCTGAACGCTCGCTGACCCCAGCCCCTGTAGGAGCGAGCTTGCTCGCGAAGAACCAACAGGCGCCGCGTTTCTCCAGGCAGCACGCGTTATCGTTCACGCCCATCGCGAGCGAGCTCGCTCCTACAGAAAAGCAAAAAGGGCGATCCACATGGATCGCCCTTTTTTACCCGCTGATTCCCGTTACCGAACAGCCAGGATCGGGCTGCCCAAACGCTCCAGCAATGTCGCCTGGGCGCTGCGTGGGTTCTGGTTGCCGGTCGGCGTGTTACGGATGTAACGACCGTCCGACTGCAGGCTCCAGCTGTGGGTGTTGTCGGTCAGATACAACTCCAGCTCTTTCTTGACCCGCATGATCAGCTTCTTGCCTTCCACCGGGAAGCAAGTCTCGACGCGCTTGTCGAGGTTGCGTTCCATCCAGTCGGCGCTGGAGAGGAACATCTGTTCTTCGCCGCCATTGAGGAAGTAGAAGACCCGGGTGTGCTCCAGGAAGCGACCGATGATCGAGCGCACGTGGATATTGTGGGAAACCCCGGCGATGCCCGGCCGCAGGCAGCACATGCCGCGCACCACCAGATCGATGCGCACGCCTGACTGGCTGGCCTTGTACAGCGCGCGGATGATCTTCGGATCGGTCAGCGAGTTGAACTTGGCGATGATGTGCGCCGGTTTGCCGTCGAGGGCGAACTGGGTTTCGCGGGCAATCATGTCGAGCATGCCCTTTTTCAGGGTGAACGGCGCATGCAGCAATTTCTTCATGCGTAGTGTCTTGCCCATGCCGATCAACTGGCTGAACAGTTTGCCGACGTCTTCGCACAAGGCATCGTCGGAAGTCAGCAGGCTGTAGTCGGTGTACAGGCGGGCGTTGCCGGCGTGGTAGTTACCCGTACCAAGGTGCGCGTAACGCACGATTTCACCGGCCTCGCGACGCAGGATCAGCATCATCTTGGCGTGGGTCTTGAAACCGACCACGCCATAGATCACCACCGCACCGGCCGCTTGCAGGCGGCTGGCCAGCTGCAGGTTGGACTCTTCATCGAACCGCGCCCGCAGTTCGATTACCGCAGTGACTTCCTTGCCGTTACGCGCCGCATCCACCAGCGCATCGACGATTTCCGAGTTGGCGCCGGAGCGGTACAGGGTCTGGCGCACCGCCAACACATGTGGGTCCTTGGCGGCCTGGCGCAACAGGTCGACCACCGGGGTGAACGACTCGAACGGGTGCAGCAGCAGGATGTCCTGCTTGCTGATCACGCTGAAAATGTTTTCGCTGTTCTGCAGCAGTTTCGGGATCTGCGGGGTGAACGGCAGGTATTGCAGCTCGCGCTGGCTGTCCAGGCCGGTGATGCTGAACAGCCGCGTCAGGTTCACCGGGCCGTTGACCTGATACAACTCGGTCTCGCCCAGGTTGAACTGCTTGAGCAGGTAGTCGGACAGGTGTTTCGGGCAGGTGTCGGCCACCTCCAGTCGCACCGCATCACCATAACGACGGGAGAACAGTTCGCCGCGCAAGGCGCGGGCCAGGTCTTCGACGTCTTCGGAGTCCAGCGCCAGGTCGGCGTTACGGGTCAGGCGGAACTGGTAGCAGCCCTTGACCTTCATGCCCTGGAACAGGTCGTCGGCGTGAGCGTGAATCATCGACGACAGGAATACATAGTTGTCGCCAGGGCCACCGACTTCTTCCGGCACCTTGATGATACGCGGCAGCAGGCGTGGTGCCGGGATGATCGCCAGACCGGAGTCGCGGCCAAAGGCGTCGATGCCTTCGAGCTCGACGATGAAGTTCAGGCTCTTGTTCACCAGCAACGGGAACGGGTGCGTCGGGTCGAGGCCGATCGGGGTGATGATTGGTGCGATCTCGTCGCGGAAATAACGGCGGACCCAGGTTTTGAGCTTGGTCGTCCAGTAGCGGCGGCGAATGAAGCGAACCTGATGTTTTTCCAGCTCCGGCAACAGAATGTCGTTGAGGATCGCGTACTGGCGATCGACGTGACCGTGGACCAGCTCGCTTATGCGGGCCAGGGCCTGATGCGGTTGCAGACCATCGGCGCCAGCCTGTTCACGGGCGAAGGTGATCTGCTTCTTGAGACCGGCGACGCGAATTTCGAAGAACTCGTCCAGGTTGCTGGAGAAGATCAACAGAAACTTCAGCCGCTCCAGCAATGGGTAGGACTCGTCCAGCGCCTGTTCCAGCACGCGGATGTTGAACTGCAGTTGCGAGAGCTCGCGGTGGATGTACAGGCTGCTGTCATCCAGGCCGGGAATGGCCACCACTGGCGTGGTCGCAGCGGTTTCGACGACCGCCGCGGGCGGAGCTGGTTCCAGCTCCGGCGGGGTCTCGCCGACTTGCTCCACCACAGGTTGAGCGTCTTTTACGGCAACTTCAGTGAGTACTTCGGTATTCATCGAATGTTCCTGGGAGGGCTATTTTTGCTCTCGTAACAATTGAGCGGCACGAACGGCAAAGTACGTCAGGATGCCATCAGCCCCTGCACGTTTGAAAGCGGTCAGCGACTCGAGGATAACCCCTTCGCTCAACCAGCCGTTCTGGATCGCCGCCATGTGCATGGCGTATTCGCCGCTGACTTGATAAACAAACGTCGGCACTTTGAATTCTTCTTTTACCCGGCACAGGATGTCCAGGTACGGCATGCCTGGCTTGACCATGACCATGTCTGCACCTTCTGACAAGTCCGCCGCCACTTCGTGCAGGGCTTCATTGCTGTTGGCCGGGTCCATCTGATAGGAGGCCTTGTTGGCCTTGCCCAGGTTCAGCGCCGAACCGACCGCATCGCGGAACGGGCCGTAATAGGCACTGGCGTACTTGGCCGAGTAGGCCATGATCCGCACATTGACGTGACCGGCCACTTCGAGGGCCTCGCGGATCGCCTGGATGCGACCGTCCATCATGTCCGAGGGTGCCACGACCTGAGCGCCGGCCTCGGCGTGGGACAGGGCTTGCCTGACCAGTGCGTCGACGGTGATGTCGTTCTGCACGTACCCTTCTTCATCAAGAATGCCGTCCTGGCCGTGGGTGGTGAACGGATCCAGGGCGACGTCGGTGATCACACCCAGCTCCGGGAAGCGCTCACGCAACGCACGGGTCGCACGTTGGGCGATGCCCTGCGGGTTCCACGCTTCGGCGGCGTCCAGGGACTTGAGCTCCGCTGGCGTCACCGGGAACAGCGCCAGCGCCGGGATCCCCAGCTCGACCCACTTGGCCGCCTCTTCCAGCAACAGGTCGATGGTCAGACGTTCGACACCCGGCATCGACGCCACCGCTTCGCGACGGTTTTCACCGTCCAGCACGAACACCGGCAGGATCAGGTCATCGACGGTCAGGACGTTTTCACGGACCAGACGACGCGAGAAGTCGTCACGACGGTTGCGGCGCAGGCGGGTTGCGGGGAACAAACGGTTGGCGGGGGTAAAGCTCACGGCAGACTCCTGAGCCCGCGCTTACGGGCGAGCGTGACAGTTATAAGCGGCCATTATGACGAACAGATGACAGTTGTGTGCATCCCGCGACACGTAGCCGCATTCCATTGTCGTTGTAGGAAATGTTCACGTCGAGACACATTTGGACACTTTCCTGAATGTGTCCGAAGGGTTAGGCTGCGCGTTCATTTCGCCAGCACCCAGACAATGCTCCAACAATTTCTGCATGACTTTGGCTACTTTGCCCTTTTTCTAGGCACGTTCTTCGAAGGCGAAACCATCCTGGTACTCGCGGGCTTCCTCGCGTTCCGTGGATACATGGACATCAACCTGGTGGTGGTCGTGGCCTTTTTCGGCAGCTATGCCGGCGACCAGCTGTGGTACTTCCTTGGGCGCAAGCACGGCCGCAAGCTGCTGGCGCGCAAGCCGCGCTGGCAGATGATGGGTGACCGGGCACTGGAACACATTCGCAAGCACCCGGACATCTGGGTATTGAGCTTCCGCTTCGTCTACGGTTTGCGTACGGTCATGCCGGTGGCCATCGGCCTGTCGGGTTATCCGCCGGGCCGCTACCTGCTGCTCAACGGCATTGGCGCCGCGATCTGGGCCGCAGCCCTCGCCGCCGCCGCTTACCATTTCGGCGCCGTGCTCGAAGGCATGCTCGGCAGTGTGAAGAAGTACGAACTCTGGGTGCTCGGCGCCCTGCTGGTCCTGGGCTTCGCACTGTGGCTGCGTCGGCGCTTCAAGAATGCCCGGCTGGCCAAGCAGGTCTACGCCGACGAACAGGCCCTGAAAGCCGAAAGATCCAAAGCCGAAGGCCCTACGACGCCAGCCGAGTGATGCGGTTTCTGCAACAGTAGAGACCGAGGCCGCTCAACAGGCTGTAACTGAACAGGCCGACCCAGCCCGGTGCGCTGGCCGGCCACAGCCCCGCCATCGGGGCCAGCCACACCATAGGCAGATTCGACGCCAGCCGCACCAGCTCCAGCCTCAACGCCCACGGGCGATTCTCCAGGGCCACGCCCAGCACAAACAGACCGAACGCCACCGCTCCCCAACCCAACACCAGGGCGGCGGCTGACAGCTTCGGCTCAAGATTCATCAAGTAGCTGCCCAGCGCGATATACACGCAAAACTGTAACAGGATGTAGAGCTGCTGACGCCCGTCCAGCGGCACCTCGAATTTGCGGAACCGGGCCAGGTCCGGCTTGTTCACCGGATATTTGGCCGCCACGTCCGCCGGGCGCCAGCCGGTGCGCATGAACCAGATCCGCAGCTTGTCCCAGATGCTTTCGGCACGTCGCGCATCGCCCCATAACTGTGCGTAGAACTGCACGTTCGCCCACACGGGATTCCAGCTCGCCAGCGGTGTGGTCACGCCGAAGATCACCGGCTCGTTGTCGTCTTCTTCCTGGAACGTACCGAACAGACGGTCCCAGATAATGAACACGCCGCCGTAGTTGCGATCCATGTAGAGAGCGTTCTGTGCATGGTGAGCCCGATGATTGGATGGCGTGACAAAAAACCACTCAAACCAGCCAAGCTTGGGAATGTGCCGGGTGTGTACCCAGAACTGGTACAGCAGGTTCAGCGCGGCGACGCTCACAAACACCAGCAACGGTACGCCGACCACCGCCAGCGGCAGATAGAAGATCCAGCTCAGCAGGAACCCGGTGCTGGTCTGGCGCAGGGCGGTGGACAGGTTGTAGTCCTCGCTCTGGTGATGCACCGAATGCGCGGCCCAGAGGATGTTGCGCTCGTGGCCCATGCGATGCAGCCAGTAGTAGCACACGTCATAGAGGACAAAGGCGAACACCCAGGTCCAGACGCTGTCGGCCGACAACTCGAACAGCGCCAGATGCCTGAGGGCAAACGCATAGGTCACCAACCCCACGCCTTTGGTCAGCAGCCCCGTGGTGGTCGACAGCACGCCGGTGCTGAGGCTGTTGATCGCGTCCGCCAGCCGATAATTGCTCACCCCGCGCCAACGGTCGGCCAGCAGTTCAACGGCAATCAGTACAAAGAAAAACGGCACCGCATACAGAATGAAGTCCATGACACGCCCTGACCGGAGTCTTGAGGACAGATGCTATGTGTAACCGTCAATTAACCCTATGGCAACGCGTGCCAAATTAGTGGACATTTAACGTCATGAATCTGGAGAAAAGCCCATGAGCAAAAAAGTTGCAGTGATCCTTTCCGGTTGTGGCGTGTACGACGGCGCCGAGCTCCACGAGAGCGTCATCACCCTGCTCCGCCTGGATCAGCGCGGAGCGCAAGTGCAGTGTTTCGCACCGGACATCGCGCAGTTGCATGTCATCAATCACCTGACCGGCGAAGAAATGCCCGAATCGCGCAACGTGCTGGTGGAGTCGGCGCGAATTGCCCGGGGCAACGTCAAGGATATCCGTGACGCGAACGTCGATGACTTCGATGCGCTGATCGTGCCCGGCGGCTTCGGCTCGGCCAAGAACCTCTCCAGCTTCGCCACTGAAGGCGCCGGCTGCACCGTTCAGCCGGATGTCCTGGCACTGACCGAAGCCTTTGCCGAGGCCGGTAAACCGGTGGGGCTGATGTGCATTTCCCCGGCCCTGGCGGCCAAGATCTACGGCCCCGGCGTCACCTGCACCATCGGCAACGACACCGACACCGCCGCCGCGATGAACAAGATGGGCGCGACCCATACCGATTGCGCGGTCAGCGACATCGTCGAGGACAAGGCACGCAAACTGGTGAGCACCCCGGCCTACATGCTCGCGCAGAGCATCAGCGAGGCGGCTTCCGGTATCAACAAACTGGTCGACCGCGTGCTCGAACTGACCCACGAGAATGATGCATAACACTGTCAATGTGGGAGCGAGCCTGCTCGCGAAAGCGGCCTGACAGTCAACTCCAATGTTGGATGTGCCACCCCCTTCGCGAGCAGGCTCGCTCCCACAGTGATCATCACCGGATTCAAGTTTTGCGTGTGAGCCTGGTCAAAATCCGATCCAGCGCATTGGCAAAAGCCTGCTTTTCACGATCGCCGAACGGCGCTGGCCCGCCGCCCATTTGCCCCTGCTCACGCAAATCGGTGAACAGGTTGCGCACAGCCAGCCGCTCCCCCATGTTCTGCGCATCGAACTCCTTGCCTCGCGGATCGAGCGCAGCCACGCCCTTCTTCACCAGACGGTCGGCCAACGGCACATCGCTGCAAATCACCAGCTCACCGGAAACCGCGTGTTCCACCAGGTAATCGTCCGCCGCATCTGGGCCGCTCGGCACCACGATCAGCTTGACCAGCGCCAGGCCTGGCTTGATCTGCGGCTGCCCGGCCACCAGCACCACTTCGAACTGGCGCTTGAGGGCGAACTTCACCACCAGATCCTTGGCTGCCCGAGGGCAGGCGTCGGCATCGATCCAGACACGCATGTTTTTACCTCTCTAAAAAGCTTCGCGAGCAGGCTCGCTCCCACAGAATACACATCGTCCATGTGGGAGCGAGCCTGCTCGCGAAAGTGAGCGAAGCGAATGCTGTTTAAGAAACCTGCACCCGCTGCTTCTCGACCACCCGGCTACGGCCATACAACACGACGATCGCAATGATCGCCACCGCCTGCGCGCTCAACGAATACGCATCGGCATGAATCCCCAGCCAGTCGAACTCAAAGAACGGCACCGGCCGCGTGCCGAAGATTCCCGCTTCCTGCAGCGCCTTCACGCCATGTCCGGCAAACACCACCGACAAGGCGCACAGCAGACCGGCGTTGATGCTGAAGAACAGCGCCAGCGGCAACTTCGCCGAGCCGCGCAAGATCACCCAGGCCAGGCCGATCAGTAGCACCAGCGCCGTAGCCCCACCGGCCAGCACCGCGTTGTGGCCTGCGGGACCTGCCTGCAACCACAGGGTTTCGTAGAACAGAATCACTTCGAACAGTTCGCGATACACCGAGAAAAACGCCAGGGTGGCAAAACCGAAACGCCCACCGCCACCCACCAGGCTGGTCTTGATGTAGTCCTGCCAGGCCGCCGCGTGACGACGGTCATGCATCCACACCCCCAGCCACAACACCATGACGCTGGCAAACAACGCCGTTGCGCCTTCCAGCAGTTCACGCTGCGAACCGCTGACATCAATCACATAGGCTGCCAGCGCCCAGGTGCCCAACCCCGCCAGAAACGCCAGGCCCCAACCGACGTTGACGCTGCGCACCGCCGCCTGTTGACCCGTGTTACGCAGGAACGCAAGGATCGCCGCCAGCACCAGAATCGCTTCCAGACCTTCGCGCAGCAGAATCAGCAGGCCGGAAATGTAGCTCAGCGACCAGCTCAAACCGTCGTTACCCAGCAGCTCGGCCGATGCCTTCAACCTGGCCTTGGCCACCTCCAGCCGCTGTTCGACGTCGCTCACCGGCAGGCCGTCCTGCAACGACTGACGGTAGGCCATCAGGGATTTTTCGGTGTCTTTGCGTACATTGGCGTCAATGTTGTCCAGCGAGCTTTCAACCAGCTCGAAGCCTTCCAGATACGCCGCTACCGATAAGTCATAAGCCTGATCATGCTCACCGGCACGATAGGCCGCGATGCTCTTGTCCAGAGTGGCTGCGGTGTAGTCGAGCAATTGTGCCGGGCCACGCTTGACCTGCGGCGGTTGCGCCCGCTGGGCACGGAAGGTCGCGGCGGCTTGCGGGCCTTCGACAGCCTGCACTTCGGCCGGGGTCTGACGAGCCAGGTCGGCGATGTTGTAGGTTTTCTCAGCATTGGCTGTAGCCGGGTCGACACTGAAGCTTGCGATATAGGTGGCCAGATCCCAACGCTGACGATCATCCAGTTGATCGGCAAAGGCTGGCATGTCGGTCCCTTCAACACCCAGGCCCAAGGTGCTGTAGATCGCGTAGAGGCTCAGTCGATCCAGTCGTGCGCTGTCGCGCAGATTGGATGGCGGTGGCGTCATGCCGACACCTGCCGGGCCGTCGCCGGCCCCTGTATCGCCATGGCAGACCGAGCACTGCTGAGCGTACAACGGCGCACCGCGCGCCGGGTCCGGCGTAATGACCGGGGCCTGGCTGACTTCATAGGCCACGGCCAGCTTCGCTCCCAGTTGCCGGGCCTGGCGCGCGACGTCGGCACCGTCCTGACGGGCGCTGATGGAGCTTCCCAGCGTTATCAGGCTTTGCTCCAGCGCAACTTTTTCCGGTTTGGCCGGCATCGCCGCCAGCAGACTGCCCAGTGTCTTCACCGATTCTTGCTGCGCACGAAATCCGGCCTGGTCGATGATGCTGCCCGCCTGCACCGTGTCCGGGTAATCCGCGCCGATGTAATCGAGCAAGTGCAGCGCCTGCGGCGCACCTTCGGCGGGGGCGGCCAGCAACTGAACGCTGCACGCCGCGAACAGCGGCAGCAACAGCCAGGCCAGGAAACGGGAGGGGAAAATCATGAATGAGTCTCAATTTGAAAAACGAAGTTACATATTGTTAACGCCCAGCGGGTTTCGCTCAAGCTTTGTCGGGACTTCCTGCGAATTCGAAGGTTCTCCAAGGTACTGATACGCCAACAAAAAAGGCGACCGCATGGGTCGCCTTTTCGGGTTTCGGCCGATTTACGCCGCGGCTCTGCGCAGCGTCGCCATGAACGCTGCCGCACCGATGAACAGCCCGGCAAAGGTTCGGTTCATGCGTTTTTGCTGTTTCGGTGTGCGCAACAGACGCAGCACTTTGGAGGCCAGACCGGTGTAGCCGGCCATGACGATCAGGTCGACGCAGACCATGGTCACACCGATGATCACGTACTGGATCAGCAGTGGCGCGTGCGGATCGATGAACTGCGGCAACACCGCCAGCATGAACACCAGCGCCTTGGGGTTACTGATATTCACCAGAAAACCGCGGAACACCAGGGCCATCGGCTTGCCGATCTGGCGCACCGCGGCGTCATCGCTCATATCGCTGGGCAGCGCACGCCATTGCTTGATCGCGAGGTAAACCAGATACGCCACACCGAACCATTTGATCGCATGGAACGCGGTGGCCGATGCGGTAAGAATCGCGCCAACCCCGGCGCCGACAATGGCGATCTGCAAAGCCAGGCCCAGTTGCAGGCCCAGGGCGTTCCAGTAACCGCGCCAGAAACCGTACTGCAGACCGCTGGACATCGACGCAATGGCGCCGGCACCGGGGGACAGGCTGATCACCCAGCAGGCGGCAAAAAACGCCAGCCATGTTTGAAGCTCCATTGCACACCTCGACTCAGACTCGTGACAGACGTCTAAGCTAATGCGGCTTTGGGTGGATGACTACCGATTTTTTGCGGGATGTTGCGGGGACCGACAGGCGCTTACGGCTTGAGGGCCCCTTCGCGAGCAAGCCCGCTCCCACAGTGGATCGACGGTGCTCACAGAATTTGTGTCTACCGCAGAGCAAATGTGGGAGCGGGCTTGCTCGCGAAGGCGGCCTGTCAGGCAGCAGAAGGCTTACTTTTCAAACCCGCTGGAAGGGAATACATCCGTACCGCGCCAGCGTCGCACCGAGCGCTGGAAGAACAAACTGTTAGGCACTTGCACCATGGCGCTGCCAGTGCCGAGTTCTTCGGCCTCGACCAGCGTGGTGTACAGCAGATTGATCGCCACCACCCGGCCTTTGACGCCGGGCTTGTCGGTGGTGTCCACCAACTCAACCACATCGCCCAGGCGAAACGGGCCGACGGTGAAGATCAGGATCGCGCACAGCAGGTTCGACAGCACGCTCCACATGGCGAAAAACGCCACCGCCGCGACGGCGACGAAACCGGACAATGCGGTCCAGAGCACCGTGGCCGATACACCGAGGCGTTCCAGCACGAAAATCAGCGCACTGCCCATGATCAGCCAGCGCAAACCGCCCCGCAGCGGCATCAGCAGTTGCGGCGGGAACGGATAACGCTCGCCCAGGCGAGTCAGGAACCGGGCGACGACGCGCTGGGCGAAGTAGCCGGCCAGCAGGATCAGCAGGATTTGCACGCCGAGCCAGATCGGCTCGACCCACACCGCCGGCAACGGCAGCTTGAAGGCGTCCATCAGGACAGCGCCTCCAGCTCCGCCTGCATGCTTTCCAGCAATTCCAGGGCTTCCATCCACGCTTCTTCCAGCTGTGTCTCACGCACCTTCAGCTTGGCCTGTTCGGCCAGCAGATCACGCAATTCGTTCTTGCGCGCCGGCTCGTAGATATCACTGTCGCCGAGGCTGGCATCGATTTTCGCGAGCTTTTCGTGCAGCTTGCCAAGCTCTGCTTCAAGCTTGTCGGCCTCGCGCTTGTGCGGCGCCAGTTGCTGGCGCAACGCAGCGGCGGCCTGACGCTGGGCTTTCTTGTCGGTCTTGTCCGGGTTGACCGGCGTATTGCTGACCGGGGCATTGCGCTGGCGATAATCCACCAGCCAGCGGGTGTAGTCCTCCAGGTCGCCGTCGAACTCTTCGACCTTGCCATCCGCCACCAGATAGAAGTTATCGGTGGTGCTTTTGAGCAGGTGACGGTCGTGGGAGACCACCAGTACCGCACCACTGAATTCCTGCAGGGCCATGGTCAGCGCCAGGCGCATTTCCAGGTCCAGGTGGTTGGTCGGTTCGTCGAGCAGCAACAGGTTCGGCCGGTCCCAGGCGATCAAGGCCAATGCCAGGCGCGCCTTTTCGCCACCGGAAAAATTCAGCACCGGCTCGTCGATTCGCGCACCACGGAAGTCGAAACCGCCGAGGAAGTCGCGCAGGGTCTGTTCGCGCTCGGTCGGTGCCAGGCGCTGCAAGTGCAGCAACGGGCTGGCCTTGGAATCCAGCGAGTCGAGCTGATGCTGGGCGAAGTAGCCGACCACGGTGTTCTCGCCACGGGTCAAGCGGCCAGCCAATGGCGAGAGCTCACCGGCAAGGTTCTTGATCAGGGTCGATTTACCGGCGCCGTTAGGGCCGAGCAATCCGATCCGCGCGCCGGGGGTCAGTTGCAGCTTGACCTTCTCCAGCACGGCTTTGTCGCCGTAACCCAGGCGGGCATCGGACAGGTCGATCAGCGGGCTGGAAATTTTCTGCGATTCGCGGAAGACAAAGTCGAACGGCGAATCGACGTGGGCGGCGGTCAGCTCTTCCATCCGCTCCAGCGCCTTGATCCGGCTCTGGGCCTGACGGGCCTTGGTGGCCTGGGCCTTGAAGCGGGCGATGTAGCTTTCCATGTGCGCACGTTGCGCCTGCTGCTTCTCGTAGGCCTGCTGTTGCTGGGCCAGACGTTCGGCACGGGCGCGCTCGAAGGCGCTGTAGCCACCGCGGTACAGGGTGATCTTGCGCTGATCGACGTGGGCCACGTGGTCGACCACGGCATCGAGGAAGTCCCGGTCGTGGGAAATCAGCATCAGGGTGCCGGGATAGCTCTTGAGCCACTCTTCGAGCCAGATGATGGCGTCGAGGTCCAGGTGGTTGGTCGGTTCGTCGAGCAGCAGCAGGTCCGATGGGCACATCAAGGCCTGCGCCAGGTTCAGGCGCATCCGCCATCCGCCGGAGAAATCCCCGACCTGCCGGTCCATCTGCTCGTTGGTGAAGCCAAGACCGGCCAGCAACTTGCGCGCCCGGGCGTCGGCGGTGTAACCGTCGGCGCTGTCGAGTTCCGAGTGCAGGCGGGCCTGAGCGGCACCGTCATGGGCCGCTTCGGCTGCCGCCAGGTCGCGTTGCACCTGGCGCAGGCGCAGGTCGCCATCGAGCACGTAGTCGACCGCCAGGCGTTCGAGGGTGTCGACCTCCTGGCGCATGTGGGCGATACGCCAGTCGGCCGGCAGGAAGCAATCACCCGAGTCCGGGTGCAGCTCGCCCCGAAGCAGGGCGAACAGGCTCGATTTGCCGGCGCCGTTGGCACCGATGAGGCCGGCTTTCTGGCCGGCGTGCAGGGTCAGCTCGGCGTCTTCTAGCAGACGCTGCGGGCCACGCTGTAAAGTCAGGTTCTGAAGTCGAATCATAATGGCGGCGGAGTCTACCAGCTTCGCTCGCAACTGGCGCGAGTAGCACTATGTCCTCTGACCTGTGGAGCTTTTCCCTGACCACCTACGCCCGCCCCGGCGTCGAGCAGGCCTGCCTGCAATTGCAGTCGGCGGGGGTCAATGTGTGTCTGTTGCTGTGTGGTGCGTGGCTGGGACAACGAGGCGTGGCCTGCGATGAGCAACGCTTGCAGCAATTGCGCAGCGTGGCTTTCGCCTGGGACACCGATGTCGTGCAGCCGTTACGCGCCTTGCGCACTCAATGGAAGGCCGGGGCCACGGAGGACGCCGATCTGCACACCCTGCGTGAACAGGTGAAGGCACTCGAACTGGAAGCCGAGCGACATCTGTTGTTGCGGCTGGAGAGAGCGACGCAGAGTTGGCCGCAAGGTGCCGAGACCGATCTATCGACCTGGCTGGAAGGTGTGACGGCTGAGGCCGCCCACCTGCACCGGGGAGCGGGGGCCTCGTTTCGGGGTTCTGTCGCCCGA
>NZ_JBKFTN010000018.1:49484-142880 GCF_050432945.1 Pseudomonas sp. 18173
GTCGCGGTAACCGGCACTTAGGAAGCGCTGGTTGGGGTGGTTACAGCGCTCGACGTTGCGGCAGGCGTAGGTGCTGGCGCGACTGTCGAGGTCGTTGCTGCCGGAGCAGGTGCTGCTGGCGCAGTCGGAACGACCGGCTTGGCGACCGGTGCGATGGCTGGCTTGGCGGCAACCGGTTTTTTCACTGCAGGTTTGACCGCTGGTTTTGCAGCGGGTTTTGCAGCAGCCGGTTTGGCGGCAACTGGCTTCGCAGCGGCTGGCTTGGCGGCAGCGGCAGGTTTCGCTGCTGCCGGTTTTGCGGCTGGTTTTGCAGCCGGCTTGGCAGTCGCTTTTACAGCAGGTTTTGCCGCTGGCTTGGCTGCTGGTTTTGCGGCTGGTTTTGCAGCGACGGGTTTGGCAGCCGGCTTGGCGGCAGGTTTCGCCGCGGCGGTCCGAGTGGCTGGTTTAGCGGCCGGTTTTGCAGCTGGTTTTGCAGCTGGTTTAGCGGCGGCGGTTTTAGCCACGGCTGGTTTGGCAGCGGCGGCTTTTGCAGCGGCAGGTCGTGCAGCGGCTGGTTTGGCAGCCGTGGTTCTAGCTGCAGGTTTTGCGGCGCTGGCAGCAGCCGGTTTTCTCGCAGCCGGTTTTGCAGCCGGTTTGGCGGCGGCAGTTTTCGCTGCTGGTTTGGCAGTTGCCGGTTTGGCAGCAGCAGGCTTGGCCGGTGCTTTTGCAGCAGCCGGTTTGGCAGCGGCTTTCTTCGCAGGTGCCGCAGCAGGTTTGGCTGCGCGCAGGGACAACGCCTTGCCGACAGCCTCTTGTACACGACCGACGCCCTGGGCCAGTTTCAGGCTTTCCTGGGCATCGCGCTTGAGTTGCAGAATGTAGCCGCGGGTTTCCGATTGACGATTCTTGAGGGCATCGAGCAGCTCTTCAAGATCGGCCACTGCGTCCTTGGCCTTGGCTTGTGCCTTGGCTTTTCCGGCCGCCGCAGCGTCCTGCAATTTGGTGCGGGACTTGTGCAGTTTTTCTTGCGCTTTTCCGCGCTGCTTTTCCAGTTTGGCGAGCAGTTTTTCAGCATCAGCCAAGGCTTCGGAACAAGCGGTTTCCAGATGCTCGAGCAGGCTGCTCGAGAGTTGTTGGAGCAGGTGCAATGGAGTGTTTACTGGCTTCTTGGTGGCCGACATGGTTTACCTCCTGGCTGAAGTGAGTGCGGCTCATACTAGACCTCTGCTGCAACCGCCGCTAGGGCATGTTGACACTATCGAAAGCGTTGCGTTGCAAAGGACTGAAAAACTTCTGCGTCGAAGCAAAAGCAGTTCACCGTTGCGCGCATTCCCACTGGCATAATCGCCCGCAATTCAGGTCGGAGAGTGCCCATGTCGCGCTACCTTTTTTTATCGCTGTGCGTGTTTTTTTCGGTGGCCAACGCCGCCGCGACAACACAGGAAAATGAAGCCCACGATCTCGCTTACAGCCTGGGTGCGAGCCTTGGCGAACGCTTGCGCCAGGAGGCTCCCGACCTGCAACTCCAGGCACTGGTCGAAGGGTTGCAGCAGGCCTATCAGGGCAAGCCGCTGGCGTTGAAGGACGAGCAGATCCAGCAGATCCTGACCGAGCATGAAGCCCGGATTGCCATGCAGTCCGCCGAGCCGCAAAGCGAACTGGCACTGGAAAAAGAACAGCGCTTTCTCGCCACAGAGAAAGCCAGACCCGGTGTGCGCGAACTGGCTGACGGCGTGCTGCTGACCGAGTTGACACCGGGCACTGGTGCCAAGGCCGGACCGAACGGCAAGGTGCAAGTGCTGTACATCGGTCGCTTGCCCGACGGCACGGTGTTCGACCAGAACAGCCAGCCACAATGGTTCAGTCTCGACAGCGTGATCGCCGGATGGCGCAGCGCATTGCAAAACATGCCGGTCGGGGCGAAATGGCGACTGGTGATTCCATCGGCCCAGGCCTATGGCGCCGACGGTGCCGGTGATGTGATCGCCCCGTTCACGCCATTGGTGTTCGAAGTCGAAATGCGCGGCGCTGCCAGCTGACGACACAAACGAAAACGGCGTGCCTTGGCACGCCGTTTCGGGATCTTGCGGGAAGCACTTCAGGCCTGGACCGAATCGGCTTCCTTGTGGGCGGTGTGCAACACTTCGATCAGGCAGTCTTCCAGCTCGAAGCGTTCGTGCAACAGGCCACCCAACTCCTTGAACTTCTCCGCGACGCATTTGCCTTCGTCGCAAAGGTCATTGAACGCCAGCAGCTTTTCAGTGATGACGTCGATCCGCGGGTAGATCGTCTCGGCGAGCTCCAGCCCACGCTTGTCATTGAAGGCCTTGGCCTCCCCCGTCAGCTGTTCGTAGATCTCGAAATGCCCGGCGGACACATAATCCACCAGCACACCGCAGAACTCCTGCAAGGGCTTACGATCCTCACCAAGCGCCTCAGGCTTTGCGCCAAGCTTGTCGTAGGCATCGATCAGCTCTTTGCGCTCCTGCAACCAGCGGTCAATGAGCAGGTGCACTCCACCCCAGCGTTCCTGAGCATTCTGACAACTTTCGAGCATGGTGATCTCTCTTCCCTTGTGGGTCAGCTGCTCTATGCCCGCTCGCCTCTTGTAACGTCAGTGGGCGGTCAGGCAGAGCGTCATCGAGCAACAAAATTCCAATGACACGTGCGGGCCAGATTATGCCCGCGCGACACCAGCTTCAAGGTACGCATGCGATAAAGTTCATACAAGTGTTTAATCGCCCGCAAAGGCCCGGTGCGACGACTCGCCGCTGAGTGGTCGCTGATAGCTGATCCAGACCAGTCGCAACGACTGGTAACCGGTCAGAATCATCATCGCTACGAAGAACAGCAAGCTCCACTCTGCGGGACTCAGATCGAACAGCGTCCAGGAAATTTCCACGCAATCGGCAGCGCCCTTGAACATTTTTCGTACGACGGAGAGCCATGGAGAACTGGCCAACAGTTCAGCCAGATGGGCCGAGCATGCCGCTGCCTGTTCCGCCGGAGGGCTTTGCAACAGGACCTGTCGCCATGCCGTGACAGTGCCGGCCAAGCTGCATCCAAGACCGAGCAGCCAATACAGAACGCTTCCGATACGACCGGGGCCATGGACCGAAGCCATCAGGCAGATACCAGTAAAGAGTGCCAGACAAAACCGCTGCACAAGACACAAGCCGCAAGGCCGCAGGCCGACTGCATATTCCAGATAATAGGAAACGCCCATCGCCAGGGCACCCGCAACGAAAGCCATGAAAAACAAGGAGCGTGAGCAGGCCAAAGACATGGCTTTTCCGTAAAAGTAGTGACAGGCCGTTACGGTAGAGGAAAGCGCGAAGGCCTTTCAAGGCAAGTGCCCACGGAGACTTCAGCACGGGCGTAGGGAAATCCCGACGCGTTTGAGAGGATAAAATGCAGTCCTCTGTAGGACTTTGTCCGCGACGAAATCTGGCAACTGAATTCCGACCCATCATCGTACTGCGGCGAGGAAGATTTCTGCCTCGCCGCAGGTCATCGCACGCACGCCGATGCCTGGCGCCAGCGAATGGGTCAAGCGCGGGCTGGCACCGGCAGAGGGGCCGCGAGCAAGCGTTCATCCAACAGCCCGAGGCCTTCCTGGAACAACTGGTTGCTACGCTCGGTATCGCCCATTTGCGCCAGCAACCTCGCCAGCTCCGCACAGGCTTCCGGATTGCGTTGTACTCGCAGACTGCTTTCCAGATAGTCCCGGGCCTTGCCCCACAAACTGTTTTGCAGGCATAGACGACCCAGCGTCAACAGCAGGCCCGGATCGGCCGGATGGTCTTTGAGCCAGCCTTCGGCGGCCTGCAACTGGCGGGCCGGATCTTTGCCGCGAACCAGTCCGTAGAGTCGCGCCAGGTGACTGTCGTAGCTGCGCTTGAGAGCGGTGCGCAACACTTCTTCGGCTTCGACCTGAGCCCCCAACTGACGCAGTTGCTCGGCATAGGCGAGCACCAGTTGCGGCTCCTGACGCTGCGCCGAAGTCAGTTGTTGCCAGGCACGTTCGAGCGATGGCTGCCCCACCGTTCCGTCTTCTTCCCGCTGCGCCGCCAGAGACAGGTTCGCCCCCCAGGCACGACGCTCCAGTTCGGCGAGTTCGGCTGCCGGCAGGACTTTGTCCTTGCGCAGTTCGGGCAGCAGGCGAATCACTGCCGACCAGTCACCACGCTGCTGAAGCAAGCGCTGCAACTGACGCAGGGTCTGAGCGTTATGCGGGTGGCGTTCATGCATGGCTTGCAGGGTGACGAGGGCGCCTTCGGTATCACCGCGGTCAGTCTGCAACTGGGCATGGCTCAAAGCGATCGCCAATTCGGCCTGAGGCTGACGCTCCAGGGCACGCTCCAGCAAGTTGTCGCTTTCTTCGTAATTGCCTAGTTCGTTGGCGGCACGGGCCGCACCGAGGTAGTAGAGCAGCGGCTGGCGCTCGGCTTCGGCAGCCCGGTGCAAGTGACGTTGCGCGCTGGCCCAGCGACCCTCGGCCAGGTCGAGCTGACCGTGCTCGATCGCCACCTGCACCCGACGGCTGCGGTTGCGTCGCGACCACGGATTGACCACGCCACTGGAGGTCATCACCAGTTCGACCAGCGACTTGATGCCCCAGATCACCAGCCAGAGCACCGCCACCAGCGCCAACGTAGCCCACAGGCTCGACTCGAAGCGGAAGGTCTTGTAGGCAATCAGCACGTAGCCCGAATGCTCCGCAATCGCCAGCCCCAGCGCAGCGGCAGCGGCGATCACGAGGAACACGATCACATAGAGGCGCTTCATGGCGTGGCCTCCGGCGCGGTGTTCGCGGCAGGCCTGGCCAGTGGCTTGACCGAGTCTTCGGCGTTGACGTTGCGCCGTTCCAGATACCCCTGCACCGCGCTCAGAGTGCCGGTCATATCCGGCGTGACGACGGTGACCGGTTGCTTGCTCAACTCGGCCACCTGCTCAAGCATGACTTTGCTTTGTGCGTTGTCCGGGTTGAAGTTGCCTTTGAGAATGTCCCGCGCCTCGTCCAGCACCTGGGAGTAGACCGCCGCCTGACCATTGAGCGCGGCCCACTGTGCCTGCTCCAGCGCCAGGCTCAGGGCCAGGCGCACCTGACTCAGGCTCTGGCCGGCCAGCAATGGGCGAACGTTTTTATCGGCATTGAAATCGATGCGGATGTAGCGCGAGATCTGATCCCACCATTGCGCCCAGCGACTGGCACCGTCGCCATCGGCAGTCAGGCCCAGCAACGAATCGCCACGGTCCTTGTACTCCGGTGCCAGTTCGGTGAGGCTGGCCACTTGGTCGCGCAACGCGCCCAGGCGCAGGAACAGCCCGGTGCGATCCGGCTGCTCGGTACTGCGCAAGGCAATCAGGGTCTTGGCCACCTGCTCGCGAGCGGCAAAGGCGCCTGGGTCGTTCTGCTCGCGCAGTATCTCGTCGGCACCCTGGACCAATGCCTGGGCGCTGCCGATGTCCTGCAAGGCAGACAGTCGCAGGCTGGCCAGGCGCAGCAGATGCTCTGCCTCGGCCAGACGCCAGTCCTTGCGACTGGCGCCAAGTACGGTTTCCAGACGCTGGTTCAAACGCTGCTGATCACCTTGCAGCTGGATCACCAGGCGACTGCGTGCTTCCAGCTCATCGGCGGGAGGCAATTGCGCCAGGCGTGCGCTCAAGCGTTCTTCATTGAGCTTGAGGTTCTGCGCCTGGTCATTCAACGCCTGAACCTGGCTCAGTTGCTGCACATTATTGGCCTGCAGGTGACGCACCTGCCAGACACCCCAACCGCCCACCGCGACACCGGCTGCACCCAGCAGCAGCGCGACGACAGCCAGACCATTGCCTCGACGCTGCACGGCAGCAGGTGGCGGCGGCATTTCATCAACAGGAGCATCAACAGGTGTATCAAGCACCGGTCGCGAGTCATCTTTCGGCAAGGCTGTTTCGCTCACGTATCCATCCTTTGCATTAGAAAACGGGCACGGGATGCTCCCGTAACGCCGCCAGCAAGGCCGCGGCACTGGCACCGCGACAATCCACAACTGTTTTGGCCCCGGCGGCACGCGCCAGCTCGGCAACCCTGGGGCTTGGTACGAACAACGGCAACTGCGCCAATTGCGGCCAGGCATCGCCGGCCAATTGATGCAGGTGCTCAAAACCTTGTCCACTGCTGACCACCAGCCCGTTCAGGCGTTCCACCTGGATCCGTTGCGGCAGCACAGCAGGCGGGTAAAGCGGCAATTCCCGGCGGTACAACTCCAGATACTCGACACTAACACCAAGCTCACGCAAGCGTTCAGCCAGGGTCTCGCGCCCGCCCTCCCCGCGCAGGATCAATACTCGCGCATCGGGTTGTGCGATAGCCTCGCGCAGTCGGGAAAGTTCGAGCAAGGCTTCACTGTCATCGCCTTCCGCCGGGAAGCTCACGTCCAATCCGTGATCATCGAGGATCTGCGCAGTCGCCGCACCAACGGTGAACCACTTCACAGCGGGCGGCGTTGGCCACGACCGCTCAAGCAGTTCGACGCCGATCCGGGCGGCCGGCTTGCTGACCACGATGACGGCGCAGAACTGCTCCAGCGCCTGAATCACCTGGTGCATTGTGTCAGTGGTCGCAATCGGCACGATGTCTAAAAGCGGCAGGCTGCTGCTGAAAATCCCCTGCCCGGCCAAAAAGCTGCTCAGCGCCACCGACTCATCGGCGGGACGCGTCAGCAGCAAGCGCCAGCCAGTCACTCGTGACCAGCCTCGCCATAGACCGCTTTGAGAATCTCGTCGGCGCCCTGGCTCAAAAGGTCTTCGGCCACTTGCACACCGAGAGTCTCGGCATCGCCACGCGGTGCACGAGCCTGGGCACTGAGCAGCCGGCCACCACTCGGATCACCGACCAGCCCGCGCAACCAGACCTGCTCGCCTTCCAGCACGGCGTAGCAGGCAATCGGCACCTGGCAACCGCCATTGAGGTGCTTGTTGAGGGCACGTTCGGCGGTTACACGGGTGGCGGTGTCCTGGTGATGCAGGGGCGCCAGCAGCGCATGAATTTCACTGTCGGCACTGCGGCATTCGATCCCCACCGCACCCTGGCCACCGGCCGGAAGGCTGTCGTCGACACTGATGGCCGAGGTGATGCGATCTTCAAAGCCCAGACGGATCAAGCCGGCAGCGGCGAGGATGATGGCGTCGTATTCGCCGGCATCGAGCTTGGCCAGGCGGGTGTTGACGTTGCCACGCAGGAAGCGGATTTCCAGGTCCGGGCGACGGGTCAGCAATTGAGCCTGGCGGCGCAGGCTGGAGGTGCCGACGATGCTGCCCTCGGGCAACTCGTCCAGGCTGGTGTAGGTGTTGGAAACGAAGGCGTCGCGCGGGTCTTCCCGTTCGCAGATGCAGAACAGGCCGAGGCCTTCGGGGAAGTCCATCGGCACGTCCTTCATGGAGTGCACGGCGATGTCGGCTTCATTTTCCAGCAGCGCGGTTTCGAGCTCCTTGACGAACAGGCCCTTGCCGCCGATTTTCGACAACGGTGAGTCGAGCAGCTTGTCGCCACGACTGACCATCGGGACGAGGGTCACCAGCAAGCCCGGATGAGCCGCTTCAAGGCGGGCTTTGACGTATTCGGCCTGCCACAGGGCGAGTGCGCTTTTGCGGGTGGCGATGCGGATCTGGCGAGAGGACATGGATCAATCCGTACTGAATAGATACGGCAGATAATAACAGCTCAGCCAAATCCACTTTGACTTGTATCAGATACTACTCGGCCTCCCTGGCCCCGGATGTCCGGCAATCGGGTGTGATATTCACCTGCGGACAGCTGTTTAAAGCTGTTGCATCATCTTGCGCACGCCAGCCACATGGCGCCGGCTGACGATCAGCGCATCACCGTTGAGGCCTTTGAGGAACAGCTGAAAATGCCCCAGGGGTGTGCGTTGCAATCGCTCGATACGCTCGCGGGCGACCAGTGCATTGCGATGGATACGCACGAAACGGTCACCGAATTCGTCCTCGAGGGCCTTGAGCGGTTCATCGAGCAGCACCTCACCGCCTTCGTGGCGCAAGGTCACGTATTTGTGGTCGGCAATGAAGTACACCACCTGATCCAGTGGAATCAGCTCGATCCCTTTACGGGTTCGGGCGCTGATATGGCTGCGCGGGCCGTTGCC
Organism: Pseudomonas sp. 18173; assembly: GCF_050432945.1. NCBI lineage: Bacteria > Pseudomonadati > Pseudomonadota > Gammaproteobacteria > Pseudomonadales > Pseudomonadaceae > Pseudomonas > Pseudomonas sp. 18173. Next base: position 57,614 of record NZ_JBKFTN010000018.1, read on the forward strand.
GCTTTCGGCAGCAGGGCGGGTCAGGGCGGCGAGCTGGGCACGGCTGGGGCGCTCGGCTCTCTTTAATGCGTCATGTAACTGTTCAGTTCTCACAGGTTTCACCAGATAGCCTACGGCGCTGGCCTGTAAGGCTTCCACGGCAAATTCATCGGGCCCGGCGCAGAACACCACGGCGGGCGGAGTTTCGCGTTCGCATAACCGCGCAGCCACTTGCAGGCCATCGAGACCGGGCATGCGGATATCAAGCAATACGATATCCGGCTTGTGGCTGTCGATCAGTGCCAACGCCTCTTCGCCATTCGTGGCACTAGGCTCCAGGACACTGTATCCCTCGAGTTCGCCAACCATTCGGCTCAGGCGCTCGCGGGCCAAGGGTTCGTCATCAACGATCAGGACATTCATATTGCGCTGGATTCCTGCGTGAGTCTCGCACAAGGATAGCGTAGACAGGTGAAGTGACGTCTGTCACCGCGATCCACGCTAAGACTAGCCCGAGCGGCAAAAAGTGCCGCTGGTCGGGCGGCTAAATTTTCATCTGCCAGGTGATTGGCGGCCCAGGCCCGCATTGGCGACACATCGCCACAGGGTTTGCTGATACGCAATATGAACACCCCACTCTTTTTTGGTCAGCGCCTGCACCGAGAAGTGCGCTGATCCTATTGTCCAACTGTAGACGGTTGCCGGGACGATATAGCTCAATTGGAAAATATCGTTGCGCTTACAGTGAAAACTGTAGGAGCGAGCTTGCTCGCGACGGGCGTTAACGAAAACACGGGGTTCCTGGATACACGCGTCGCTCTCAGGGTCATCGCGAGCCTGCTCGCTCCTGCAGGTCCGGTGAAAACCTGTCGACCAGTGTCAGCGACAGGATTGGCAACCCTGTTATTATCCGCGCCAGCGTTCCACGCCTTCTTTCTTCAAGCCGATACGAGCGAATTCATGAGCACTGACAAGACCAATCAGTCCTGGGGCGGCCGCTTCAGTGAACCCGTCGACGCCTTCGTCGCCCGCTTCACCGCCTCCGTCACCTTCGACCAGCGCCTGTATCGCCACGACATCATGGGCTCGATCGCCCACGCCACCATGCTGGCCAAGGTCGGCGTGCTGACCGATGCCGAGCGCGACAGCATCATCGATGGCCTGAAGACCATCCAGGGTGAAATCGAGGCCGGCCAGTTCGACTGGCGCATCGACCTCGAAGACGTTCACATGAACATCGAGGCGCGCCTGACCGACCGCATCGGCGTGACCGGTAAAAAACTGCACACCGGCCGCAGCCGTAACGATCAGGTCGCCACCGACATCCGTCTGTGGCTGCGTGACGAGATCGACCTGATCCTGGCCGAAATCACCCGCCTGCAAAAAGGCCTGCTGGAGCAGGCCGAGCGTGAAGCCGCCAGCATCATGCCGGGGTTCACCCACTTGCAGACTGCACAGCCGGTGACGTTCGGGCACCACATGCTGGCCTGGTTCGAAATGCTCAGCCGCGACTACGAGCGCCTGGTCGACTGCCGCAAGCGCACCAACCGCATGCCGCTGGGCAGCGCTGCGCTGGCCGGTACCACCTACCCGATCGACCGTGAATACACCGCACAATTGCTGGGTTTCGACGCGGTTGGCGGCAATTCGCTGGATAACGTCTCCGATCGCGATTTCGCCATCGAATTCTGCTCGGCCGCCAGCATTGCGATGATGCACCTGTCGCGCTTCTCCGAAGAGCTGGTGCTATGGACCAGCGCGCAGTTCCAGTTCATCGATCTGCCCGACCGTTTCTGCACCGGCAGCTCGATCATGCCGCAAAAGAAAAACCCGGACGTGCCGGAGCTTGTGCGCGGCAAGACCGGCCGCGTGTTTGGCGCACTGATGGGCCTGCTGACCCTGATGAAAGGCCAGCCCCTGGCCTACAACAAGGACAACCAGGAAGACAAGGAACCGCTGTTCGACGCCGCCGACACCCTGCGCGACTCGCTGCGGGCCTTCGCCGACATGGTTCCGGCGATCAAGCCCAAGCACGCGATGATGCGCGAAGCGGCCCTGCGCGGCTTCTCCACCGCCACCGACCTGGCCGACTACCTGGTGCGTCGCGGCCTGCCATTCCGTGATTGCCACGAAATCGTGGGTCATGCCGTGAAGTACGGCGTGGACAGCGGCAAGGACCTGGCGGAAATGAGCCTGGAAGAACTGCGCAAGTTCAGCGACCAGATCGATCAGGACGTGTTCGCAGTGCTGACCCTCGAAGGTTCGGTCAATGCCCGCAACCACATTGGCGGCACCGCGCCAGCGCAGGTGAAGGCTGCCGTTGTACGCGGCCAGGCGCTGCTCGCCAGCCGCTAAATCGCCAAAAGCTTCGCGAGCAAGCCCGCTCCCACATTGGATTCGTGTAGTACCGCAAACTTGCGATAGACATAAACCAGTTTGGGAGCGGGCTTGCTCGCGAATAGGCGCTGGAAAGCGCTACAAAACCTACCTCTTGGCCGCGATCATCGCCATGAACGCTGGCATCGCTGCCTCCTTGTCCGCCGCAATCCGCTGAACATTCGGATTGTCCCCCAGACGCTCCAGCAGCGCCTTGGCCGCCGGCAGCTCAGCCAACAGATCGATATCAAACAGCTTCTTCGCCACCCCACAGGCCAGTGGCACGCTGTACAGGAAATACAGATCCGCAATGCTCAAGCTGTCGCCAGCCACATAAGGGCTGAACTTGCCGTGCCGGCCGAGCGACGCAATCCCCAACAGTAGCTCGGCTTTGGTTTTTTCCTTGATCGCATCCGGCAGCGTCGTGCCGAAAAACGCCTCTGGATAACTGGCGCGAGCTGGCAGTTCGATGTACAGCTCGATTTCCCTGGCCAACGCCAGCACCTGTGCCCGCTCGAAGGGCTCGGCTGGCAACAGTGGCTTGCCTGCATGGTTTTGCTCGATGTATTCGAGGATCACGCTGGTTTCATTGATGAAACCCTGCTCGACACCCAGCACCGGTACCTTGCCGCGAGGGCTGATGGCCAACGCTTCAGGTGTCTGGCCGGCATAAAACGGCACTTCTTCGAATGGCAGCCCCTTCTCCAGTAACGCCAGCTTGACCATGTTGTAGTAGTTGCTGACGGAAAATCCATAAAGCTTGAGCATCACAAAGCCTCCAGGCCGTGCAAGGGGTTGGCAGTGCCTTGTTATAGAACGCCCGGGTCGTTCTTGCCAGCAGCATCACGGCCCTGAATGCGGGTAAACTGGCCACCTTTCCCTGAGGAGCCTGCCATGAGCGAGCAGAACGATATCGACAACGACGAAGAAGAGTTCGCCGAAAGTACCCTGATCCAGGCCATCGAAAACCAGATCGAAAGCGACAACCCGCCAGCGGCCAAGGCGACCTTCAACAAGCTGACGCTGGTGGGTTACGAGCGGGAAGAGATCCTCAACCTGATGGCCCACGTTCTGGCGGTAGAAATCGACGCGATCCTCGAAGAAGACCGCGCGTTCAACACCGAATGGTACGAAGCGGCCCTGCGCGCATTGCCCGAATTGCCGCCGGAAAAAAAATAAGCCACACCCTGTAGGAGCGAGCCCGCTCGCGAAAAACCCGAGAGCGCCACGGGGCATCTGGTTTTACGCGTCATCGTTGACGACCATCGCGAGCCAGCTCGCTCCTGCAAAGAAAAAAAACCCTGTCACGGACACTGGACATGCCGCACAAGCGGGTTCACCTTAGGGACGCTGTCGCCAAATTCCTAGAAAGTCTGGAGTCCTTATGTCGCTTACCCCTGAGTTGGTTGCCGAACTGGAAGTCCTCGCACTCTTCAACCTGGACAGTTCCCAGGAAGGGCTGAAAATTCATCAGACCGCTGCCCCGAAACACATCGCCGCCGCCAAACGCCTCTTTGAAAAAGAACTGACCGACCAGCCTGATGGCGGTTACCTGACCAGCCTGGGTCGCGACGCCGCGCAAAATGTGCAATCCGTGCTGACTATTCTTAACGCCGAAGTAACAGCCTGAATTCTGCCGCATCGCCCACGGAGACCCCGATCCCGGGATTTCCGCGGGCACGTCCCCCTGATTTTTGTCACCACCCGATAGAAATCTGACGCCAGAAAAACAAAATCAACTTAAAAGTCCTCGCCTCAAGGCGCTAAACTGCCCCTCACCCGAAGAGCCCCACGTCCGAGCCCTGCGAGCCGGTTTGAGCTGACATGACGCGCATCCATGAAATCCGCCCTGATCTGGACGAGGGAATCGACCGCAAGGTTCTCAGCCAGCTGCGCGCACGCTTTCTGAAACTCAACGAAGGACGCATGGCTCGCGCCATGGAAGGACTGTCGACTCGCCAGCAAGGGGTCCTGACCTTGCTGCCGCTGTTTTTCCACGTCAATCATCCGCTGCTGCCCGGCTACGTTTCCGGCAGTACGCCGGCCGGGCTGTCGAATTTCGAGCCGGATGCCAGTGTCCTCGCTGAAGCCCAGCGCCTGACCCGCTCGTTTTCCTACAAGCCGCGCCACGGCAGCAACCCGCCCCGGCCGATTCACGGACTGTTCCTGATGGGCAGCCTCGGCACCCTGGCGCAAGCCGACCAGAGCGACATGGATGTGTGGGTCTGCCATGGGCCGGACCTGACTGAAAGCGAACTCGCCGAACTGCGCAAAAAATGCCAGTTGCTGGAAGCCTGGGCCGCCAGCCAGGGCGCCGAGGCGCACTTTTTCCTGATCGACCCCAGCCGCTTCGTCCGTGGCGAGCGCGATACCCAGCTCAGTTCCGAGGACTGCGGCACCACCCAGCACTACCTGTTGCTGGACGAGTTTTACCGCACCGCGATCTGGCTGGGCGGGCGTACACCGATCTGGTGGCTGGTGCCGGTCTATGAGGAGTCGAGCTACGACCGCTACACCCATACCCTGATCTCCAAACGTTTTATCCGCGCCGATGAAACCCTCGACCTCGGCAACCTGGCCTTCATCCCGCCCGGCGAGTTCATCGGTGCCGGGCTCTGGCAGTTGTTCAAGGGCATCGAGTCGCCCTACAAGTCGGTGCTCAAGCTGTTGCTGACCGAGGTATATGCCAGCGAACACCCCAGGGTCCATTGCCTGAGCCTGCGCTTCAAGCAAGCGGTGTTCGCCAACCGCCTCGACCTCGACGAGCTGGATCCGTACGTCGTGGTGTACCGGCGCATCGAAGAATACCTGCTCGCCCGCAATGAACCGGAACGCCTGGAACTGGTGCGTCGCGCGCTGTACCTGAAGGTCAATCGCAAACTGACTGGCAGCAGCCGCACCCAGAGCTGGCAACGTTCATTGCTTGAGCGCCTGGCCCGCGAATGGCACTGGGACCAACGCCAACTGGCCCTGCTCGACAGCCGTAGCCAGTGGAAAGTCCGCCAGGTCAGCGCCGAGCGACGGGCGCTGGTCAACGAGCTGAACTACAGCTATCGCTTCCTCACCGAGTTTGCCCGCCACGAACAGACGGTCAGTCGCATCAACAAGCGCGACCTGAGTGTCCTCGGCCGGCGCCTGTACGCTGCTTTCGAGCGCAAGGCCGGCAAAGTCGAATTCATCAACCCCGGCATTGCCCCGGACCTGGCCGAAGACACCCTGACGCTGGTGCACGCGCCGAACAGGAAAGAACCGGGGCAAGGCCAGTGGGGGTTGTACAACGGCAGCCTGACAGCGCTGGAATGGGAGCATTTCGCACCGATCAAACGCAGCCGGCACTTGCTGGAACTGCTGACCTGGTGCCACCGCAATGGCGTGATCGACAGCAGTACCCGCCTGGCCTTGCATCCCGGCACCAGCGACTTGAGCGAATTCGAACTGTTCAACCTGCTCGGCAGCCTGCAACAGACCATCGCCCTGCCCTTGCCAACCGTCGCCGAAGAACCTCTGTTGCGCGCCAGCGTGCCGAGCGAGGTGCTGATCCTGGTGAATGTCGGCGTCGATCCGCTCAAGCATCATCGCGACCTGAACATCCTGATGACCACCGAACGCACCGACTCATTGAGCTACGCCGGCGTCCGGGAAAACCTGGTGCTGACCCTGGACCAGGTCACGCTCAATAGCTGGAACGAAGTGTTGGTCGGTCGCTACGACGGCCCCCACGCCCTGCTCGACTGCATCCGCGACTACCTCAATAACCTGCCGGCCGGGCCGCAACAGCCGAAACTGCGGGTGCGGTGCTTCTGCCACAACCGTGCGCAGTTCATCGCCCAACGGGTGGAAGAAATCCTCGACACCGCGCAGACCCTGCTACTGAGCCGGCTCAATCATCGTTACCTGATCCAGGTCCAGCAGCACTATCACGTGCTGGAACTGGTGCCGGGCCAGGTCCAGCACATCGCGTTGACCACCCTGCCAGCGCTGATCGAATACCTGGGCGAGGAAATGGCGAGCTACAGCCCGCTTCACCTGGACCCGAAGGCACTGGAAGAGCACGACCTTGCGCTGTTCCTGCCCACGGGCCAGCCAGGTTGCGTTCAAGTGTTCTACCGGGTCAACGAAGATCAGGCCGATCTGTACGTGCTCGATGAGTTCAATGCCCTGTGGCAGCAACGCCTGCCCTGGCACGACGAGCAAAGCCTGCTGGTGCCGTTGCAGCGCTTCCTGCAATCGATCCAGTACCGCCGCGATGCCTTGCTGCCGATGGACGCAGCCCACCCGCTGAACCTCGACACCCTGTATTGCCAGTTGCTGCCGTCAGGCCCTGGCCGGGCACGCCGCATCGAAGCCCGGCCGGTACCACAGACACCGGTGAACAAACCGTTCTACGACGTGCAGGCGATCGTCGGCAAAGCCGCACCGGGTCAGGTGCAGGTGACGTTGTACTGCAATCAACGGGAGTTTTCCGAACTGGAGCATGGCGACCAGCTGTTCAGCGTGGTCGCCCGGGAAATCGTCGGGCAGCGCCGGGAAACCGAACGCTACCGCTGCTACATCACCGACCTTGATCTGTCAGGCCTGCTTGGCGAAGGGCAGAGCTCCACCCATCTGTACCTGCGTTACAAGGCTGACCTGGAGCGCGCATTGAACGAGGCGCTCGGGCAGGTCTGAGGCGGGGTCAAACGTTGTAGTCGCCACCGTTGGCTGGCTGCGATTCGACTTCCAGCAAGGTCAGCTTCAGGGTCTTGCCACCCGGAGCCGGCCAATCGATATGCTGGCCAACCTTCAGGCCGAGCAGCGCGCTGCCCACCGGCGCCAGGATCGAGATCTTGCCTTCGTCGGCATTCGCATCCTTGGGGTACACCAGGGTCAGGTGATAGTCCTTGCCACTGCCTTCTTCTCGGCAATGCACACGGGAATTCATGGTGACGACATCCGCCGGCACTTCATCGTGACCGACCAGGGTATCGGCGCGATCCAGCTCGGTCTGCAGCGCAATAACGCCCGGCAGCGTCTCGTCCAGGCTGTCGATCAGGCGCTCCAGACGCTGGACGTCCAGGCGGGTAAGGGTGATGGAAGGTGCGGTCATGGTCAGGGCAGACTCCTTTCTTCTGCACGAAAAAAGCAAAACCCCGCCAGAAATAGGCGGGGTTTTCACAAGCCTCGATGGGTTGAGGCGTTTCCGGACACTATCACAGCTCAAAAAATAAACAAGCCGAGGACAGCCACGGCGCCGACAGGAGGGAATTGTGAGGCGAGCAGGCTCGCTCCCACAGGATGGGCTTCAGGCGCAGGATTTGCGCTGTAGTGCCTGCTCGCAAATCACCCGCCGGCGCTCGTCATCGGCCGAGCGCCATTCGCGGATGTCTTCGACGTGGCGGAAGCAGCCCAGGCAGACTTTCTGCTCGTCCAGCCGACACACACCGCTGCACGGCGACGGCACCGCCGGGCTGACATTGCTGTAGAGCGGCTTGGGTGGGCGGGCAGGCGCAGGCTGGGTCACGATCTCACAGGCCTTCGAAGTCGAATTCGACACCGGCCTGTTGCTGGACGATGCGCTCGAGCATTTCACCCAGCTGCTCTTCGCTCTTGTCGCACATCCAGCGCTCGCTTTCTTCGTCGTAGTCGAAGTGGAACCCACCGGACACCGCCGCCAGCCAGAGCTGACGCAGTGGCTCCTGGCGGCTGAAGATCAACTGAGTGCCGTTTTCGAACTTGACGGTCAGCACACCGGCCGAGCTCTCCAGATCGATATCCAGGTCGCTCTCGTCAAAGATGTCCTCCAGGGTTTGCTGGGTGGCATCGACCAGGTCATGGAAACGCGCTTCGGACAAACTCATTACGGCAACCTCAAAAAGTGTCTGATCAGGCTCAAGCGCCGCAAGATACGACCGAGCTCCGTCGATTGCAAAGGATAACGACCGAGGGCCCCATTGTGGGAGCGAGCCTGCTCGCGAATGCGCACTGACATTCAACATTGATGTCGCCTGACACGACGCCTTCGCGAGCAGGCTCGCTCCCACAGGGATTGCATGATACCGACCGGCATCGCCCAAGCCCCGCCGGACGGGCGGTCCGTTGCATAGGCAAGCCGTCGGGTGGCCGGTATACTCCGGCGCAATTAATGCATTTTCAAGGATTTCGCCATGAAGCGCCTGATCTCTTCCCTTGCTGCGCTCCTCGCGGTTGCCTGCCTTGTGTCGGCCTGCGGTCAAAAAGGCCCGCTCTACCTGCCTGATGAAGACCAGGATCCTGTCGAACAGGCCAAGTCGTCGCAACAGCAGCCTGCCTCCAAAGCACACAAGCACGACGTCTACCAATAAGGGAACCTCATGGACGCTTTTAACTACCGTGACGGTGAACTGTTCGCGGAAGGTGTTGCCCTGTCTGCCATCGCCGAGCGCTTTGGTACGCCTACGTATGTTTACTCCCGTGCGCACATCGAAGCCCAATACCTGGCTTATGCCGATGCGCTGGTCGGCACGCCGCACCTGGTGTGCTACGCGGTCAAGGCCAACTCCAACCTGGGCGTACTGAATGTCCTGGCGCGTCTTGGCGCCGGTTTCGACATCGTCTCCCGTGGCGAGCTGGAACGCGTACTGGCCGCTGGCGGCAGCGCCGACAAGATCGTGTTCTCCGGCGTCGGCAAGACCCGTGACGACATGCGTCGTGCCCTGGAAGTCGGCGTGCACTGCTTCAACGTCGAATCCACCGACGAGCTGGAGCGCCTGCAAGTGGTCGCCGCCGAACTGGGCGTTCGCGCGCCGATTTCGCTGCGCGTGAACCCGGATGTCGATGCCGGCACCCACCCGTACATTTCCACCGGTCTCAAAGAGAACAAGTTCGGCATCGCCATCGCCGACGCCGAAGACGTGTACGTGCGTGCCGCACAGCTGCCGAACCTGGAAGTGGTCGGCGTCGATTGCCACATCGGCTCGCAACTGACCACCCTGCCACCGTTCATCGATGCCCTCGACCGCCTGCTGGGCCTGGTCGACCGCCTCGGCGATTGCGGCATCTACCTGCGCCACATCGATCTCGGTGGTGGCCTGGGTGTGCGTTATCGCGACGAAGAGCCGCCATTGGCCGCCGACTACATCAAGGCTGTGCGTGAGCGTCTCGACGGTCGTGACCTGGCGTTGGTGTTCGAGCCGGGCCGCTTCATCGTGGCCAACGCCGGCGTGCTGCTGACTCAGGTCGAGTACCTCAAGCACACCGAGCACAAAGACTTCGCCATCGTCGACGCAGCCATGAACGACCTGATCCGCCCGGCGCTGTACCAGGCCTGGATGGACGTCACCGCCGTGCGCCCACGCACGACCGCTGCCCGCGCCTACGACATCGTCGGCCCGATCTGCGAGACCGGCGACTTCCTGGCCAAGGATCGTCAGCTGGCCCTGGAAGAAGGCGACCTGCTGGCCGTGCATTCGGCCGGTGCCTACGGGTTTGTCATGAGTTCCAACTACAACACCCGCGGTCGTACCGCTGAAGTGCTGGTGGACGGTGATCAGGCATTCGAAGTGCGTCGCCGTGAGACGGTAGCCGAGTTGTTTGCTGGCGAAAGCCTGCTGCCGGAGTAAAACCATGCTGCTGCGTTTTACCAAGATGCACGGCCTGGGCAATGACTTCATGGTTCTCGACCTGGTCAGCCAGCACGCGCACATTCTGCCCAAGCATGCCAAGCAATGGGGCGACCGGCACACCGGCATCGGTTTCGACCAGTTGCTGATCGTCGAAGCACCGAGCAACCCGGATGTGGACTTCCGCTATCGGATCTTCAACTCCGACGGTTCCGAAGTGGAACAGTGCGGCAACGGTGCGCGCTGCTTCGCCCGTTTTGTGCTCGACAAGCGCCTGACTGCAAAACGCGTGATTCGCGTCGAGACCAAAAGCGGCATCATCGAGCTGGACGTGCGTAACGACGGCCAGATCAGCGTCAACATGGGCGCCCCACGCCTGGTGCCAGCGGATATTCCGTTCCAGGCGCCGGAGCAGGCCAAGAGTTATCAGGTCGACGTCGACGGCACCGTGGTCGATCTGGCTGCCGTGTCCATGGGCAACCCCCATGCAGTGGTACGGGTCAGCGACATCAACAACGCGCCGGTGCATGAACTGGGCCCGAAAATCGAACATCACTCGCGCTTTCCGGCACGGGTCAATGTCGGTTTTCTCCAGGTCATCGACCGGAGCCGCGCACAGTTGCGCGTCTGGGAACGCGGGGCCGGGGAAACCCAGGCTTGCGGAACCGGCGCCTGTGCGGCCGCAGTGGCTGCGATCAGCCAGGGGTGGATGGATTCGCCGCTATTGATCGACCTGCCCGGCGGGCGCCTGTCCATCGAATGGGCAGGCCCTGGCCAACCGGTGATGATGACCGGCCCGGCAGTGCGCGTATATGAAGGACAAGTGCGTCTTTGAGTGAGCGAAACCCATGACCGACAAGCCCCAGGTACCCGCACGACAAGCTGACGAATCACCGTCCGAAAGCCTGGAGGCGGCGGCTGTAGCCGCGTACCTGGAGGCTCATCCGGACTTCTTCGTCGAGCACGAAGAACTGCTCCCGTCCCTGCGCATCCCCCATCGGCGCGGCGATACCGTGTCGCTGGTGGAGCGCCAGATGACCATCCTGCGCGACCGCAACATCGAGCTGCGTCATCGCCTGTCGCACCTGATGGACGTGGCCCGCGACAACGACCGTCTCTTCGACAAGACCCGCCGCCTGATCCTGGCGCTGATGGATGCCGCCAGCCTGGAAGACGTGGTGATGTGCGTCGAAGACAGCCTGCGCCAGGAATTCCAGGTGCCCTTCGTCAGCCTCATCCTGCTGGGTGACAACGCCATGCCGGTCGGCCGCTGGGCCACTCACGCCGAAGCACAAGTGGCCATCGGCGGCTTGCTCTCGGAAGAAAAAAGCATCAGCGGCAGCCTGCGCGAACATGAGCTGGACTTCCTGTTCGGCGAAGAACAGCGCAAGCAGATCGGCTCCACCGCGGTCGTTGCCATCAGCCACCAGGGCATCCACGGCATTCTGGCCATCGCCAGCCGCGATCCGCAGCACTACAAAAGCTCGGTAGGCACCCTGTTCCTGAGCTACATCGCTGAAGTCATGGGTCGCGTGCTGCCACGGGTCAACAACTCCCTGCGCTCGGTACGCTGAACATGGAACGGCAACTGGACGCTTACTGCGAACACCTGCGCAGTGAGCGGCAGGTGTCGCCGCATACGCTGTCGGCCTATCGCCGAGACCTCGATAAAGTGCTGGGCTGGTGCATCAAGCAGAACATCGGCAGCTGGGCGGCGCTGGACATCCAGCGCCTGCGCAGCCTGATTGCCCGCCTGCACGCCCAGGGCCAGTCCTCCCGCAGCCTGGCGCGATTGCTGTCGGCCGTTCGCGGGCTTTATCACTACCTGAACCGCGAAGGCCTGTGCGACCACGACCCGGCCAACGGCCTGGCTCCGCCCAAAGGCGAACGCCGCCTGCCGAAAACCCTCGACACCGACCGCGCCCTGCAACTGCTGGAAGGCGGCGTTGAAGATGACTTCCTGGCCCGTCGGGACCAGGCGATCCTGGAGTTGTTCTACTCCTCCGGGCTGCGACTTTCGGAGCTGACAGGGCTCAACCTCGATCAGCTCGACCTGGCGGACGGCATGGTCCAGGTGCTCGGCAAAGGCAGCAAGACCCGCCTGCTGCCGGTAGGGACAAAGGCCCGCGAGGCGCTGGAACAGTGGCTGCCCCTGCGGGCCATGGCCAACCCGGCGGACGATGCGGTGTTTGTCAGCCAGCAAGGCCGGCGCCTCGGACCACGGGCGATCCAGGTGCGGGTCAAGGCGGCCGGCGAGCGCGAACTGGGGCAAAACCTGCACCCGCACATGCTGCGGCACTCCTTTGCCAGCCACCTGCTGGAGTCCTCCCAGGACCTGCGCGCGGTGCAGGAACTGCTCGGCCATTCAGACATCAAGACCACGCAGATCTACACCCACCTGGACTTCCAGCACCTGGCAGCGGTCTACGACAGCGCCCACCCACGGGCCAAACGCATGAAAGGCGACGATTCATGAGTATTCAGTTGATTACCTTCGACCTCGACGACACCCTGTGGGACACCGCCCCGGTCATCGTCAGCGCCGAAGCCGTTTTGCGTGAATGGCTGACCGAGCACGCGCCCAATCTGGGAGCAGTGCCGGTGGAGCATCTGTGGGCTATTCGCGAGCGAGTATTGAGCAACGAGCCAAGCCTCAAGCACCGCATCAGCGCGCTACGTCGGCGTGTGCTGTTCCATGCGCTGGAAGAGTCCGGTTACGGGCATGACGAGGCGTCGGACCTGGCGGACAAGAGTTTTGAAGTGTTTCTGCACGCCCGCCATCAGATCGATGTGTTTCCGGAGGTTGAACCGACCCTGGAAATCCTCGCCAACCATTACGCCCTAGGCGTGGTCACCAACGGCAACGCCGATGTGCGTCGGCTGGGGCTGGCGGACTACTTCAAGTTTGCGCTGTGCGCCGAGGACATCGGTATCGCCAAACCCGATGCGCGACTGTTTCATGAGGCGCTGCAACGCGGTGGTGCAACCGCTGAAACCGCAGTGCACATCGGCGATCATCCGGGTGATGACATTGCCGGGGCGCAACAGGCGGGAATGCGGGCGATCTGGTTCAACCCGGCGGGCAAGGCCTGGGAGGCTGAACATCTGCCAGATGCCGAGATTCGCAGTTTGACCGAGTTGCCGGCGTTGTTGGCGCGGTGGAACAAGGCTTCGGCCTGACACAAAACCTGTGGGAGCGGGCTTGCTCGCGAAGGCGTCGTGTCAGCCAGCATCAATGTCGACTGGTACACCGCATTCGCGAGCAAGCCCGCTCCCACACTGGACAGTATTCAACCCACAAGTTTTGTTTCAGGCATGAAAAAGCCCGCAGCGACGGCGGGCTTTTTCAGCAAGCGGGTAGCAGGCTCAGATAGGCCGGCTGCCGTACTTGTTGTCCGGCTTCTTGGGAGGATCGGCGACCACATTGGCCTCCACTTCCTGCACCTTGCCACCACGGGCCAGGAACTCTTCCATGGCCTTGGCCAGGGCGTCGCGTTCCTTGTTCTTGGCTTCGACACTCGGCAGCTCATCGACCGATACCGCTGCCTTGGCCTTGCCTTTGGCGGTTGGAACCGGGGCATCACCGCCGTCGTCTTCAGCGACGTCTTCTGCCGCTGCTTCCAGACCTTCTTCGGTTTCGTCGTCGTCGCCTACTTCGAGGTCGTCGTTTTCCAGATCATCGTCGCTCATGTTCTACCTCATGACTTGCGAAAAGCAGATTAGTTATAGCCCAGCTTTGCCCTCTGTCGAAGGCTGCCGGAAAAAAATCAACGGCCGCTGCTGACCAGCGGTTATGCCTCTTCACCGTGCACGGTGGCGAGGACTTTACGGACACCGCCATGATCACGGTGCTCGCCCAGGTAAATGCCTTGCCAGGTCCCCAACGCCAGCCGGCCTGCCGAAATCGGCAAACTGAGCTGACAGCCAAGTACGCTGGCCTTGAAGTGCGCCGGGAGGTCGTCCAGGCCTTCGTCGTTATGCTCATAGCCGTCTGTTCCTTGTGGGATCAGACGATTGAAAAACCGTTCGAAGTCGCGACGTACCGCCGGATCGGCGTTCTCGTTGATGGTCAACGACGCCGAGGTATGCTGCAGCCACAAATGCAACAGACCGACCCGACACGCCTTGAGTTCAGGCAGGCCGGCGAGTAACTCGTCCGTTACCAGATGAAAGCCCCGGGGCCTCGCCCGCAAGGTAATCAGAGTCTGTTGCCACATACAGTTCTCCGCACGTTCGGGGCGCATTCTAGCGCGCTCTGGGAAAAAACAAAGGCCCTAATATTCCTTCAATCCTGTAAGCCTTCGACTGCACAAACACACCCGACGCAAACATCGTAAAACCTGTAGGAAAAAACCTTTCAGCGCGCTCTTCAATGACAAATTTCAGACAAAAAAATGCCCGGCAAGCCGGGCAAGTTTTTACACGCGTACTTACAAGTTGTAGCCGCGTTCGTTGTGAAGCGCCAGATCGATGCCGACCGCTTCTTCTTCTTCGTTGATGCGCAGGCCCATGACCGCATCCAGCACCTTGAGGATGATGAATGTGGCGATCGCGGTGTAGATCACCGTGAAGCCCACGCCTTTGCATTGAATCCACACTTGTGCGGCGATGTCGGTCACGGTGCCGAAGCCACCCAGGGACGGTGCGGCGAACACGCCGGTCAGGATCGCGCCGAGGATACCGCCGATACCGTGCACGCCGAAGGCGTCCAGGGAGTCGTCATAGCCGAGCTTGCGCTTCAGGGTGGTGGCACAGAAGAAGCACACCACGCCTGCCGCCAGACCGATGACCAGCGCGCCCATCGGGCCAACGGTACCGGCAGCCGGGGTGATTGCCACCAGGCCGGCAACCACGCCCGAAGCGATACCCAGTGCGCTAGGTTTGCCGTGGGTGATCCATTCGGCAAACATCCAGCCCAGTGCAGCAGCGGCGGTAGCGATTTGCGTCACCAGCATCGCCATACCGGCGGTGCCATTGGCCGCAGCGGCGGAACCGGCGTTGAAACCGAACCAGCCGACCCACAGCATGGCCGCGCCCATCAGGGTGTAACCGAGGTTGTGCGGCGCCATCGGCGTGGTCGGGAAGCCTTTGCGCTTGCCCAGCACCAGGCACGCAACCAGACCGGCCACACCGGCGTTGATGTGCACCACGGTGCCGCCGGCGAAGTCCAGAACGCCCCAGTCCCACAACAGGCCGCCGTTACCGGACCAGACCATGTGCGCAATCGGCGCGTAAACCAGGGTGAACCACACGCCCATGAACACCAGCATTGCGGAGAACTTCATCCGCTCGGCGAAGGCGCCGACGATCAACGCCGGGGTGATGATCGCGAAAGTCATCTGGAAGGTGACGAACACTGCCTCAGGGAACAGCGCCGCAGGCCCGGTCAGGCTGGCTGGCGTGATGCCGGCGAGGAACGCCTTGCCCATGCCGCCGAAGAACGAGTTGAAGTTGACGACGCCCTGCTCCATGCCCGTGGTGTCGAACGCGATGCTGTAGCCATAAATGACCCACAGGACGCTGATCAGACCGGTAATGGCGAAGCACTGCATCATCACGGAAAGAATGTTTTTCGACCGAACCATGCCGCCGTAGAACAGCGCGAGGCCGGGAATTGTCATGAACAGCACCAAGGCTGTAGAGGTCAACATCCAGGCAGTGTCGCCGGAGTTGAGGACCGGGGCCGCCACTTCGTCTGCCGCCAAAGCAAGGCTGGGCATTACGATGGACAACAGGGCTCCTAGCCCTGCGAATTTACGCAGAGTCATATTGTTTTCTCCTGGGGCGTTGGGTTTGTGGCGGCTTAGATTGCGTCGGTATCGGTTTCGCCGGTACGGATGCGAATCGCCTGTTCCAGATTGACCACGAAGATCTTGCCGTCACCGATCTTGCCGGTGTTGGCAGCCTTGGTGATGGCCTCGATTACCCGGTCCAGATCCTTGTCGTCGATGGCGACGTCGATCTTCACCTTGGGCAGGAAATCGACCACGTATTCCGCGCCGCGATACAGCTCGGTGTGACCCTTCTGCCGACCAAAGCCTTTGACTTCAGTGACGGTAATGCCCTGCACGCCGATCTCGGACAGCGACTCGCGTACGTCGTCCAGCTTGAACGGCTTGATGATGGCAGTGACTAGCTTCATGAAAACTCTCTCCCGAATTGGTGGACTTGCCCCAGGAAAACAAACCCGTCTCAAGTCTAAGCGCAGTGCCTGGCTTTGTAACGCGTCGTCGGCCTTACCTGCCCGTCCGACGCCAGCAAACCGCTCCTGACGAAACACTCCCCCGCGCTTCGTTTGGCGCACTGCATTCGTCACAGCGACTGCATCAGTGCATGGGTCATGAGGGTCTAAGCAGAAAGCTTGCCATCTCTGGAAATTTCACTGTTTTCAAGCCTTTGCCCGCTGATGACAGCGACTTCGCAACAACAGCCGACGTGTTACGCACAACAACGGTGCGACGCCGCCCGTCCCCATGCGCGAAAAGCGTGCACCCCTCGCCCGCGGAAATGACTATAGACACTGCGTGATACACTGCCTGCCATTGTTATCAGGACATCCCACATGCTCGCGCCCAAAGACTTCCTCGACGCCCTGACCGGCACCGCCTCCCGCCTCTTCAGCGGCGACACGCCCCTGCCGAAAGCTGAAATCGAAAGCCAGTTCAAAATGTTGCTGCAAAGTGGCTTCAGCAAACTGGATTTGGTGAGTCGCGAAGAATTCGACAGTCAGATGGTCGTGCTGGCGCGCACCCGCGCCCGCCTCGAAAGCCTCGAAGCGAAAGTCGCCGAGCTGGAAGCGAAGCTGAACCCACCAACCGAATAACACCGCAAATGCTCACTGTGGAACCCAATCCACTGTAGGAGCGAGCTTGCTCGCGAAAGTCGTGAAGGTCGTGAAGGTCGTGAAGGTCGTGAAGGTCGTGAAGGTCGTGAAGGTCGTGAAGGTCGTGAACGATAACGCGTAAAGCCGGATGACCAGCGGCGCATTTGGGTTTTTCGCGAGCAAGCTCGCTCCTACAGGTGGCGTTTGCCTAGGTCACTCCGTCCCCGCAACATCCAGTGAAAGTTTGCCCCCTCACCCGCCTCACCAGAATTCCCTCCCCCCGACTACCCTTCAAAAGCCCGCAGGAAGCGGCTCCCGTCATCTCAAGGAACGACCATGTCCCTCTCCATCGTCCACAGCCGCGCCCAGATTGGCGTGGATGCGCCCGCTGTCACCGTTGAAGTCCATCTGGCCAATGGTTTGCCATCACTGACGATGGTCGGCCTGCCCGAAGCGGCGGTGAAGGAAAGCAAGGATCGGGTGCGCAGTGCGATCATCAATTCGGGGCTGCAATTTCCGGCGCGGCGGATCACGTTGAATCTGGCGCCGGCGGATTTGCCCAAGGATGGCGGGCGCTTCGATCTGGCGATTGCCCTGGGGATTCTCTCGGCCAGTGTGCAGGTGCCGACGTTGACGCTCGATGATGCGGAATGCCTTGGGGAGTTGGCGCTGTCAGGTGCCGTGCGGGCGGTTCGCGGGGTATTGCCGGCGGCGCTGGCGGCGCGCAAGGCCGGGCGCTGGTTGATGGTGCCGCGAGCTAACGCTGAAGAGGCGTGCCTGGCCTCGGGACTGAAAGTGATTGCCGTGGATCATCTGCTTGAGGCCGTTGCGCATTTCAACGGGCATACCCCGATTGAGCCTTATGTCTCCAATGGCCTGCTCTATGCCAGCAAACCTTATCCCGACCTGAATGAAGTGCAGGGGCAACTCGCGGCCAAACGTGCGCTGCTGATCGCTGCCGCAGGTGCTCACAACCTGTTGTTCAGTGGGCCGCCGGGAACGGGGAAAACCCTGTTGGCGAGCCGCCTGCCGGGATTGCTGCCGCCGCTGGCCGAAAATGAAGCACTGGAAGTGGCGGCGATTCAGTCGGTCGTCAGTTGTTCGCCGTTGAGCCATTGGCCGCAGCGGCCGTTTCGCCAGCCACATCACTCGGCATCCGGGCCCGCGCTGGTGGGAGGCGGTTCGAAACCGCAGCCCGGCGAAATCACCCTCGCCCACCACGGTGTACTGTTTCTGGACGAACTCCCGGAGTTTGATCGCAAGGTATTGGAGGTGCTACGGGAGCCGCTTGAGTCCGGTCACATCGTAATCTCCCGCGCCAAGGACCGTGTCCGCTTCCCGGCCCGTTTCCAATTAGTAGCCGCGATGAACCCGTGCCCCTGTGGATATCTTGGCGAACCCAGCGGCAAATGCAGTTGTACACCGGACATGGTCCAGCGTTACCGCAACAAACTGTCGGGGCCGTTGCTGGACCGAATCGACCTGCACCTGACCGTCGCTCGTGAAGCCACAGCGTTGAACCCTGCGCTGAAACCCGGTGATGACACCGCTACTGCCGCAGTGCTGGTTGCCGACGCCCGAGAGCGACAACAAAAACGCCAGGGCTGCGCGAACGCTTTCCTTGATCTGCCGGGCCTGCGCGAACACTGCAAGTTATCCACAACCGACGAAGCCTGGCTGGAAACGGCGTGTGAGCGATTGACCTTGTCGCTGCGAGCGGCCCATCGACTGCTCAAAGTCTCCCGCACCCTGGCGGACCTTGAGCAAGTTGATGGCATCACCCGCGACCATCTGGCTGAGGCGCTGCAGTATCGGCCGAGCACAAACTGACCAGAATTACTCCTTGGATAGATCAACTAACGGCGTTTGTCGTACCTCGGTTTCCCGAGCACCCTGAATCTCGCTCACCCGATGCAACGCCTTATCCACAGCCCCCTTATCCGCCAGCAAGCTGTACTTGATCTGAAACCGCTTCTGCTCTTTAACCCCAATAATCGGCACCAAACCAAGTGGCCGCTGATACCGGCGGTTGTAGGAAAAACTTGTTCCCGGTTCCAGCCCCGTGACATAGCCCTGGCCTCGGGTATCGGTGTTTTTCCACAGGGAGAACACGGGCAGTGTCTGAGTGTTGAAGCCGACCGAGACACCCAGGCTGCCGGCCTTGTTATGCAGAACGGTCAATGTATCGCCCTTGGCATCGGCATACGGCACCACGTTGTAAACCGTCTCGTCGTAGTCCTTGGTCGGTGCGCGGTAGGTTTGCCAGTCGGGCAGATCGCCCTTGGCCTTGTCGTTGAACGGCGACACCTGTTTCACCGGCGCGGCGAAACGGGCGCCCTGCTCCAGGAACGGGGTGCTGAAGTTACTGTGATACAGCGCCTGGTATTCCTTCGGATAGTCGCCGTTGTTGGTCAGGGTGTCGTTGAGGGCGAACACTACGCTGCCGGGTTCGGTGACCAGTTCGGTCGCAACGGAGAAGTCGACCTTCTTGAACGCCTGCTCTTTCAGTTCGCCGCGCAGGGTGATCGCGTAAGGCGGTTTTTCATCTATATGCAGGGTGACCTTGCTGGCCGGGATATTGGCGGCGCGGCCATGCAGAGTCAGCAGTTCACCGTTGTCGACGCCCGGGTGGCCGACCCATTCGTAGCCGCAGCGGGTGACCAACTCGTTGAAGCCTTCCAGCCAGCCCAGGCCGCCACGACCGTTGAGCTCAATGAAGGACGGATTGACCACGTCCTTGACCGGCGAATCCCAGCCCATGCGCACATTTCCGACCGACGCCTGCAGCACGTTCATCCCGCGAGTCGGCACCACCGAGAGTTTCATCGTGCCGTTATCGATGTCGACGATGCTGACGCCCTCCTGCCGACCGCCGTGCAAGGTGCGCAGGGTGACGCTGAAGGGTTGGTCGGTTTTCACAC
This sequence comes from Pseudomonas sp. 18173, assembly GCF_050432945.1. Classification (NCBI taxonomy): domain Bacteria; kingdom Pseudomonadati; phylum Pseudomonadota; class Gammaproteobacteria; order Pseudomonadales; family Pseudomonadaceae; genus Pseudomonas; species Pseudomonas sp. 18173. The sequence goes on from NZ_JBKFTN010000018.1 coordinate 77,290, forward strand.
CGAGTTGCTGGCTGGTGACCTGCCAGTTTTGCGCGGCTTTGTCGCTGTCGAGCAGGACGTAATCCCAAGCCATGGCGTGGGAGGCGGACAGCGCGCCAAGGACAACGAGGAGTTTGAGCGAGGTCATGGGAAAAGCCTTTCTTGGAGTTGTGCATTTTTTATAGCGCTGGTGAAACGATTCAGCAAGTTTAAAAAGCTTACACGCGAGCCTTCCCAAGCCAATTAAAATTGACCTTATGCAACCTCCGCATGCTTACGTTAGTCTCATAAGGTTTGAACCTCCGGCAGTTTGGCGGTGATATCATGATGATATTAAGGTCGCCCGCTAAAAGCAGGAGCAAATACAGACACATTTGTCTGTCATTTTTGCGCAACGGATCGTATGGAGTTTGAATGCGCGGGGCACTATTACGCAGCGGCAAGAGCGGGTCATTCACGGCCCTCGGCGAAACAGGTCAACCGGTCTACCGGGCAGCCCTGCAATTGCGCGAAGCCATTCGCCGCAAGAACCCCGATTTGGTCGATCATCTGGCCATCCCTCAAAGTGATGAACTCGGCAACCAGATCGATTGGTACAGCGCCCTCGACGGCGATGTGATTCCGTGGAGCAGCGCGACCGAAGAAGAACGCGCCCCTGCCCGCCGCCAGCTTGAAGCTCTGAAGACCGCGCTCGAAGAATTGAGCCAGCGTTTCCTGGGTACTGACTCCGCCGAACAGCAGCAAGGCGACAAAGCCGTGTTCGGCAAGCTACTCAAGCGCGTGATTCATTTCCCGGACGAAAACTTTGTCTACCTGGTGCAAGGCAAACCGGTGCTGACCTTCTGGGGTTTCGAGCATGCCGGAACCGGCAATGGCGATCCCCTGCACTGCCTTTATCAGGTCCCGCCCGCGTTCACGCCGCCACCCGTGGTCGAAGCGCCTGCTGTTGCGCCTGCCGTGCCGGTGGTTGCTCGTCCATGGTGGCGTCGCTGGTGGTGGCTGTTGCTGCTGCCGCTCCTGCTGCTGCTTTTGTGGCTGTTGCTCGGCCTGCGAGGGTGCGTCCCGATTCCGTTGGTGGCGGTGGATTTGCTACCTGAGGGCGTTGTGCCGGTAGAAAAACATCTGGAAGAGCCGCCACTGACCGGCAATGTCACGACGCTCAATGGCGTCCCGGTGACAGGCACCGTTGTAGGCTCCGGCACTGCAACCGGTACCGATACCGCCGTGACCGGCACCCATGACGTGGAGGCGCCGGCAGTCGAAGGCAACGAGGCTGATGCAGCACCCGCCGACTTGACCAAAGACCCAGCCAAAGACCCGGCAGCTGAAAACAAAACCACGCCACCCGAAAACAAAACCGCGCCGCCGGATGTCACATCGCCCGAAGCAGAAAAATCCACCGCCACAAAACCCGGCCCTCCCCTGAGCATCCCGCCAGATGCCGCCGACGGTGCCGCCAGGTTCCTCGACGGTCAGTACAGCGCAGGAGCTGGTATTCAGGATCGCCGAACCGGCAAACCGCTGCGCCTGGAATACCAGCTCAAGGACGGTAAGGGCCAAGTCACCGTACACCAGGCCGACGGTTCGAAATGTAGTGGGCCGGTGAGCGCTACTATGAGGGGTGGCAGCCTGGCCATCGACAGCCAGGGCCAGGCCGTATGCGGCGATGGCAGCACTTATGACATGCCCAAGGTCAACTGCCGCAAAGGGGCGACCACGGTCGCGGACTGCACCGGCGGTTACGGAAAAGAACAATTCCCCATGTCCATGCGGCAAGTGGCGGAATAAAAACGGAATAACCCGACATGTTGCCTGAAGTCACTCAATTCGAAGACACCGTCACGCTGGTCAGCGACACCGGCATCCAGTTCATGGATTTCGCCCTGCGCCTGGATCCTCGCAAGGAACCGGCGGGGGAGTTTGCACCGATGATCAGCGGGCTGATCTGCCGCCTGGCGTACAACGAAGAGAAAGACTTCTTTTTCTACGAGCCCGAACCGGAAAAGGTCGAAAAAGCCAAACCTGCGTTCAGCGTCGACATGAAAAGCAGCCTCGATTTGCTCGACGGCATCTGGCTGCCGACCCCGTTTTTCCGCTTCATGCCGCCGCATCGCTTCGACGAAGGTCCGAGCAACTGGTCGCGCATGCGCCTGGTGAAACTGGCGACTCCCGACATCGACGGCAACACCCACCGCCTGACGATGGCGTTCGACAGCCGTGTGATGCCCAAGCGTGACGGCACTGCCTATCTGGCGCCAAACGAAGAAGACATCAGCTCCGGCGTATCTTTCAAGCTCGCGACCAAGGCTAGCGAAACCCGCTGGTTCCTGGCGCAGCCGTGGGTCAACGAGTGGTTGCTGGAAGTGTTCAATGAGGGCAATGCGCACCGTTCGCGCGCAGAGCTGGACATCGATATCCGCGCCAACCATCACCTGGCGCACTACCTCAACTTGCTCAGCCTGTTGAGCAAACCGTCAGCCGCCCAACAGTCGAAGGCCCGGGCGAAAGTTGAAATCCCCGAGCTGAAAGTGGTCGCCAATGACACCAATGGCCTGGTCAAACCGATTCCGGTGGATCTGGTGCTGGACGTCGGCAACTCGCGCACCTGCGGCATCCTGATCGAAAACCACGGTCAGGCCGGCTCCGGGCTGAAGCAGAACTACGTGCTGGAACTGCGCGACCTGATCACCCCCGAACACACCTATAACCTGCCGTTTGAAAGCCGCGTGGAGTTCTCCCAGGCGTACTTCGGCAAGGACCACTGCTCGGTCAAGAGCGGTCGTCACGATGCGTTCCAGTGGGCGACGATTGCCCGTGTCGGCAATGAGGCCAGTCGTCTGGCCAGTCGTCGTCGCGGCACCGAAGGCTCCACTGGCCTGTCCAGCCCGAAACGTTATCTGTGGGACGAAAACGCCTATGGCCACGGCTGGCGTTTCAACTGCTCGTACATCAAGACCGACAACGAGCCGTACGCCACCGCCGCGCCGTTCTCGCACCTGATCAACGAAACCGGCGAGGCGCTATACAGTCTCGAAGAAGACGATCGTCTGCCGGTGTTCATGCCGCGTTATTCACGCAGCTCGCTAATGACCTTCATGCTCGCCGAAGTACTGGCCCAGGCGCTGTCGCAAATCAACAGCCCGGCCCAGCGCTCGCGCCAGGGTCACACCCGCGTGCCGCGCCAGCTCAACAGCATTACCCTGACCGTGCCGCCGGGCATGCCGCAGGCCGAACGCAGCATCCTCAACGAACGCATGCTGCAAGCCATCGGCCTGGTGTGGAAAAGCCTCGGCTGGCATGCCGGCGAGGAAGATCCACACCAGGATCAGGCCGTCAGCCCGCGCACACCGATCCCGAGCATCCGCGTGGAATGGGACGAAGCGTCCTGCGGCCAGTTGGTGTACCTGTACACCGAGGTCAACGAGAACTTCGCCGGGCACCCGGAAGAGTTTTTTGACACCATCGCCAGGCCGGACAAGGCCGACCGCCAACGCATCACCCTCGCGACCATCGACATCGGCGGTGGCACCACCGACCTGGTGATCACCGACTATCGCCTCGACCGCGCGGGCAATACCGGCAGCGGCAGCAACGTGCACATCGTGCCCGAACAGCGTTTTCGCGATGGCTTCAAGGTGGCCGGCGACGACATCCTGCTGGACGTGATTCAGGACTTCATCCTGCCGAGTTTCGAAAAAGCCTTGCAGAACGCTGGCGTGAAAGCCCCGAACTCACTGATGTCACGGTTGTGTGGCGATGAATCGGTCAGTGCCCAGGACATGATCCTGCGTCAGCAATTGAACCTGCAGGTGTTCGCCCCGCTGGGCCTGGCGCTACTCAAGGCGTACGAGCATTACGATCCGCAGGTCCCGCAGGAAGTCATCCCGCAAAGCTACCGCCAATTGCTCGGTGACAACGCAATCAGCCAGACCGTGCTCGACTACGTCAATGTCGCCGTGCGTCGCGATGTCGGCGCTCAGAGCGGTTTCGACCTGTATGCCGCGCCGATCAGCTTCGACCTGCAAAAGCTCCATGCCGCGTTCCTCAACGACCAGATCAACATCACCAAGATCCTTGGTGCGCTGTGTGAAGTGGTCGCGCATTACCCGTGTGATGTCTTGTTGCTGACCGGCCGCCCTTCGCGCCTGCCCGGCATCCAGGCGTTCATTCGCAAGGTGTTGCCGCTGCCACCAGGGCGCATTCTGGCGCTGCAAAACTACCGCACCGGCGGTTGGTATCCGTTTCACAGGAACGGCCGGATCGACGACCCGAAAAGCACCGCCTCGGTCGGCGCCATGCTCTGCCTGTTGTGCGCCAACCACAGCGTGCCGAACTTCTACTTCCGGGCATCGGCGCTCAAGCCGTATTCGACGGTCAAGCACATCGGTGTCATCGACCTGAACAACGTGATCAAGGATGCCGACGTGCTGTACCGCGACATCCAGTCCGAAGACTACAAAATAAAACTGCCGGAAATCGGTACGGGCGACGACGCCGACACGCCACAGCTGGAAATGCGCGGCGATCTGCGCCTCGGTTTCCGCCAGTTGGCCGCTGACCGCTGGGCCGCTTCGCCGTTGTATACCTTGCGGTTCACCAAGGCGGGTCGGGAGAAGTTTTCCCGGGCAATCGGTGAAAACGGCAGCGCGCCGCTGCTCAAGGTGCGGCTCGAGGTCAAACCGGCTGACAAATACACGCGCAAGCAGGATCTGGTCAGCGACCGCCTCTCGGTTCGCGACATCGAATCCAACAGTAACAACGTCAACTTCAACCCGCGCAGCGACCTCGAGCTGGAACTCAACACCATGCTCGACGCCGGCCTGAGCGAGACCAAGTACTGGCTCGACAGTGGAAGTGTGAAACGCAAATGAATGACCTGACCCCCGATCAAACTCAGCTTTCTGCCAGTTGGGCCGCTGTTTATGAAGGCGCCGGTCAGGCGCTGGACTGGATAGGCCAGACACGCGTCAATGCACCGCGCCTGGACAGCGAAGCCGACAACCTGAACATCCGCCTGCACCGCGCCCGCAACCTGGCCAAAAGCCTCGGTCGCGTGGCCTGCACGCCGATGACCATTGGCTTTTTCGGCTTGTCCCAGGCCGGCAAGTCCTACCTGATTTCGGCCCTCGCCGCCGGTCAGAACGGCAAGCTGGAAACCGAGTTCGGCGACCATCGCCTGGACTTCATCAAGCACATCAACCCGGTGGGTGGCGGCAAGGAAGCCACCGGCCTGGTAACGCGCTTCAGTCGTCGGGCGAAGGTAAGTCAGGACAATGATTTCCCGGTAGAACTCACGCTGTTCAAGGAAATCGAACTGGCGAAGATTCTCGCCAACGCCTGGTTCAAGGATTTCGACCTTGAGCGGATTTCCTACGAGATCGACGAAGAGCGCATCCAGCGCGTGCTCAAACCGTTCGAAGGCCGCGAAACCGGGCCGCTGCAAACGGGGGTCAACGCTGACGATCTGGTGTCGCTGTGGGATTACCTGCGCGACAACTTCCGCAACTCGGTGAAGAAGCTTGAGCACCTGTACTGGCCCAAAGCGTTGCAACTGGCGCCACGCCTGAGTTTCCAGGAACGGGCCGAGCTGTTTTCGATCCTCTGGGGTGAACAACGCGAGTTGACGCGCGTGTACCAGCAACTGGCCGGTGCACTGCACAAGCTGGGTCTGCCCGAGACCGTATTCGCACCGCTGAAGGCCTTGGTGAGTTTCGACAACGACACCTACAGCCAGCGCGACAGCATCATGAACGTCGACATCCTCGAACGCTTCGGCAGCCCGCTGGACTTGCCGATCGATGTTCGACCGCTGGTTGGCGATCGCCTGCAAAACAGTCAGGCAATTGCGGTCGCACAACTGGCGGCACTGACCGCCGAAATGACCTTCCGCCTGATCGAAGCGCCAGTGGATGACATCGTCAATCAGGTCGACCTGCTGGACTTCCCCGGTTATCGCGGGCGCCAGAAACTGCACGAGATCGCCGATTCCAACGACCCGCAATCGACCGCCAAGGACAACTCCGTTTCCCAGCTGATCCTGCGCGGCAAGGTCGCCTACCTGTTCGAACGCTACACCGACAATCAGGAAATGAACGCGCTGGTGGTCTGCACAGGCTCGACCAAGCAGAGCGACGTCAACGACGTGGGCCCGGTGCTGACCCGCTGGATCGAAAAGACCCAGGGCGCCGACTCGGCCGCTCGCAGCAAGCGCGATACCGGCCTGATCTGGGCACTGACCATGCTCGACCTGCGCATCACCAACTCCCTGAGCCTGACGCCTGATCAGTACGACGAGAGCTGGAACGGCATGGTCAAGCTGACCATGCTGGAGCGCTTCGGCAGCCTGAGCTGGATGAACGACTGGGCCGGCACACCGTTCCAGAACACCTATCTGGTGCGCAAACCGCGTATGGACGCGGCATTCATCGGGCAAGACGCGACCGGTGCGGAAACCGGCCTCAATGCCATCTATCAGGAACGTGTCAGCGCGCTGGGCACCAGCTTCGCCAGCAACGCCCTGGTGTGCAAACACATCAAGAACCCGGCCAACGCCTGGACAGAAATGCTGCGCAACGATGACGGTGGCATCAGCCACTTCAGCGGCAGTTTCAAAGGCGTGGCCAATATCGAATTCAAATTGCAGCGTATCCGCGAGCAATTGAGCGAATGCCTCGAGGGCCTGACCACTCATGGCCTGAGCACCTGGTACCACGCTGACGACGACGGCGCCGCAGCCGCCAAGAAAGCCAAGGCGCAAATGATTCTGACGGGCCTGGGCCGGCGCCCGGCGGTGCTTGGCGAATTGATCGATCAACTCGACATGCCGAGCGAAGAGGTGCGCGACCTGTACCTCAGCGGCGTGTACGAAACCGATGACGAGCCGGCCGTGAACGACGAACCGGTCACCCCGACACCGAGCCAGAGCCTGTACGGCAACGACGCCGGTTTCGATTTCGATTTCAGTGACGACCTGAGCCACGACGCGCCAGTCAGCAGCAACACCGGCACCCCGGCGCCCGAGCTGCAAAGCACCGAGCACCGTTTTGCCAAAGCGGCCTTCAAGGCCTGGATCGCGCACCTGCGTGAACTGACCACCCGGCAAAGCCTGCTCAACCTGCTGGGGCTGGAAAAGGCCTTGCTGGAAGCGGTGGTCGATGAACTGATCACCGCCGGCTATCGCCAGGACTTGCCGGGGCAACTGAGCCGCGCCGTCCTCAAGCGCGCACAAAGTGGCGCGCGGCGCGATCAACTGGTCGAACGCCAGGTACTGGAAGTGCAGCGTGTGCTGCGCGATTTCGTGTCCTGGTTCGGCTACCTCCAAAAGCCGGTGAGCGAGCGTCCGAACAGCCGCGCCGGTGCCAAGGCACCTTTGTTTTCGTTCTACACCGACATTGGCCCGGGACAAGTGCCGGTACTGCCGGCGCAACCGGCGAATCAGGCGCAACGGTATCTGGGCGACTGGCTCTCGGGCCTGGCCTACATCACGCAGGACAATGCCGGCCATGGTGCCGGACGTGAAATCACCCCTGAACAGAACGAACGGCTGGGCCAAGTGCTCGCAGCCTTCGCAGCGAGATAAGCAATGCCAATTCGTGTCGACCTGCTCGCGTTAGAGCCCAATGTGCCTGGCCAGGCCCGCCTCACTGTGAAGAAATGGCAGGGTGGCGAGGAACAACTGGAGTTTTCCATTCAACGCAACCAGGACGGTTTTTACCTTCAGGACCACAAGGCCTGGAGCAACAGTCCATTCTGGTTCAAGGTCTCGCGTTTCAACCTCACGGCCAACGGCGAAGCTTTGCAAACGCAGGTCGGACCGGACGTGGTTGACCCACTGCTGGAAGGCGGCGCCAACTCGCAATTCCAGATCGAACTGCGCGAACAAAGCCAAGGCCACGCCGACAAAGGCGTGGTTCGGCCAGGCGTTGGCGTGTTGCCGTCCACGGCCGGCGGCCAGACGCGTTCAACTTACGGTGGCGCCGAACTGACGACGCCGAATGCACCGGCACCGAAAGCACCGGAACCGGCACCGGAAATCCCGGAGTTGCCTGAGCTAACCCTTTCCACCGCCGAGCCAGAACTGGAATTGGAGTCGGTGCTCACCGAGCCCGCCTACACACCGCCTCCCGCACCGGTGAAGAAAAGCAACAAAGGCCTGATCGGCCTGTTGATTGTCGTGGTGTTGCTGCTGGCCGCGGGCGCCGGATTCTGGTTCTACAAACGCACCCCGCAGCCTGCCCCGGTAGCCGCAGCCCCTGCCACCGCACCGGCCGGCGCCGACGCTCAAGCCTGCACCCTCGACAGCATGAACAGCCTGCCCGAGTTGACCTTCGTCCAGACCTGCATCAAAGCGGCACCCGACAGTGCCAGGTTGCTGGAGATCATCAACCAGGCCAAGGCCGGCAAACACTGCGGCGTCGCCCAACGCCTGTACGCCAACCGTGCCCAGGCCGGTGACGCGCTGATCGCCAACGCCTATGCCCGCGAATACGACCCTAAATACCTGAAGGCCAGCGAGTGTTTCCCGGCCGCGGACAACGCCACCGCCGCCTACTGGTATGAAACCATCCTCACCCAGGATCCGAACAACGCCGAAGCCAAGCAGCGCTTCGAGGAGTTGCAGAAGTGATGCGTTCGCCCCTGAGTCGTTTCCTGCTGAGCGGTGCCGCATTACTGGCGCTGTGCATCAGCCCGCTGTCCCTGGCCGATGACAAACCGCTGATCCAGGCCGGTAAAAAGACCCTGTTCCAACGCGTGCTGACCACGCCGGGCTGCACAGTCAGCCCGACGGCGGGCGGTGCGGCAGGCGACGCACAACCGGTCTTCAGCCGCTTTTATGTGTACGAGCGCGCCCAAGCGAACAACGCCGAGTGGCTGAAAGTCGGCCCCGACAGCTACGGCAAAACCATTGGCTGGTTGCCTGCCAGCTGCACCACCGACTGGAAGATGCAACTGACGCTGGCCTTCACCAACCCGGCCAACCGCGACCGGCTGCTGTTCTTCAAGGACCGCGCCACCGTCGAAGGCATCCTTGATGCACCGGACCCGGTCAGCAAAGTTGCGCCGCTGCGGGCCACGCTGAAAAAGGGCCAGCAGGCACCGGGCGTACTGGCTCAAGAACCTGAATACTTCGTCGACCTGCAAAAGCAGTTCTACCTGCTGCCGGTGCTCAGTGGCGAAGAAGTCATGACCGAAAGCGGTTTCCGCACGCGCCTGCTCAACGTCGCCTCCGTCAGCAAGCCGGATGACAAGAACGCCAAGGGCGGTGCAGCAAACAGCGCGGCCGGTAGCAAGGAAGCCGAAGAGAAAAAGGCCAACCAGCTGAAGGAATTCAGCGCGGCCGTGGTATTTGTCATCGACTCGACGATCTCGATGGACCCCTACATCGACCGCACCCGCGAGGCGATCCGCAAGGTTTACCAGAAGATCGAAGCGCAGAATCTCGGCAAACAGGTCAAGTTCGGCCTGGTGGCTTTCCGCTCCAACACCCAGGCGGTGCCGGGGCTGGAATACACCACCAAGATGTACGCCGACCCGACGCAGGTGAAAGACAGCGCCGACTTTTTCGCCAGGATCAAAGACCTCAAGCAGGCCACCGTGTCGAGCAGCAGCTTCGATGAAGACTCGTTTGCCGGCGTCATGGAGAGCATCGACAAGGTCGACTGGAGCCAGTTCGGCGCGCGCTACGTGGTGCTGATCACCGATGCGGGCGCCATCGAAGGCGAAGACAAGCTGTCGAAGACCGGTTTGAACGCTGCACAGGTGCGTATCGAAGCCGCCAACCCGGGCGTGGCGATTTACACCCTGCACCTGAAAACCCCGGCCGGAGCCAAGGACCACGCCAAGGCCGAGGCGCAGTACCAGAACCTGTCGACCTACCCGGGCACCAACACTTCGCTGTACTACCCGGTGAACGCTGGCGATGTGCAGGAGTTCGGGCGCAAGGTCGACGCCCTGGCCGGGGCGATCACTGCACAGGTGAAAGCCGCCTACATGGGCGAAGACGCTATCGGCAGTGCGGCGAACGCCAAGCAGGACCCGGCCGAGAAAAAAATGCTCGAAGACGCGGCGCTGATCGGCCACGCCATGCAACTCGCCTATCTCGGCGAGAAGACCAACAGCAAGGCCCCGCCAGTGTTCAAGGCATGGATCACCGACCGCGACCTGATCAAGCAGAACATCCCGACGACCGACGTGCGGGTGCTGCTGACCAAGTCACAGCTCAGCGACTTGAGCGACGTGATGAAGAAGATTCTCGATGCCGCCAACGAAGGCCTGATTTCGCCGACGGAAATGTTCGATCGCCTGCGCTCGGTGGCGGCGACCATGGGCGCCGATCCCAATCAGCTCAAACAGAACAGCAATGCCAAGCTGGCGGACATGGGCGTCCTCGGTGAATACCTCGAAGACCTGCCTTATCAAAGCGAAGTGCTGAACCTGGATGAAGAGACCTGGAAGAGCTGGGATGGTCTGGCACAAGAGAAATTCATCCGCACGCTGAACACCAAACTGCGGCATTACCAGCGTTACAACGCCGATGTCGACCGTTGGGTAGCTTTAGCCAAAGACAGCGATGCGCGGGACAACGTCTACCCCGTGCCTCTGGAAATGATGCCTTAACGAGACGCCCATGCTCGATATCAAGAACCTGCTGGTGCGCCGTGGTGAAGGCGCACAGGCCCATCACGTGCGACTGCCGCACTTGCAGGTCGGCGCCGGGGAAATCCTCGCCATCACCGGTGAGAGCGGCAGCGGCAAAAGTACGTTGCTCGAAGCCATCGGCCTGCTGCTCGCGCCGGTGGAACTCGAGCGTTTCCGGCTGGGCCCGGCGCACGCTCAGGATATCGCCCAACTGCTGGCCACTGACGACCAGCCTGCTCTTGCAGCGGTGCGTTCACGGCACTTGGGATTCATTTTGCAGAGCGGCGGCTTGCTGCCGTTCCTGAGCGTGCGCGACAACATCAGCCTGCCGCGCCGTTTGCTCGGGATGCCCGCAAAAAGCGATCACATCGACCACGCCGTTGACGTGCTGCGCCTGCGAGGGTTGCTGGATAAACAGCCTCAGGCCTTGTCGATCGGCGAACGCCAGCGTGTTGCCTGCGTTCGGGCAATTGCCCATGAACCGCTGCTGCTGTTGGCCGACGAGCCGACCGCCGCGCTCGACCCTCACAGTGCCCGGCGTTTGTTCGAGTTGCTCCTGAGCCTGGTGTCGAGCATGGGCCTGAGTGCACTCGTTGTATCCCATGACTGGGCCTTGCTGAAAAATTTCGGCTTGCCGCGACTCGGCGCTATCAGCCATCAGGGAGAGACTCTGTTTGAACCGATGGACTGATCGCTTGCGCCTGCTGGGCTCACTGGCACTGCAAGACCTCTGGCACGACCGCAAGGTCTCGCTGTGTATCGCCGCCTCCCTGGTGGCGGTGATCGCGCCGTTGTTGCTGCTGTTCGGGCTCAAACACGGGGTGGTCAGCCAACTGCAGGACGAACTGCTGCGCGACCCGCGCAACCTTGAAGTGAAGATGCTCAGCAACGGCAACTACGACACGGCCTGGATCGAGCGCCTGCGCCTGCGCCCCGAGACCGGTTTTGCCCTCGGCCAGACCCGCTCGCTCAATACCCAGGCTGACCTGCTGATCGGCATGCAACGGTTTGTCGAAGGTGCGGAAATCATCGCCACCGAGCCCGGCGACCCACAACTGAACCTGGCGTCACTCAACCCCGTCGGCAATCAAGTGATCCTCAGCGCCAGCGCAGCGCAACGCTTGCAGGCCAAGGCCGGCGACAGCGTGCAGCTGCGGGCCTTGCGCCGCCTGGAAGGTGTCAATGAACGCGGCGAGATGGAGCTGACGGTACTGGCCGTGCTCGACGGTGCCCGTTTCGGTCGTGCTGCCGGGTTTGTCGCCCCGCCGCTGCTGCTGGACCTGGAACGCTTTCGCGACGGTTATCAGGTTAGCGAGTTCGGGGTTACCACCGGCAAGCCTCAGGGTAATCTACAACCGCTGTATGCCCGCGCCCGCGTGTATGCGCGCGACATCGATCAAGTCGCGCCGCTGGAGCACTGGCTCAACGAACAACACATCGAAACGTCGAGCCGACTGGCCGACATCGACAACGTCAAGGCCATCAACCACGTGCTGGGGTTGATCTTCGGTGTGATCGCCGTGGCGGCACTGATCGGCTGCGTGGCGTCGATGGTCGGCGCGTTCCTGGCCAACATCGACCGTAAACGCAAAAGCCTGGCGGTCCTGCGTCTGCTGGGTTTCAAACGCAGGTCCGTCGGCGGTTTCGTGGTCCTGCAAGCGCTGGTGCTGAGTCTGGCCGGCTACGTCGGCGGGCTGGGGTTTTATGTCGTGGGCAGTCATTTGTTCAACTACCTGCTCGGCAGCAGCCAGGCCACCGGTACCTTCGTTTGCCACATCACTGTCTGGCATGGCCTGGCCGCCCTGCTCCTGACCTTCCTGGTCGCTACATTGGTGGCTATGATCGGCGCCCTGCGAGCCATCAACATCCAACCTGCGGAGAGTCTGCGTGAGCTATAAACGTTTTGGCTTGCTGTTACCCCTGAGCCTCGGCTACCTGCTCGATGCCTCGGCGGCGGGCTGGGAAGAGAAGTATTACAACCCGATGCCGGAGGCTGGCGACGTCGTGCTGCCGATGCCCTGCGAAGGCTCGATGGTGTTTCGCAAGGTGTTCATTCCGGTCGCCGGTCCCCTGGATGACTACCCGATCAACATCGGTCAGGACGGCGCGGAATACGGCTATGTCGAGCAGACCCGCCCGACCTTTATCGCTGGCAGTTTTACCGGGGCCAAGAACGACAAGTCCCGCTATTACCTGATGGCCAAGTACGAGATGAGTCAGTTGCAATACGCCGCACTGACCGAAGCAGCCTGCCCCACCGCCGCTACCAGCATGCGCCTGCCGCAAACGGCAGTGAGCTGGGTACAAGCCATCGAGGCCGCCGACAAATACAACCTGTGGCTGCGCAAAAACGCCGCCGGCAAGCTGCCCAAGGAAGACGGCGCCCAGGGTTTCCTGCGCCTGCCGACCGAAGTCGAATGGGAGTTCGCCGCGCGCGGCGGGCTGGAAGTCGGTGCCGCTGAATTTCGCGACACGCACTACCCGATGCCAGAAGGCATCAACGCCTACGAGTGGTTCGCCGGGGCGCAATCGTCCAACGGCAAAGTGCAACTGACCGGTCTGCAAAAGCCCAACCCGCTGGGTCTGCATGACATGCTCGGTAACGTCGACGAAATGATCTTCGAGCCGTTTCGCCTGAACAAACTCGACCGCCAGCACGGTCAGGCCGGCGGCTACGTCGTCCGTGGCGGAAACTACCTGACCGCGCAGGCCGACCTGCGTACGGCATTGCGTAAGGAAGAGCCGTATTACAACGCCGAAGGCCAGGTGAAAAACAAGACCACCGGCCTGCGACTGGTGCTGGTCTCCCCGACCCTTACCTCTCGCGAACGGGTCGCCAGCATCGAAAGCAGCTGGAAGAAACTCGGCACAGGCAGCAAGGAAACCGAATCCGCCGACAAAGGCACCGTGCAATCGCTGAATAACCTCGCCTCGGGTGTCGAAGACAAAGCACTCAAGGAAAAGCTCCAGGCCCTGGAGAACCAGCTGCGCGCCAGCAACCAGCAGCAGGAAGAAACCCGCGACCAGGCGATCCGCGCCAGCCTCAACCTGGGTGCGTTCCTGTGCACCAAGATGCTCGACGACGGCCAGTACGTGGACTTCCTGCAAAAGAACTACAAGCTCAATTGCGAAGGCGCGGACAAAGACGCCAGTTGCGACATGCGTAAAGGCAAGCTCGAGGAGCAAAAGGATCGCCTGCACAAACTCAGCCGTTACTATGCCAGCAGCCTGGTGGAATCGGCTACCTTGTACGGCCAGCCACTGCTTGAAACGCAAGTCCCGGTGATGGAAGAAATCATCACCCGCAACAAACAGCTGCAAGACCTCAAACCTTACTTGCGCACCCACTGGGCCAATCAGAAGGCGTTCCTGCAAAAGCAGAAAATCGACACTGAAGCCTGGCTGACCAGCTGCAAAACCGTCACTCAATAACAATGCGTCAACACCGTTACCCAGGAGTTTCACCATGTCGCGCAGCCTTTGGACTCGCTTCAAGCTACAGATCGCTTTCGTAGTCGCCGGCAGCCTGCTAATGACCGGTTGCGCCAACACCGGCAGCTCCATGCTGGGCGAAGGCGAAGGCGGCGGTGCCGACCCGCGCCTGACCCAGGGCAATGACGCAGAGTTCTTCAGCAAGTCCGGATACCAGGCCTGCGCCGTCGGCGCCGGTGTCGGCATCCTCGCTTGCGCGCTGTCCAACAGCAACAACAAAACCGTGTGCGTCATCGCCGCCGGTATTACCGCGTGTGGCGTGGCCATGGGCGCGAACTATTACCTGGATCAACGTCGCGCCGAATACGCCGACACCAGCACCCGCCTGGCGAAGATGAACAGCGACGTCCAGCAAGACACGCAGAACGTGATCGCCCGGACTGCGACCGCTCAGCAAGTGATCAATGATGACCATGCGCAAATTGCCCAGATCAAAAAGGACATTGCCAACAAAAAAGTCGACAGGAACAGGGCTCAGGCGCAAATCGCCGGAATCGACTCGGACATCGCGCGCCTGCGCAAAGACCTTGCCAACATGCGTACCAAAGTCACCGAGTACAGCAAAGTGGCAGACGCCGAGCGTTCACAAGGCTCCAGCGCCGAGATCAGGCAAGTGGAGATGAACATTCAGAGAATGAACCAGAAAGTCGGCAGCCTGCAGAAGGAAGTCGACGCTCTGTACAGCCAACGCTCCGCAATCACCCTGGGTTAAGCCTATGACGCCAAGACAACTGATAGTCATCACTGCCGTCCTGGCCCTGAGCGGTTGCGCGAGCCAGCCCGGCGAATGCGATGCAACCAATCGCGACAGCAGCATGCTGACCAAGATGAACTGCGACTACTCCGGTGGTTACAGCGATCAGGTCAAGCAGAAGGAACTGGCCCTGAGCGAGTCCCGGCAGCAAAACGCAATGTTCCGTCAGGTGTACGAGAACATTCAGGCCCAGCAGCTCAGCACCAAGACCGATCTGGCCAGCCAGCAGAAAGCCCAGGCGGCGCTGAATCAGTCGCTGGCGCAACTGCTGACCTCGCTCAAGGCCCGCCGTGGCAATGAAGCCCAGGTGCAGAAGCAGATTGCCGACCTCGAGAAACAGCTCAAGGCTTCGCAAGCGGCGCCAACGGCCAAATCAACGCCAGCGACGCTGGCGGCCAAGCAGCAAGAGCTGAAAACGTTGCAGAAGAAGGTCAACCAGCTGCAATTCAGCCTCGGCTACGAAGAGTAATTTTTACCCTGCAAGCATCCCGATGGATGCCTGCGCTTTTTCAGGAATCGTCGTCATGCAGCGGGTCATCAGGGATGCGCAAGCCACATCGGAGGGGATGAGTGCGCTGCAAGCCAAAGTCGCCCTCATCCAGAAACACTTTCCGCCGACCGTCGCCAGTCTGTTTGCCATCCCGCGGATGGGCAGCGGCGACGTGCTGGAATGGTGGACCGAACTGGGTGGCCAACCCACACCCTATGCCGATCTCAACGAGGACGCGCGACGACGTTTGCTGGAAACCTATGAAGTGCGTCAGACGTCCCTCGGACAGCTGGCGGATGAACTGCAAAAACGCGGTCAACCGACGGAAGCGGATGACCTGCGCAGCCTGCTCGGCACGCCTGAGCTGGACAAACTCTACAGCCTCAACGGTGAGCCTTTGGTGGTGCGCTGGAACCTGCGTCCGCCCAAACCGATCGTGCCGCCGGTGGTGCCGGTCGCGCCCGTGCTGCCGCCGTCGCGTCGAGGCTGGTGGATCGCGGCGGCGTTGCTCGCGCTGCTGTTGTTGCTCCTGGCGCTCTGGCTCTGGTGGTTCCTGCACCGTGAGCCGGTTGTCGTGGCGCCACCTGTAGCGCCTGTGGCGCCAGTAGTGACGCCGGTTGAGAAACCGGTCGAGCCTGTCCCCGAGCCTGTCGTGGAGCCGGAACCGAAACCTGTTCCGGCACCAGAACCCACGCCAGAACCGGTACCGGAGCCCAAGCCGGTCCCGCCACCAAAACCGGCACCGGCACCTGAACCCAAGCCGACTCCGCCACCCAAACCGGTTCCACCACCAAAACCGGTAGTGGCTGCCCCGCCACCAGCCCCGACGCTGGACAACTTCGCATGCCGCAAAACAGCGCCGAAGTCAGAGGTTCCGCAGTTCGTGGTGGTGCTCGACACTTCGGGCTCCATGGATTTGAACATCAAGTCAGTGAAAGCCGACGAGGACTGGTTCTACGGTCCTGACATCAACAAGCTCCTGGACCCGAACCGCACCATGCGGCTTACCGCCAAACCCAGCCGCATGGACATCGCCAAGGACTCGCTGGCCGGCATGATCAACGGGCTTGACCCGAAGATCGACACACGCCTGATCACCTTCGCCGGCTGCGAAAGAACACCGGACCAGGGTCTGTTCAAGTTCGGCGACCGCCCGCGGCTGATCAACGGGATTCGAGGCCTGGTTCCCGACGACGGAACACCGCTGGCCGACAGCCTGGCCCACGCGGCGAGTACCGTCGACGGGCGCAATAACGATGCGGTTATCGTGATGTTCGTCGACGGAGAAGACGGTTGCGGGCAGGACGTTTGCGCGGTATCCCGTCGAATCGCCAGGGAACAACCGCGCCTGCGGGTCAACGTGGTGAAAATCGGTGCTGGCGGCCCGTCACGCTGTATCGCTGAAAACACCGGAGGTCGGGTTTACAACAGCACCAATGCGGCTGAGTTGGGCAACCTGTTGAAACAGGCGAGCAAGGAAGTATCCAGCAATGCCAAGTGCGATTAGCTTGGGGACTGATCCGGCTTGCCTGCGATGATTCATCTCAAGTGCTCGACCGCCGGTAACTCCATGGCCCGAACCTCACCCAGGAGGAAAACGCTGAGGCGGCGCAAACGCTCACCTCCGGGGCGGGTTTTCGGCCAGACCAGGTAATAATTCTCACCGCTGGCAACCGCTGTCGGCCACGGCAAACTCAGACGTCCCTGTGCAACATCCTCAGCCACCATCAACAAATCGCCCATGGACACGCCATAACCTCGGGCGGCGGCGATCATCCCCAGCTCCAGCGTGTCGAACACCTGGCCGCCCTTGAGCGAGACTTGATCGGTCAGGCCCATGCGCTCCAGCCAACTGCGCCAGTCGCGACGGTCGGGCGTTGGGTGTAGCAGTTCGGTGCTGGCCAGGCGTGCGACGCCCCAAGGCTGATCGTTCAGAAGATTCGGCGCGCCCACCGGAATCAGTTCCTCTGGAAATAACAAAGTAGCCTCCCAGTCCGGCGGGAAATGCCCGTTGCTGAGGATCACGGCGCAGTCGAACGGTTCCTGATTGAAGTCCACCGAGTCGATGTCCATCCAGGCGCTGGTCAGCTGCACTTCATTGCCCGGTTGCAGGTGCCGAAAACGGCTGAGCCGTGCCAGCAACCAGCGCATGGTCAAGGTCGACGGGGCTTTCATGCGCAGGATGTCGTCTTCGGCACGCAAGGTATTGCAGGCGCGCTCAAGGGCGGTGAAACCATCACGAATGCCCGGCAGGATCAACCGCGCCGACTCAGTGAGTTGCAAGTTGCGCCCGCTGCGGTGAAACAACCGACAGGCAAAATGCTCTTCGAGCGTACGAATATGTCGACTGACGGCGCTCTGAGTAATCGACAGCTCTTCAGCCGCACGGGTAAACGAGCTATGCCGCGCCGCCGCTTCGAATGCGCGCAGGGCATACAAGGGAGGAAGACGACGTGACATTGGGAAAGCTCCTACACCGGGATCCAGCCACCCTAGCAGAAACTCTCCAGCATGAGTTTTAATCATGCCATCCATCCTTTTTATCCCTTTGTGCAATCCCCGCAGAGCGCCGAGAATCGACGCTTTCCTGTTCTCTTTGATAAACGAGCGTGATGACCATGCAGCATCCAGCACGTACTGAACTCTGGGCCATCCTGCGGCTGGCGGGGCCGCTGATTGCCTCGCAGTTGGCGCACATGCTGATGGTCCTCACCGACACCCTGATGATGGCGCGCCTGAGTCCCGAGGCGCTGGCCGGTGGCGGGCTCGGCGCGGCGACCTATTCGTTCGTGTCGATTTTCTGCATCGGCGTGATCGCGGCAGTCGGCACACTGGTGGCGATCCGTCAGGGTGCTGGCGATATTGTCGGAGCCACCCGGCTGACCCAGGCCGGGTTGTGGCTGGCATGGCTGATGGCGCTGGTCGCCGGGTTGCTGCTGTGGAACCTCAAACCGGTGCTGCTGCTGTTCGGCCAGACCGAAAGCAACGTGCAGATGGCCGGGCAGTTCTTGATCTTCCTGCCATTCGCCCTGCCCGGCTACCTGAGCTTCATGGCCCTGCGCGGCTTCACCAGCGCCATTGGCCGCGCGACGCCCGTGATGGTCATCAGCCTGGGCGGGACCGTGGCCAACTTCCTGCTCAACTATGCACTGATTACCGGGATGTTCGGCCTGCCGAAACCTGGGCTGATGGGCATCGGGCTGGTCACGGCGATTGTCGCCAACCTCATGGCACTGGCACTGGCGTGGCACATTCGGCGGCATCCGGCTTATGAGGCGTATCCGCTGCGTCAGGGCCTGTCGCGCCTGAACCGGCAGTACCTGAAGGAACTGTGGCGCCTGGGCCTGCCGATTGGCGGCACCTACGCGGTAGAAGTCGGACTGTTTGCCTTCGCCGCGTTGTGCATGGGCACCATGGGCAGCACGCAACTGGGTGCACACCAGATCGCCCTGCAAATCGTTTCGGTGGCGTTCATGGTCCCGGCGGGTATTTCCTATGCCATCACCATGCGCATCGGCCAGCACTACGGCGCCGGGCAACTGCTGGATGCGCGGCTGGCCGGGCGGGTTGGCATTGCCTTCGGGGCGGCGGCGATGCTGTGTTTCGCCATGGTTTTCTGGCTGTTGCCGAACCAGCTGGTCGGCCTGTTCCTCGACCACCACGACCCGGCGTTTCGCGACGTCATCAACCTCGCCGTGAGCCTGCTGGCGGTGGCGGCCTGGTTCGAGCTGTTCGACGGCGTGCAAACCATTGCCATGGGCTGCATTCGCGGGCTCAAGGATGCCAAGACCACGTTCCTCGTCGGCCTGGGTTGCTATTGGTTGATTGGCGCTCCGGCCGCTTGGTGGATGGCGTTCCACCTGCAGTGGGGGCCAACGGGCGTCTGGTGGGGCCTGGCGCTGGGCCTGGCGTGCGCGGCGATAAGCCTGACGCTGGGGTTTGAGTGGAAGATGAAGCGGATGATCAAGCGCGAGCCGACGTCAGAGCAGCGCTTCGAGGTCCCTCAGCCTGACTGAGCCCCCTGTAGGAGCGAGCTTGCTCGCGATGGTCGTCAACGATAACGCTGGTTGGCAGATGCCCCGCGGCGTTCTCGGGTTTATCGCGAGCAAGCTCGCTCCTACAGGGTTGCGTGGCAACCTCAGCCCACGATTTCCAGCGACTGCTGACTGGAGCCAAACGTCAGATACTCCACCAGCTCGGCCAGCGGCAACGGTTTGCTGATCAGATACCCCTGCACCTGATCGCATTCAAACCCGCGCAACAGCTCCAGTTGCTCCGGCGTCTCCACACCTTCGGCGACCACCTCAAGGTTGAGGTTGTGCGCCAGGTTGATCATCGCGTGGACCAGTTTGCGGTTTTCCTCACGCTGCTCCATGCCACCGACAAAGCTCTTGTCGATCTTCAGCAAGGTGATCGGCAGGCTGTTGAGGTGCACGAAGGATGAAAACCCGGTACCGAAGTCGTCGAGGGAGAAGCGCACACCGAGGCGCCCCAGGGCGTCCATGGTCTGCTTGACCAGATCGCTGCGGCGCATCACGGCGGTTTCGGTCAGTTCGAATTCCAGCCACTGCGCCTCGACGCCGCGCTCGGCAATCAGGCGACTCAGGGTCGACAGCAACTGGCTGTCCTGGAACTGCCGGAACGACAGGTTGATCGCCATGTGCAACGGCGGCAAACCCAGCTCAAGCAGCGCCTGCATGTCGCGCAAGGCCCGGGAGATCACCCAGTAGCCCAGCGGCACGATCAGGCCGCTTTGCTCGGCCAGCGGCACGAACTCGCTCGGCGGCAACAACCCGCGTTCGGCATGGCGCCAGCGCACCAGGGCTTCGAGGCCGACGATTTGCCCGTCCTCGAGATTCAGGCGTGGCTGGTAGTGCAATTCCAGCTCATCGCGGCGCAACGCCCGGCGCAGCTCGGTTTCGAGGTCGGCAATGCTGCGGGCATTGCGGTTGATGCGCTCGTTGAAAATATGAAAGGTACAGCCCTGGGTGCTTTTGGCCTGCTGCATGGCGATATGTGCATGCCACATCAGCGGGTCCGCACCGGCCTGGGCCCGGGCGTGGGCAATGCCCAGGCTGGAACCGATCAACAGGCTTTCGCCGTCGACCCAATAAGGTTCGGCCAGCGCTTCGCTGATGCGTTCGGCCATCCACTCGGCGCGCTGGGGAGCGCGACGGGTGTCGATCAGCAGGGCGAATTCATCGCTGCCCAGGCGTGCCAGCTGATCGCCGGCCTCGAGCTGGCTCTTGAGCCGCGCCACCACCTGCAGGATCAGGCGGTCACCGGCCTGATGGCCGAGGGCGTCGTTGGCGTAACGGAAATTGTCGAGGTCGAGATGACCCAGGGCCAGGCCACGACCGTCGCTTTCGGCCAGCCGCGCTGTCAGCAGTGTCTGGAAGCCCTGGCGATTGGCGATGCCGGTCAGCGGATCTTGCTCGGCCAGGCGTTGCAGAGTGTTTTCCAGGACGCCACGTTCGCGCACATGGCGCAGGCAGCGGCGCAACATGCCAGGATCGAGCAGGTCGCGCACCAGCCAGTCACTCACACCGTCGGGCGGGACCAGCGGCTCATGGTCGAGCAGCAACACCGTCGGCAGGCTGCAACGGCCCGGCGCCGGTTGAAGTTGCGGGATGGTCAATAACACCGCGCTGCGGTTGTCATCGAACAGGCTGCTGACCGACTCCCAACTCGGCGCGCTGATGAGCACGGCCGAGCTCCCCATCGGAGCCAGACACTCGCGCAACAACGCTGCCCACGCTGGCTCTTCGGCCAGTAGCAGCAAACGCAAGGGTTCGACAGGCGTAGACAAGCTAGCTCCCTAGACTCTGCAAAGATGTAGGCGACGGGCATTATGCCGTTCCGTTAACTAATGACAATGACATCAGTTGTCAAAACGAGCCCTTTGTATCTGGAATTACGAACATTAGCCGCAAATTCGTAGCGCATCCTGCGTGAAAGTAACAAAACCGGCAATTACAGATAGCGTGCTACGTCACAAGTCGGACAGAGCAGCACAATTCGCTGAGCCTGTTAAAATGCCGGCCCATTTTGTGACTGACTCCTGAATTTACCTATGTCCCGACTCAATCCCCGGCAGCAAGAAGCCGTGAGCTACGTCGGCGGCCCTCTTTTGGTGCTCGCCGGCGCTGGCTCCGGCAAGACCAGCGTGATCACGCGCAAAATCGCGCACCTGATCCAGAACTGCGGCATCCGCGCCCAGTACATCGTCGCCATGACCTTTACCAACAAGGCCGCCCGCGAGATGAAGGAACGGGTCGGCACCCTGTTGCGCGCCGGTGAAGGTCGCGGGCTGACGGTCTGCACGTTCCACAACCTGGGCCTGAACATCATCCGCAAGGAGCACGTGCGGCTGGGCTACAAACCGGGCTTCTCGATCTTCGACGAGACCGACGTCAAGGCCCTGATGACCGACATCATGCAGAAGGAATACTCGGGCGACGACGGCGTCGACGAGATCAAGAACATGATCGGCGCCTGGAAAAACGACCTGATCCTGCCGGCCCAGGCCCTGGAAAACGCGCGCAACCCCAAGGAGCAGACCGCCGCCATCGTCTACACCCACTATCAGCGCACGCTCAAGGCGTTCAACGCGGTGGACTTCGACGACCTGATCCTGCTGCCGGTGAAGCTCTTCGAAGAGCACGCCGACATCCTGGAAAAATGGCAGAACAAGGTGCGCTACCTGCTGGTCGATGAATACCAGGACACCAACGCCAGCCAGTACCTGTTGGTGAAAATGCTTATCGGCAAACGCAACCAGTTCACCGTGGTAGGCGACGACGACCAGTCGATCTACGCCTGGCGTGGTGCCCGTCCGGAAAACCTGATGCTGCTCAAGGAAGACTACCCGTCTTTGAAAGTGGTGATGCTGGAGCAGAACTACCGCTCCACCAGCCGCATCCTGCGCTGCGCCAACGTGCTGATCTCGAACAACCCGCACGAATTCGAAAAGCAGCTGTGGAGTGAAATGGGCCACGGCGACGAAATCCGCGTGATCCGTTGCCGTAACGAAGACGCCGAAGCCGAGCGCGTGGCCATGGAAATCCTCAGCCTGCACCTGCGCACCGACCGTCCGTACAGCGATTTCGCGATCCTCTATCGCGGCAACTACCAGGCCAAGTTGATTGAACTGAAGCTGCAGCATCACCAGGTGCCGTATCGCCTGTCCGGCGGCAACAGCTTTTTCGGACGCCAGGAAGTGAAGGACCTGATGGCCTACTTCCGCCTGATCGTGAACCCGGACGACGACAACGCCTTCCTGCGAGTCATCAACGTGCCGCGCCGCGAGATCGGTTCGACCACGCTGGAGAAGCTGGGCAACTACGCCACCGAGCGCAAGATCTCGATGTACGCCGCCACCGACGAGATCGGCCTGGGCGAGCATCTGGACTCACGCTTCACCGATCGTCTGTCGCGCTTCAAGCGTTTCATGGACCGGGTGCGCGAGCAGTGCGCCGGCGAAGACCCGATCTCGGCCCTGCGCAGCATGGTCATGGACATCGACTACGAGAACTGGCTGCGCACCAACAGCTCCAGCGACAAGGCCGCCGACTACCGCATGGGTAACGTCTGGTTCCTGATCGAGGCGCTGAAGAACACCCTGGAAAAAGACGAAGACGGCGAAATGACCGTCGAGGACGCCATCGGCAAACTCGTCCTGCGCGACATGCTGGAACGTCAGCAGGAAGAGGAAGACGGCGCGGAGGGCGTGCAGATGATGACCTTGCATGCGTCAAAGGGCCTGGAATTCCCCTACGTGTTCATCATGGGCATGGAGGAGGAAATCCTCCCGCACCGCTCCAGCATCGAGGCCGACACCATCGAAGAGGAACGCCGCCTGGCCTACGTGGGCATTACCCGCGCGCGCCAGACCCTGGCCTTCACCTTCGCCGCCAAGCGCAAACAGTACGGCGAGATCATCGATTGCGCGCCGAGCCGCTTCCTCGATGAGCTGCCGCCGGACGACCTGGCATGGGAAGGCAACGACGATACACCGACCGAAGTCAAAGCCGTGCGCGGAAACAACGCATTGGCGGATATACGCGCGATGTTAAAGCGCTAGAATTGACCACTTTTACATAGACCTTCGGCGCAAAAGGCGCCAACAGAGGAACGCTTCATGGAAGCACTGCAGCAGAAAATTCGCGAACAAGGCATCGTGCTTTCCGATCAGGTCCTGAAGGTCGACGCCTTTCTGAACCACCAGATCGACCCGGCCCTGATGAAGCTGATCGGCGACGAATTCGCCACGCTGTTCAAGGATTCGGGCATCACCAAGATCGTCACCATCGAAGCCTCGGGCATCGCCCCGGCGATCATGACTGGCCTGAACCTCGGCGTGCCGGTGATTTTCGCCCGCAAGCACCAGTCCCTGACCCTGACCGAAAACCTGCTGTCGGCGACCGTGTACTCATTCACCAAGCAGACCGAAAGCACCGTGGCCATCTCTCCACGTCACCTGACCAGCAGCGACCGCGTGCTGATCATCGATGACTTCCTGGCCAACGGCAAGGCGTCCCAGGCACTGATTTCGATCATCAAACAGGCCGGCGCCACCGTGGCGGGCCTGGGCATCGTGATCGAGAAGTCGTTCCAGGGCGGCCGTGCGGAGCTGGATGCGCAGGGTTATCGCGTTGAGTCGCTGGCTCGCGTGAAGTCGCTGGCCGGTGGTGTTGTGACCTTTATCGACTGATCCGCCACACCGCATAAACCAGTGTGGGAGCGGGCTTGCTCGCGAAGGCGGTGTGTCAGTCGACATCAACTTTGACTGACACACCGCCTTCGCGAGCAAGCCCGCTCCCACATTTGTTTTGTGTTGGCTTTTATTGCGCGGTGGCCTTCAGGCCAGTGAGCAGCAACCGCTGAAACAGGTCTTCCTTCAGGCCTTCCGGGTTGGTGAGCTGCATACGCTCCAAATGCTCCGGGTACAGCGAAGCCTGCGGCGCATCCAGCGCTGCCTTGCCCAATTCCAGCACCTCACTGAGCTTGAACTTGCTCTTTAGCCAGTTCAGTGCCCGTAACAGATCGCGCTCGACCTCGGTGAAGTCGCAGCCCAGCGGATACTCCGGAAACAGCTGCGGATGCCGCGCCTGAATCTCCTGCAAGCGTTGCGGACTGTTATCGGCAAAGCGTGGATCGAGGCGAAAGTCCTTGGGCAATTTGCCGACTTTCTGCGCCTGCTCGATCAACCCCGGCTGAAAGCGCGAGTCGCTGATGTTGAGCAAGGCCTCGATCACTGCCGCATCGGTTTTGCCGCGAAGATCGGCGATGCCGTATTCGGTGATCACGATGTCGCGCAAATGCCGGGGAATGGTGCAGTGACCATACTCCCAGACGATATTCGAACTGACGTCGCCGCCAGACTCGCGCCAGCTGCGCAGCAGCAACACCGAGCGCGCGCCTTGCAGCGCATGGCCCTGTACGACGAAGTTGTATTGCCCGCCTACGCCGCTGAGCACACGCCCGTCTTCGAGCTGATCCGCCACCGCAGCACCGAGCAAGGTCACGGTGAACGCAGTGTTGATGAACCGCGCATCCATGCGCTGCAAGCGCTTGAGTTCTTCCTGGCCGTAGAGCTCGTTGATGTAGCTGATGCGGGTCATGTTGAATTCGACCCGCTTGCTTTGCGCTAATTCGCGCAAGCGTTCGTAGTAGGTACGCGGGCCGAGAAAGAAGCCGCCATGCACAGAAATGCCATCGGTTTGTGCGGCCTCATCCAGGGTGCCGGCATTCGCCTGCAGTTGGGTCGCCACGTCCGGGTAAACCTTGCGCCGCACGATCCCGGCATCCGCCAATACCAATAAGCCGTTAACGAACATTTCGCTGCAGCCATACAGGCCTTTGGCGAAGGGTTCGATGCCGCCTTCACGCTCGATCAGTTGCGCCCACTGACTGAGGTTTACCTCGGCCAGCAACGCCCTGTAACCGTCGTTGTCGGCTTGTCGCGCCAGCAGCGCCGCCGTCAGCGCATCGCCCATGGAACCGATGCCGATCTGCAAGGTGCCGCCATCGCGCACCAGGGTGCTGGCGTGCAGGCCAATGAAATGGTCCTGAAACCCCACCGGCATGTTCGGCGTGGAAAACAGCGTGGTGTTGTCCTTCTGATCGATCAGCAGGTCGAAGGCGTCGATATCGAGTTCCGCATCGCCGGGCATGTAAGGCAGGTCGTTGTGCACCTGGCCGACCATGAGGATGGTTTCACCGGCAGCACGGCGCCTGGCGATCATCGGCAACAGGTCGAGGGTGATGTCCGGGTTGCAACTCAGGCTCAAGCGATCGGGATGCTCGGCATGACTGGCCACCAACTGCGCCACAAGGTTCAACCCGGCAGCGTTGATGTCACGGGCCGCATGGCTGTAATTGCTGCTGACGTAGTCCTGTTGCGCAGTGGCACTGTTGAGCAGACTGCCAGGCTGCATGAAGAACTGCTGGATGTGAATGTTGCCCGGCAGGCCATCGCGACGCAGGTCGGCGAGAAATTCCAGCTCCGGATAATCGCCGAAAACCCGTTCGACAAAGGGTTCGAGGAAGCGCTTTTGCAAACCATCGCCCAAGGGCGGACGCCCCAGGCACAACGCGGTATAGATCGTCAGCTGGCGCTCGGGCAACTGTGCGATGCGTTGATACAGCGCGTTGACGAAGTGATTGGGTTTGCCCAACCCCAGAGGCAAGCCCATGTGGATATGCGCCGGCAACCGTGCCAAGACGTCATCGACTGCCTGTTCGATAGAGCACAGCTGAACCATCGGATCCTCCCTCACTTTCCATGACTTGGGCCTGGACCGAGCTTGCCGGGGATTTGCTGCAATGAACAGCCTGTTAATACCTATCGGCTGCCACAAAAACCTGTAGGAGCGAGCTCGCTCGCGATGGTCGTCAACGATAACGCTGGAAACCTGGCACCCCGCGGTGCCCTCAGGTTCTTCGCGAGCGAGCTCGCACCTACAGGGATCAGCGGCGTGAGATCGCGAGCACAAAAAAGCCGCTCGAAAGCGGCTTTTCAGCAGGAAGACTCAGGCTTATTTCAAGCCGGACATCTTCTGGATGGCGCCTTTGAGCTCGGCATCGGAGCAGTCGGCGCAGGTGCCTTTAGGCGGCATCGAGTTGATACCGGTAATGGCTTTGGCCAGGATGCCGTCGAGGCCGCCCTGGTGATCGGCGCGGTCTTTCCAGGCGGCGGCATCACCGATTTTCGGTGCGCCCAACAAGCCTGAACCGTGGCAAGCGTTGCAATGTTTTGCAATCACTTCATCCGGGGTTTTCGCACCACCGCCGCCGCCAGCGGCAGTCGCCACTTCCATGCCCTTGCACTCTTTACCCTGAACACAGACCTGACCGACCGGTTCAAGGCGTTTGGCGATATCGTCGTTGGTCGCAGCTTGAGCGCTGACACTGACAGCCCATAGGGCCAGTACGGTTGCTGGTGCAGCCAGCATTTTCATAATTAGGTTCACGCGTTCACCCTCAATGGTGGCTAGTCACGCCTACGGCCACGGTTCGCAGGCGGGCGCAAGTATAGCGGTAAGCCCGTCGCACTGAAACAACCCCAAAGTCACAAGGGTCTTAGGCTGCGGCGGAAAAACGGCCCGGGCGCCTCTACGATGCTGGCAGGACGCCTCTTTTCTTAGAAATTCGCCGGCGTGGCTGCGCTGATTAGTCGCGCAGGCGCATCGAACGGATTTCGGAAACGGTGTGGCTTGGTACTTTCAAAGTAGTAGCTATCGCCGGCTTCGAGCACAAAAGTTTCGAGACCGACCACCAGTTCCAGTTTTCCTTCGACCAGGATGCCGGTTTCCTCACCTTCATGGGTGAGCATCTCGTCACCGGTGTCGGCGCCAGGCGGGTAGATTTCATTGAGGAATGCGATAGCCCGGCTCGGATGCGCCCGGCCGACCAGTTTCATGGTCACGGCGCCATCGGAAATGTCGATCAGCTCATTGGCCTTGTAGACGATCTGAGTCGGTTTTTCCTGCAGGATTTCTTCGGAAAAGAACTCGACCATGGACATGGGAATCCCGCCCAGCACTTTACGCAGCGAACTGATCGAAGGGCTCACGCTGTTCTTTTCGATCATCGAAATCGTGCTGTTGGTGACCCCCGCCCGTTTGGCGAGCTCACGCTGGGAAAGGCCTTTGAGCCTACGGATGGATTGCAGTCGTTCACCGACGTCCAAAGCTTGCGCCTCCAGGATTCAGGAATGTTGGAATAGTGAGCGTTATCATGGCGACAGCGTTCAGTATTTACAACACCTTGACCTGAATCCTGCTCAGCGAGGCGACTTCCGGTCTGCAGCCTTGCGCACTAAGCCCCGGAATAGAGCAGTGGCACTCGGCGCAGGTTGCAGAAAATCTGGTAGGGAATCGTGCCGGCGGCCATGGCTACATCACTGGCGAGGATGTTTTTGCCCCACAACTCGACGGTCGAACCAAGACCGGCTTGCGGCACATCGGTCAGGTCGATGCAGAGCATGTCCATCGAAACCCGGCCGATCAACTGGCTGCGTTGCCCGGCAACCAGCACGGGGGTGCCGGTCGGTGCCAGACGCGGGTAGCCGTCGGCGTAACCCATGGCCACCACACCAATACGCATCGGTTTTGGCGTGATGAACCTGGCGCCGTAACCGACTGGCTCGCCGGCAGGCAGTTCGCGGACACTGATCACTTTCGACTCAAGGGTCATCACCGGCTGCAGGCGTGCGGCCACTTCATTGGCCTCTTCGAACGGCGTGGCGCCATAGAGCATGATGCCCGGACGTACCCAATCGCTCGGAATCTGCGGCCAACCGAGCACCGCCGGCGAGTTACGCAGGCTGACCTCGGCGGACAAGCCCTTGCGGGCCGCTTCGAATACCGCCACCTGTTCGGTGCTGGCCTGTTCGTGCAGTTCGTCGGCACGTGCAAAGTGGCTCATCAGCACCACTTTCGCGACCTTGCCGCTGGCCAGCAGCCGTTGATAGGCCGCTTGATAATCCGCCGGGTGCAGCCCCACGCGATGCATGCCCGAATCAAGCTTGAGCCACACGGTGATTGGCTTGCTCACCGCGGCTTTTTCGATGGCTTCGAGCTGCCACAACGAATGCACCACGCACCAGAAATCATGCTCGACGATCAGCGCCAGCTCGTCGGCTTCGAAAAAACCCTCCAGCAGCAGGATTGGCGCACGAATACCCGCCGCCCGCAGCTCCAATGCCTCTTCGATACAGGCCACGGCAAACCCGTCCGCCTCGGCCTCCAGCGCCTGGGCGCAACGTACCGCGCCATGGCCATAGGCATCGGCCTTGATCACTGCAAGGGCTTTGGCCCCCGTGAGTTCACGGGCGATCCGGTAGTTGTGACGCAGGGCTTGAAGGTCGATCAGGGCACGGGCAGGACGCATGGCGGCAGACTTCTGGTCGGTTTATCGGGAAGAAAAACCGGTGCTGGCTGACAGCGTTAACCGCCAACAGCACCGGGAGAGGGATTTTTTCTGGCAGGCTTCGGACAAAGCGGTTACAACCAACAGCTCATGCACTCACTGGTGAGCTGGCGCTGGACTGACATGCTTTGCAGACTCCTGGGTTTTGTTGCCATAACGGGAAATATCGAGGCCTTCGGCGCTGATCTGCGGCTTTTTCTTCGCCATCAGGTCCGCCAGCAAGCGACCGGAGCCACAGGCCATGGTCCAGCCCAGCGTGCCGTGACCGGTGTTCAGGAACAGGTTCTTGAACGGGGTGGCACCGACAATCGGGGTGCCATCCGGCGTAGTCGGACGCAGGCCGGTCCAGAAGCTGGCCTGGGCCAGATCGCCGCCCTGAGGATAAAGATCGTTGACGATCATCTCCAGGGTTTCGCGTCGACGCGGGTTCAGCGACAGGTCAAAACCGGCAATTTCAGCCATGCCGCCGACGCGGATACGGTTGTCGAAACGGGTGATCGCGACCTTGTAGGTCTCGTCGAGAATGGTCGAGGTCGGGGCCATCGCCGGGTTGGTAATCGGCACGGTCAGGGAGTAGCCCTTGAGCGGGTACACCGGTGCCTTGATCCCCAGCGGCTTGAGCAACTGCGGCGAATAGCTGCCGAGGGCCAGCACGTAGCGATCGGCGGTTTCCAGCTTGCCGTCGATCCACACGCCGTTGATGCGGTCACCGGCGAAGTCGAGGCGCTGAATGTCCTGGTCGAAACGAAATTGCACACCGAGGTTCGCGGCCATCTCGGCGAGCTTGGTGGTGAACATCTGGCAGTCGCCAGTCTGGTCGTTCGGCAGGCGCAGGGCACCGGCGAGGATGTCGGTGACGCTGGCCAGCGCCGGTTCAACGCGGGCAATGCCCTCGCGATCGAGCAGTTCGAACGGCACGCCGGACTCTTTCAGCACGGCGATGTCTTTCGCCGCGCCGTCGAGCTGGGCCTGGGTACGGAACAGTTGGGTGGTGCCGAGGCTGCGGCCTTCGTAGGCAATACCGGTTTCGGCGCGCAGTTCGTCGAGGCAGTCACGGCTGTACTCGGACAGACGGACCATGCGCTCCTTGTTCACCGCATAACGGCTGGCGGTGCAGTTGCGCAGCATCTGTGCCATCCACAGGTACTGGTCGATGTCGGCTGTGGCCTTGATTGCCAGGGGCGCATGGCGCTGCAACAGCCACTTGATGGCCTTGAGCGGCACACCCGGCGCGGCCCACGGCGAGGCATAACCCGGCGAAACCTGGCCTGCGTTGGCGAAGCTGGTCTCCATGGCAGCAGCCGGCTGCCGGTCCACCACCACCACTTCAAACCCGGCACGGGCCAGATAATAAGCACTGGTGGTACCGATGACGCCGCTACCCAAGACCATGACGCGCATTTTCATATCCCTCATCGCGGCTAACCGCTGACGTTTGTTGTTCAGAGCTTCAGATGCGCGCAGTGTAAAAAAGATTTGCCAGTGCTTTTCACTATATAAGCGCCTATATTTGGCGACAATTCTCGGCAAAAACCCTTTTCACGGAGGCGCATCCCCTATGCGTACCAACACTCAGACCAAACGTGAGCTGGACAAGATCGACCGCAACATCCTGCGGATCCTGCAAGCGGACGGGCGGATTTCCTTTACCGAGCTTGGGGAGAAGGTCGGGCTCTCGACCACGCCCTGTACTGAGCGGGTCCGGCGTCTGGAGCGCGAAGGGATCATCATGGGCTACAACGCCAGGCTCAATCCGCAACACCTGAAGGGTAGTTTGCTGGTGTTCGTCGAGATCAGCCTGGATTACAAATCCGGCGATACTTTCGAAGAGTTCCGACGTGCGGTGCTGAAATTGCCCCATGTGCTGGAGTGTCATCTGGTGTCAGGGGATTTCGACTACCTGGTGAAGGCGCGGATTTCCGAGATGGCCTCGTACCGCAAATTGCTGGGCGACATCCTGCTCAAGCTGCCCCATGTGCGCGAGTCCAAGAGTTACATCGTGATGGAAGAAGTGAAAGAAAGCCTGACGTTGCCGATTCCGGATTGAGATTTGCGGTGTCTATTCGGCCGCTTTCGCGAGCAAGCCTGCTCCCACACTGGATTTGTGATCGACGCAATTCCCCTGTGGGAGCGAGCCTGCTCGCGAAAGCGGCAACCCGGTCCAGCTAGACCAACACCTGCCGGTTCGATGCCATGTACTCGAACACCTGCTTCTCCACCTGCGGATGAATCAACTCCACCGGCCCGCGCCCGTTGGGACACGGCAAGGTCCTGGTGGTACCGAACAACCGGCAGATCAGCGGCCGCTCGTCATACACCGTGCAGCCATTGGGCCCAAGGTGCACACAGTTGAGTTCTTCCATGGCGGCATCCTGCTCGGCGCGGGTCTTGCGCGGCAGACGCGACATTTCTTCGGGCGAGGTGGTCACCGGCCCGCAGCAGTCATGGCAGCCGGGAACACACTCGAACGAGGGAATCTGCTGTCGCAATGTGCGAATTGTCTGGCTGTTGCAGCTCATTGCAGCGGTGACCAAAAGCGGAAGAGAGCGCGATTCTGACGCAAAAGCCCCGATCCAGACAGCACCAGCCGACCAATGTTGCCCGTCCGGGAGGGTCCGGCTTATGCTCCGTCAAATTTTCTAAACGCAAGAATCAGGACCACGCACATGACTGCCCGTGCTCAACAGCCTGCTCCGGACCACATCGCCTCCTACTACGCCGCCAGCAGTCTGCCGCAGCCCAAGCTTGCGGCGCTCAAAGGTGAAGTGCTGGCCGATGTCTGCGTGGTTGGCGGCGGTTTTTCCGGGTTGAACACGGCGCTTGAGCTGGCCGAGCGCGGCCTCAGTGTGGTGTTGCTCGAAGCCCGTCGAATCGGCTGGGGCGCCAGTGGACGCAATGGCGGGCAGCTGATTCGCGGCGTCGGTCACGGCCTCGATCAGTTCACCAACGTCATCGGTGTCGAAGGTGTCCGGCAAATGAAACTCATGGGCCTGGAAGCGGTGGAAATCGTCCGGCAACGGGTCGAGCGCTTCCAGATCCCCTGTGACCTGACCTGGGGTTACTGCGACCTCGCCAACAAACCCCGTGACCTGGAAGGTTTCGCCGAGGATGCCGAAGAACTGCGCAGCCTGGGTTATCGCTACGAGACCCGTTTGCTGCAAGCCCACGAGATGCACACCGTGGTCGGCTCCACGCGTTACGTCGGCGGCCTGATCGACATGGGTTCGGGGCACCTGCATCCACTGAACCTGGCCTTGGGCGAAGCTGCAGCGGCACAACGACTGGGGGTC
Source organism: Pseudomonas sp. 18173 (assembly GCF_050432945.1). Lineage (NCBI taxonomy): Bacteria > Pseudomonadati > Pseudomonadota > Gammaproteobacteria > Pseudomonadales > Pseudomonadaceae > Pseudomonas > Pseudomonas sp. 18173. The sequence continues at coordinate 109,367 of NZ_JBKFTN010000018.1, forward strand.
CAACTGTACGAGCAGTCGGCCGTGACCCGCATCGACTATGGCCCCGAAGTCAAAGTCCATACCGCCGAGGGGTCGGTACGCGCCAAAACCCTGGTACTGGGCTGCAACGCCTACCTCAACAACCTCAACCCGGAACTCAGCGGCAAAGTCCTGCCCGCCGGCAGCTACATCATCGCCACCGAACCACTGAGCGAAGAACAGGCCCACGCCTTGTTGCCGCAGAACATGGCGGTCTGTGACCAGCGAGTGGCGCTGGACTACTACCGGCTCTCGGCGGACCGGCGCCTGCTGTTTGGCGGCGCCTGCCATTACTCGGGCCGCGACCCGAAGGACATCGCGGCGTATATGCGTCCGAAAATGCTGGATGTCTTCCCGCAATTGGGCGCCGTGAAGATCGATTACCAATGGGGCGGAATGATCGGCATCGGCGCCAATCGCCTGCCGCAGATCGGGCGGCTCAAGGACCAGCCGAACGTCTACTACGCCCAGGCCTACTCCGGTCATGGCGTGAATGCCACGCACCTGGCCGGCAAGCTGCTGGCCGAAGCCATCGGCGGCCAGCACAGCGGCGGCTTCGATCTGTTTGCCAAGGTGCCGCACATCACCTTCCCCGGCGGCAAGCATTTGCGTTCGCCGTTGCTGGCGCTGGGGATGTTGTGGCATCGGCTTAAAGAGTTGGTCTGAAGGATTGTCGGTGTCAGCTCTGACGCCTTCGCGGGCAAGCCCGCTCCCACAGGTTCGGTGGTGAACACAACTCTTGTGAACACCAGCAACTCCTGTGGGAGCGGGCTTGCCCGCGATGAGGCCCTAAGGAACAGCGCAAAATTCAGATCCGCCAGAAAGGCTTCAACCCCTCCTCCCGCGCCTGCTCCCGCGTCAGCCCGATGTCCTTGAGCTGGTCGGCTGTCAGCGACAGCAACGCCTTGCGCGTGTGCAGGCGACGCCAGAACCGGTCCCAGCGACTCAGGCCGGACGGCGCATGACGCATACCCGCCTCACGCGTGCCGTTGTTCTGCCCTGTCGCCAGTTCCTGACTGTGTAACGTCAGCCGCACATCGCTCAAACCGTTCATCTTGGATGCTCCTGTTTACTTGGGTAGCCAGAGGTTCCATGATGCGTGGGCGCGCAAAAGCATTACAGATTCAAAGCTGCTGTATTAAATCCATACAGATTTGCCGATTCCGCCACTGAATCCTGATTTTTTGCCTGATCTGTACCGGTTTACCGAACCACCCCAATCGAGGCTGCACCATGACCCTTTACGTCAACCTCGCCGAGTTGCTCGGCACGCGTATCGAACAGGGCTTCTATCGCCCCGGTGACCGGTTGCCCTCGGTACGGGCGCTGAGTGTCGAGCACGGCGTCAGCCTGAGCACGGTGCAGCAGGCCTATCGGGTACTGGAAGACAGCGGGCTGGCCACGCCCCGGCCCAAGTCCGGGTACTTCGTTCCCGCCAGTCGCGAGCTGCCGGATTTGCCGGCGGTCGGTCGCCCGGCCCAGCGCCCGGTGGACATCTCTCAATGGGATCAGGTACTGGAACTGATTCGCGCTGTGCCGCGCAAAGACGTGGTGCAATTGGGGCGCGGCATGCCGGACATCACCAGCCCGACCATGAAGCCGCTGCTGCGCGACCTGGCGCGGATCAGCCGGCGACAGGACATGCCCGGCCTGTATTACGACAACATCCACGGCAACCTCGAACTGCGCGAACAGATCGCTCGCCTGATGCTCGATTCCGGCTGCCAATTGGGCGCCAGTGATCTGGTGGTCACCACTGGATGCCATGAAGCGCTGTCCACCAGCGTTCGTGCGATTTGCGAGCCGGGGGACATTGTGGCGGTGGACTCGCCGAGCTTCCATGGCGCCATGCAGACCCTCAAGGGCCTGGGCATGAAAGCCCTGGAAATCCCCACCGACCCGCTGACCGGCATCAGTCTCGAAGCGCTGGAACTGGCCCTGGAGCAGTGGCCGATCAAGGTCATACAGTTGACCCCCAACTGCAACAACCCGCTGGGCTACATCATGCCCGAGTCACGCAAACGCGCGTTGTTGACGCTTGCGCAGCGGTTTGACGTAGCGATTATCGAGGACGATGTGTATGGCGAGCTGGCCTACACCTATCCGCGTCCACGCACGATCAAATCCTTCGACGAGGACGGTCGTGTCCTGCTGTGCAGTTCGTTTTCCAAGACTCTGGCGCCAGGCCTGCGCATCGGCTGGGTCGCGCCGGGGCGCTATCTGGAACGGGTGCTGCACATGAAATACATCAGCACCGGTTCCACCGCGCCACAACCGCAGATCGCCATTGCCGAGTTCCTAAAAGGTGGTCACTTCGAGCCGCATTTGCGGCGAATGCGCACGCAATACCAGCGCAATCGCGACATGATGATCGATTGGGTAACCCGCTACTTCCCGGCCGGCACCCGCGCCAGTCGTCCGCAAGGCAGCTTCATGTTGTGGGTGGAGCTGCCGGAAGGCTTCGACACCCTGAAACTGAATCGCGCGCTGCACGACCAGGGCGTACAGATTGCCGTGGGCAGCATTTTTTCCGCCTCGGGCAAGTACCGCAATTGCCTGCGCATGAACTACGCTGCCAAGCCAACACCGCAGATCGAGGACGCGGTGCGCAAGGTCGGCGCGACAGCAATCAAACTGCTGGCGGAAACCGATCAGCTCAGCGACTGACTTTTACTCGGGAATCAGCGTCCATATGCCTATCTGCGCAGCCAAACGGAACGATCCTACGTGAGAGTCAGACAGCCCCTGCTTGCTATTCTGCTGCTCGCCACGCTCCTGGGCGGTTGCTCCAGCTTCGACGTTCGACGCGAACCCAGCCAGGCGCTGCCGGCTTCAGACTCCGCATTCGGCCGCTCGGTCCAGGCGCAGGCCGCCCCTTACAAGGGACAATCGGGCTTTCGCCTGCTATCGGACAGTACCGAGGCCTTTACCGCCCGCGCCGAACTGATCCGCAACGCCCAAAGCAGTCTCGACTTGCAGTATTACATCGTGCACGACGGCATCAGCACGCGCATGTTGATCGAGGAGCTGCTCAAGGCCGCCGACCGGGGCGTGCGGGTCCGGGTACTGCTCGACGACACCGCCAGCGACGGCCTGGACCGGGTCATTGCCACCCTCGCCGCGCACCCGAAAATCCAGATCCGCGTATTCAATCCGCTGAATCTTGGCCGCAGCACCGGCGTGACGCGTAACGTGGGCCGACTGTTCAACCTGTCACAACAGCATCGACGCATGCACAACAAGTTGTGGCTGGCGGACAACAGCATGGCCATCGTCGGCGGGCGAAACCTGGGGGACGAGTATTACGATGCCGAGACCAAGATGAACTTCACTGACATCGACATGCTCAGCGTCGGCCCGGTTGCCGAGCAACTCGGGCACAGTTTCGACCAGTACTGGAACAGCGCCCTGAGCAAGCCGATCGACGAATTCCTGTCGAGCAAACCCACCGCCCAGGACCTGGAAAACACCCGCGCCCGACTGGAAGAGTCCCTGGCGCAGATGCGCAAACAGGACCACGCGCTTTACAAACACCTGATGACCTTCGCCACGCACCCGCGCCTGGACATCTGGCGCCGCGAGCTGATCTGGGCCTGGAACCAGGCTTTGTGGGATGCGCCGAGCAAGGTACTGGCCAAGGGCGAACCCGATCCGCAGTTGCTGCTGACCACGCATCTCGCCCCTGAACTCGATCATGTCAGCAAAGAGCTGATCATGATCTCGGCCTACTTTGTGCCCGGCCAGCCTGGCCTGGTGTACCTGACCGGGCGCGCCGACGCCGGCGTTTCGGTGAGATTGCTCACCAACTCACTGGAAGCCACGGACGTTCCCGCGGTACACGGTGGTTACGCGCCCTATCGCAGGGCGCTGCTGGAACATGGTGTGAAACTTTACGAATTGCGCCGCCAACCTGGCGAGGAAGGCGGCGGCGGAAGCGGACCGCGTCTGTTTTCCGCTAGCTCCTTTCGCGGCTCCGACTCCAGCCTGCACAGCAAGGCGATGATCTTCGACCAGCAGAAATCCTTTATCGGCTCGTTCAATTTCGATCCGCGTTCGGTGCTGTGGAACACCGAAGTCGGCGTGCTGGTGGACAGTCCGGAGTTGGCCGCACGGGTCCGCGAACTGGCGCTGCAGGGCATGGCGCCAGCCCTGAGTTACCAGGTGAAGCTGGAAAACGATCAGATCGTCTGGACCACCGAAGACGACGGAAAAGCGCACACCCTGACCAAGGAGCCAGGGAGTTGGTGGCGGCACTTCAATGCGTGGCTGAGCAACACGGTTGGCCTGGAGAAAATGCTCTAGGCCGGCTCGGCAAGCGCACCAAACGCCCCTTGCCGCGACACCACGATCAGCACACCCAAGGCCCCCACCGCCATCAGCAACGGCAGCGCATGGCCACTGATCCACTGGCTGCCAGCACCCGCCAGCAACGGCCCGATCAGACAACCAACCCCCCACAGCTGGGCAATATGCGCGTTGGCACGTACCAGTGCGTCGTCGCGATAACGCTCGCCGATCAGGATCAGCGACAAGGTGAACAACCCGCCGGCGCTGGCGCCGAACAGCACCCACAATGGCCAGATCAACAGTGTGTCGATCAGCATCGGAATCGCCAGGCTCGAGATCAGCAAAACCACCGCACAACCGGTGAACAACGCGCGTCGCGACAAGCGATCGGCCAACGCACCAATCGGCAATTGCAGCACCGCATCACCGACCACCACCGTACTGACCATCGCCAAAGCGATCTCCGTGGTGAAGCCCTGGCGCAGGCAATAGACCGGCAACAGCGTCAGAATCATTGCCTCGAACGCGGCGAACAATGACACCGCCCAGGCAATCGCCGGCAAGCCACGACAGAAAGCGAGCAAATCACTCAAGGTCACGCTGCTGGCCTCGCTGCTCGGTGCACCACTGCGCCCCAGCAACAGGAATGGAGCCGCCATCAACAAGCCGACACCCACCCAAAAGCCATAATCGTGTCCGGTACCGAGAAAACCCAGCAATACCGGCCCTGCCAGCTGACTCAGTGCGTAGCTGCTGCCGTACAACGCCACCAGCCGCCCGCGCCATTGCTCGACCACCAGTTGATTGATCCAGCTTTCACCGATGATGAATACAAGGGTCAGGATCACCCCGATCATCAGCCGCAGCACCAACCAGACCGGATAGCTCGGCAACAGTGCGAGCAAACCGATCGAAACCGCCCCGCCCCACAGGCACAGGCGCATCAGATTGGCCGTGCCGAACCGCGCCGCCAGATGACTGGATATTTTCGCCCCCAACAGGACGCCGATGGCCGGCATCGCCGCCATCACGCCAATGGCAAACGAGCCGTAGCCCCAGCTCTCCAGGCGAAACGACACCAGCGGCATGCTGACACCCAGGGCCAGGCCGACACTCAGGACAGATGCCAAAACGGCGAAATAAGTCGCCCAACGCATGTTCCACGCTCCTGTGGATATTTTTATCTACAACACAAAACATTGTGGGAGCGAGCCTTTGTGGCGAGGGGGCTTGCCCCCGTTGGGTCGCGGAGCGGCCCCAAAACCTGCGTCTGCGGTGTATCAAGTACACCGCATGCCATGGTCTTGCGCCTGCTTCGCAGCCGAACGGGGGCAAGCCCCCTCACCACAAAAGCCCGCTCCCACAAGGGATCTGTGTCGTTCGGGAGGCCTGCTCTACAACAGGCCTCCCTTAACGGCTTACAACTTGATCCAGGTCGCCTTCAGCTCGGTGTACTTGTCGAACGCGTGCAGGGACTTGTCGCGACCGTTGCCGGACTGCTTGAAGCCACCGAACGGCGCGGTCATGTCGCCGCCGTCGTACTGGTTGACCCACACGCTACCGGCACGCAGTGCGCGGGCGGTGAGGTGCGCCTTGGAAATGTCGCCAGTCCAGACCGCGGCGGCCAGGCCGTACGGCGTGTCGTTGGCGATCGCGATGGCTTCTTCGGCGCTGTCGAATTCGATGACCGACAGTACCGGGCCGAAGATTTCTTCCTGGGCGATTTTCATCGCGTTGCTCACACCGTCGAAAATCGTCGGTTCAACGTAAGTGCCGCCGGTTTCCTGGAGCGTACGCTTGCCACCGGCCACCAACCTGGCGCCGTCGGCATGACCGGACTCGATGTAGGACAGTACGGTGTTCATCTGCTGGGTATCGACCAGCGCGCCAACATTGGTCGCCGGGTCGAGCGGGTTGCCCGGCTTCCAGGTTTTCAGCGCCTCGATCACCAGTGGCAGGAATTTATCCTTGATCGAACGCTCCACCAGCAGGCGCGAACCGGCAGTGCAGACTTCGCCCTGGTTGAAGGCGATGGCACCAGCAGCGGCTTCGGCAGCATCCTGCAGGTTCGGCGCATCGGCGAACACGATGTTCGGGCTCTTGCCGCCGGCTTCGAGCCAGACGCGCTTCATGTTCGACTCGCCGGAGTAGATCAACAGTTGCTTGGCGATCTTGGTCGAGCCGGTGAATACCAGGGTATCGACGTCGTTGTGCAGGGCCAGGGCCTTGCCGACGGTGTGACCGTAACCCGGCAATACGTTCAGCACGCCTTTCGGGATGCCGGCTTGAACAGCCAGCTCGGCGATACGGATGGCGGTCAGCGGGGATTTCTCGGACGGCTTGAGGATCACCGAGTTACCGGTGGACAGCGCCGGGCCCAGTTTCCAGCAGGCCATCATCAGCGGGAAGTTCCACGGCACGATGGCGCCCACGACACCCACTGGCTCACGGGTCACCAGGCCCAGCTGATCGTGCGGGGTGGCCGCGACTTCGTCGTAGATCTTGTCGATGGCCTCGCCGCTCCAGCTCAGGGCTTGCGCCGCGCCAGGAACGTCGATGTACAGGGAATCGCTGATCGGCTTGCCCATGTCCAGGGTTTCAAGCAGGGCCAGTTCTTCGGCGTGCTGCTTGAGCAGGCCGGCGAAGCGAATCATGGTGGATTTGCGTTTGGTCGGTGCCAGGCGCGACCAGATACCGGAATTGAACGTGGTGCGGGCGTTTTCCACGGCGCGCTGGGCATCGGCGGCGTCACAGCTGGCAATCTTGCCCAGCAGACGGCCATCGACCGGACTGATGCACTCGAAGGTCTCGCCGGAAACGGCGTCGGTGTATTCGCCATTGATGTAGGCGCGGCCTTCGATTTTCAGGTCGCGGGCACGTTGTTCCCAGTCGGCACGGGTCAGGGTGGTCATGCGAGTGTCCTCCTCTTATTGATACGACACCCGCGTTCTTCGCGGGCGCTGTCAGGAATTCTGCCCGGCCAGCCTGCTTGTCGGCCCAAGGCAACCACCACCCTAAACCAGCGGCAGGTGAAGTTTCAATATATTTGACATAACGCCGGCAAACGGCCTTGCGATGTTCATTTTAATAAACATAGACTTTGCCCTTATCAACCACTCGCACCGCAATGACGGGGGAATACAACAATGAGCATCCAGAAGATCGTCGACTTCAGCCAGGCCACCACCGCCGCCGAGCGCTATCGCCCGGACCCGACCAAAGTACTCAAGGGTGATCCCGAGCAAGCGGTGTACAACCACTACAACAGCCCTTGCGGCCAATTGAACGCCGGCGTGTGGGAAGGGGCTGTCGGCCAGTGGACGGTGAACTTCACCGAACACGAATACTGCGAAATCGTGCAGGGTGTTTCCGTGATACGTGACCTCGACGGCAACGCCAAGACGCTGCGTGTGGGTGACCGCTTCGTGATCCCTGCACGCTTTCGCGGCACCTGGGAAGTGCTGGAGCCATGCCGCAAGATCTATGTGGCGTTTGAACAGAAGGCCTGACAATTCGTGTTGCCTGCTCGCGAAGGGGTCCTGACAGGCACTGCATAACCCGCAGGCAACAAAAAAGGCCCGTATCTCGCGATACGGGCCTTTTTCGTAAGAGGGAAAAATCAATTACTTGATTTTGCCTTCCTTGTAGATCACGTGCTTGCGAACAACCGGATCATATTTCTTGATCTCGATTTTGTCCGGAGTAGTACGCTTGTTCTTGTCGGTAGTGTAGAAGTGACCAGTACCGGCGCTCGAAATCAAACGAATCAATTCACGCATGATTAGCTCCCTTAAACCTTGCCATCGCGACGAAGTTCGGCCAGCACGACACTGATGCCACGCTTGTCGATGATGCGCATGCCTTTGGCAGATACGCGCAGACGCACAAAACGTTTCTCTTCTTCAACCCAGAAGCGGTGATGCTGCAGGTTCGGCAGGAAACGACGACGGGTTTTGTTGTTTGCGTGGGAAATGTTATTCCCAGTCACCGGACCCTTACCGGTAACTTGACATACTCTAGACATGCCTCAGCCCTCTAAAACCACATGCCCAACCCGGCATGGGTTGGCCGCTTAATCTCTAGTCATTGTGGCGCCAGGCGCCGCGATTCTTTAGAGGTCTTACCGGCTACACCTACAGTGAAGGAACCGGGCCCCTAGAAAAGAGCGCTGCTTTATACCAGAAAGACTGGAGAGCAACAACATTCGCTGTGCCTTGAACTGATAAAAACCCGTTTTTTCCTGCCTCAAGCGCTTTGGATAAAGGCTGTCGGCGCTTGCGACCGCTCGTCGCAGAAAATCTGTCAGACACCTCAATCGCGGGTTTTTCAAGCGGGCACAGCAATATCAGGCGCCTATAGTCACCTCAAAATGAAAAAGGGGATAGTCATTTGCAAAAGAGCCCACTAGGGTAAGCCTTTTCCAGACTGCACTTGCAGATGGGCCTTCGATCTGTAAAGGAAGCCGACCATGCGCCTCGCTGCCCTACCGCTGTTGCTCGCCCCGCTTCTGCTGAGCCCACAGGCCTTTGCCGCCGCCCTGAGCGTGTGTACCGAGGCCAGCCCCGAAGGGTTCGACGTGGTGCAGTACAACTCGTTGACCACCACCAATGCCTCGGCCGATGTATTGATGAATCGCCTGGTGGATTTCGACACGGCCAGCGGCAAGGTAGTCGCCAGCCTCGCCGACAGCTGGGAAGTGAGCCCCGACGGCCTGACCTACCTGTTCAAGTTGCACCCGCAGGTGAAATTTCATCGAACGGAGTACTTCACCCCGACACGCGACCTGAACGCCGAGGACGTGATTTTCAGCTTCGACCGCATGCTCGACCCGGCCAATGCTTGGCACAAGGTCGCCCAGAGTGGCTTCCCGCATGCGCAATCGATGCAGTTGCCTGCACTGATCAAGAAGATCGACGCCCTTGATCCGCAGACCGTGCGCTTCACCCTCGATCACGCCGACTCGACCTTCCTGGCGACCCTGAGCATGGGTTTCGCCTCGATCTATTCGGCCGAATACGCCGACAAACTGATGAAGGCCGGCACGCCCGAGAAGCTCAACAGCCAGCCAATCGGCACGGGGCCGTTCGTGTTCACCCGCTTCCAGAAGGACGCCTCGGTTCGCTACAAAGCCAACCCTGACTACTTCGGTGGCAAACCCTCGGTGGACCCGCTGATCTTCGCCATTACCCCGGACGCCAACGTGCGCCTGCAAAAACTGCGTAACAACGAATGCCAGATTGCCCTGTCGCCCAAGCCGCTGGACGTACAGGCCGCGCTGAAAGAGCCGACCCTGAAAGTAGAAAAGACCGACGCGTTCATGACCGCATTCGTCGGCATCAACAGCCAGCATCCACCGCTGGACAAACCCGAGGTGCGCCAGGCGATCAACCTGGCATTCGACAAGGCCAACTATCTCAAGGCCGTGTTCGAAGGCACTGCCGAAGCCGCCAACGGCCCCTACCCGCCAAACACCTGGAGCTACGCGAAAAGCCTGCCGGGGTATCCCCGCGATGTCGAAAAAGCCAAGGCACTGATGGCCAAGGCCGGGCTCAAGGACGGCTTCCAGACCACCATCTGGACCCGCCCTTCCGGTAGCCTGCTCAACCCCAACCCAAGCCTCGGCGCTCAACTGCTGCAGTCTGACCTCGCGGAAATCGGCATTCAGGCCGAAATCCGCGTGATCGAATGGGGCGAACTGATCCGCCGCGCCAAGGCCGGCGAACATGACCTGCTGTTCATGGGCTGGGCTGGCGATAACGGCGACCCGGACAATTTCCTCACGCCGCAGTTTTCCTGCGCCGCGGTCAAGTCCGGCACCAACTTCGCCCGCTACTGCAACCAGGACCTGGACAAGCTGATCAGCGCCGGCAAGACCACCGGCGAGCAAGGTGTGCGCAGCAAGCTCTACGAGCAGGCCCAGGCGCAGATCCAGCAGCAGGCCCTGTGGCTACCCCTGGCCCACCCGACGGCCTTTGCGCTGACCCGCAAGGATGTCGAGGGGTACTCGGTCAGCCCGTTCGGTCGGCAGGATTACTCCAGGGTGAACCTGAAGTAAACGGCTGGAACCCTGTAGGAGCGAGCTCTGCTCGCGATGGACGTCAACGATGACGAGGGCTGCCTGAATGAAAGCGGCGCCCCGGCCACCATCGCGAGCAGAGCTCGCTCCTACAGTGAATCATTCACATCCAGCCGTACTCAGCCATCGACAGCGGATCGCCATCACCGATGATGAAGTGATCCAGCACCCGCACGTCAATCAGCTCCAGCGCCTTTTGCAGGCGCTTGGTGAGCACTCGGTCGGCCTGGCTGGGGTCGGAGTTACCCGATGGGTGGTTGTGGCAGAGGATCAATGCCGCTGCATTGTTGGCCAAGGCGCGCTTGACCACCTCTCGCGGATGCACGCTGGTGTTGTCGATGGAGCCGCGAAACAGCGTCTCAAACCCCAGTACCTGGTGCCTGGAATCGAGAAACAGGCAACCAAACACCTCATGCGGCTCGTGGCGCAGCATCGACTTGAGGTACTCGCGAACCGCCTGTGGATTCTCCAGCGCCGACTTTTGGCGCGCACGCTCGGCCAGATGCCGCCGGCTCATTTCTTGAGCAGCCTGCAGTTGGGCGAATTTCGCCGGCCCAAGCCCCAATTGCTTGCTGAACGTTTCCTGATCGGCCTCAAGCAGAGAACGCAGGCTGCCAAACTGATGCAACAGGTGTCGCGCCAGATCCACTGCGCTTTTACCCACCACGCCTGTCCGTAAAAATATCGCCAGCAGTTCGGCATCCGAAAGGCTACCCGAGCCCTGCTCAAGCAACCTCTCCCGCGGCCGTTCCGTCGCCGGCCAATTGCGAATACTCATAGCACCTCCCTGTCTGTGGGCACCGCTGTTCCGTAGCGGTCGCTGTGATATCGTAGCCCATCTTTTTTGCGGGCGAATTCACCCTGGGGAGGGGGTTTCGCCACGTATGTCACCAACGAATTGAAAGGCAGGCCTATGCAGCGGCTGTATCGGAAACGCATTGTTCTGGGCGTCGGCGGCGGTATCGCTGCCTACAAGAGCGCCGACCTGGTTCGCCGCCTGATCGATCAGGGCGCCGAAGTGCGCGTGGTCATGACCCGAGGCGGTGCAGAGTTCATCACCCCGCTGACCATGCAGGCCCTGTCCGGGCACCCGGTCCACCTGGACCTGCTGGACCCGGCGGCCGAGGCGGCCATGGGGCATATCGAACTGGCCAAATGGGCCGACCTGGTGCTGATCGCCCCCGCCACGGCGGACCTGATCGCCCGTCTGGCCCAAGGCATTGCCGATGACCTGCTGACCACGCTGGTGCTGGCCACCGACGCAGTGGTCGCCGTTGCACCAGCCATGAACCAGGCGATGTGGCGCGATCCGGCGACCCAGGCCAACCTGCAAACCCTCGAAAGCCGCGACATCAAGGTCTTCGGCCCGGCCTCCGGCAGCCAGGCCTGTGGCGACGTCGGCCTGGGGCGCATGCTCGAAGCCCTTGAACTGGCCCAGTGCGCCGCCGACTGCTTCCAGCGTCAGGCACTGACCGGTAAACACGTGCTGATCACTGCCGGTCCGACTCAGGAAAACATCGACCCGGTGCGTTACATCACCAACCACAGCTCCGGAAAAATGGGCTTTGCCCTGGCCGAAGCCGCGGTAGAAGCCGGTGCCCGCGTGACCTTGATCACCGGCCCGGTGCACCTGCCGACCCCGGATCGCGTCACCCGCATCGACGTGGTCAGCGCCCGCGATATGCTGGCTGCCTGCGAAGCGGCGATTCCTTGCGACCTGTTCATCGCCTCGGCTGCAGTCGCGGATTACCGCCCGGAAGTCGTCGCCCCACAAAAACTCAAGAAAGATCCTACGAACGGCGACGGCTTGCTGCTGCAGATGGTGCGTAACCCGGACATTCTGGCCACCATCGCCACCCGCCCCGACCGCCCGTTCAGTGTCGGCTTCGCCGCCGAGACCGAGCACCTGCTCGATTACGCTGCGCGCAAGTTGAAAGACAAGAACCTCGATTTGATCGTCGCCAACGACGTCGCCAACCCGAGCATTGGCTTCAACAGCGAAGAAAACGCCTGCAGCGTCATCGACCGTGAGCTTCACGCCACACTCTTCGCCCAGACCAGCAAGAGCAAGATTGCTCGCCAGCTGATCACTTTTATCGCCGAACGTCTGAACCAGGTTTAATTTACATGCACGCTTTGCAAGCCAAGATCCTCGACCCCCGCATCGGTACCGAATTCCCGCTGCCGCAATACGCCACACCGGGCTCCGCCGGCCTCGACCTGCGCGCCATGCTGGAGCAGGACACCGTGATCAAGCCGGGTGAAACCGTGCTGATCCCTACCGGCCTGTCGGTCTACATCGGTGATCCGAACCTGGCGGCGCTGATTCTGCCGCGCTCGGGGATGGGCCATAAGCACGGCATCGTGCTGGGTAACCTGGTCGGTCTGATCGACTCGGATTACCAGGGCCCGCTGATGGTTTCGTGCTGGAACCGTGGCCAGACCGAATTCACCATGCCGGTCGGCGAGCGCCTGGCGCAACTGGTGCTGGTGCCGGTGGTGCAGGCTCACTTCGAGATGGTTGAAGAGTTTGTTGAAACCGAGCGCGGCACTGGCGGTTTCGGTCATACCGGTACCCGTTGATCCGGTCACGCTCTTCTGTGGCGGGGGATCGAGCTTCCCCGCCACAAAATTCAAATTGTCATCTGCAAGGTTTAGCACCGAAAATCAAGGCATTACCCGGCCAAACCCTTGCCATCCGGGGCGTCATGGCCCTTTCACACCACGAACTCTCTGTGGAAAACGCCGTCATACCCTTCAGTTTGAACCTGCCGCCGAATGACTCGGCGTCCTGTCCAGCCACTTTCGAGATGGAGCATTTCCACAGATGAACACCCCGGCCAAAATCGCACCCAAGTTCCCTGACAGCATCTTCCGCGCCTATGACATTCGCGGCACGGTTCCGGAATTCCTGAACGCCGAGACTGCTTACTGGATCGGCCGCGCCGTCGGTTCGCAAAGCCTGGCCCAGGGCGAACCGAACGTGTCGGTCGGCCGCGATGGCCGCTTGTCCGGCCCGGAGCTGGTCGCCCAACTGATCAAAGGCATCGCCGACAGCGGCTGCCACGTCAGCGATGTCGGCCTGGTCCCGACTCCGGCGCTCTACTACGCCGCCAACGTACTCGCCGGCAAATCCGGCGTGATGCTCACCGGCAGCCACAACCCGTCGAACTACAACGGCTTCAAGATCGTCATTGCCGGCGACACCCTGGCCAACGAACAGATCCAGGCCCTGCACGAGCGCCTCAAGACCAACAACCTGAGCAGCGGCCAGGGCAGCATCACCCAGGTCGAGATCCTCGACCGCTACACCACCGAAATCGTCCAGGACATCAAGTTGGCCCGTCGCCTGAAAGTGGTCGTTGACTGCGGCAACGGCGCGGCCGGCGTGATCGCCCCGCAACTGATCGAGGCGCTGAACTGCGAAGTCATCCCGCTGTTCTGCGAAGTGGATGGCAACTTCCCGAACCACCACCCGGACCCGGGCAAGCCTGAAAACCTCGTGGACCTGATCAACAAGGTCAAGGAAACCAAGGCAGACATCGGCCTGGCCTTCGACGGCGACGGCGACCGCGTCGGCGTGGTGACCAACACCGGCAGCATCGTCTACCCGGACCGCCTGCTGATGCTGTTCGCCCGCGACGTCGTGGCGCGCAACCCTGGCGCCGAGATTATCTTCGACGTCAAATGCACCCGCCGCCTGATCCCGCTGATCAAGGAATACGGCGGCCGCTCGCTGATGTGGAAGACCGGTCACTCGTTGATCAAAAAGAAAATGAAACAATCCGGCGCCCTGTTGGCCGGCGAAATGAGCGGGCACATCTTCTTCAAGGAGCGCTGGTTCGGTTTCGACGACGGCATTTACAGCGCCGCGCGGTTGCTGGAGATCCTCAGCAAGGAAAAATCCTCGGCGGAAGAGCTGTTCGCGACCTTCCCGAACGATATTTCTACGCCGGAAATCAATATCCATGTGACCGAAGAGAGCAAATTCAGCATCATTGATGCATTGCACGACGCACAGTGGGGCGCAGGCGCCAACCTGACCACCATTGACGGCGTGCGAGTCGACTACGCCAAAGGCTGGGGCCTGGTACGCGCATCCAACACCACACCGGTGCTGGTGCTGCGTTTCGAGGCCGATGACGAGGCTGAACTGCAACGCATCAAGGATGTGTTCCGCATCCAGCTCAAGCGCGTTGCACCTGATCTCCAACTACCGTTCTGATTCACCCGGAGCCCTGAATGACCCTCGAACGCGAAGCCGCCGCCAACACCGCCAAGGTCCTGTCCGAAGCGTTGCCTTACATCCGCCGTTATGTCGGCAAGACACTGGTGATCAAATACGGCGGCAACGCGATGGAAAGCGAGGAGCTGAAAACCGGCTTCGCCCGCGACATCGTGCTGATGAAGGCCGTCGGCATCAACCCGGTGGTGGTTCACGGCGGCGGCCCGCAAATCGGTGACCTGCTCAAGCGCCTGTCGATCGAGAGCCACTTTGTCGACGGCATGCGCGTCACCGACGCCGCGACCATGGACGTGGTGGAAATGGTCCTTGGCGGCCAGGTCAACAAGGACATCGTCAACCTGATCAACCGTCATGGCGGCAGCGCCATCGGCCTGACCGGCAAGGACGCCGAGCTGATTCGTGCGAAGAAGCTCACCGTCACCCGCCAGACCCCGGAGATGACCACTCCTGAAATCATCGACATCGGCCATGTGGGCGAAGTGGTCGGGATCAACACCGACCTGCTGAACCTGCTGGTCAAGGGCGACTTCATTCCGGTGATCGCGCCCATCGGCGTCGGCGCCAATGGCGAGTCGTACAACATCAATGCTGACCTGGTGGCCGGTAAAGTCGCCGAAGCGTTGAAAGCCGAGAAGCTGATGCTGCTGACCAACATCGCCGGCCTGATGGACAAGTCGGGCAAGGTCCTGACCGGCCTGAGCACTGCCCAGGTCGACGAACTGATCGCCGACGGCACTATCTACGGCGGCATGCTGCCGAAGATCCGTTGCGCGCTGGAAGCGGTCCAGGGCGGTGTAGGCAGCTCGCTGATCATCGACGGTCGCGTGCCGAACGCGATCCTGCTGGAAATCTTCACCGATACCGGTGTGGGCACCCTGATCAGCAATCGCAAGCGTCCCTAAGCGATAGCGCAAATAAAAAGACCCCGCTCGGCCTGGCTGAGCGGGGTCTTTTTTTTGCCAGAGATCCCTGTAGGAGCGAGCTTGCTCGCGATGGACGCCAGAACACCGCGGGACATCAGGCGCCCCGCGTTTTCGTTGACGCTTTTCGCGAGCAGGCTCGCTCCTACAGAAGGCGGTGTGCGTTAAACGCCGAACTGCGCGCGGTAAGCTTCCACGGCTGGCAAATGCTGCTTGAGCTGCGGATCGTCCGCCAGGAACTCCAGAACCTGGTTCAGCGAAACGATGCTGATCACCGGGATGCCGAAGTCACGCTCGACCTCCTGGATCGCCGACAACTCGCCGTTGCCGCGCTCCTGACGGTTCAGGGCGATCAGCACGCCGGCTGCCTTGGCGCCGTCCTGGGAAGCGATGATCTGCATCACTTCACGAATGGCGGTGCCGGCAGTGATCACGTCGTCGATGATCAGCACGTCACCGGTCAGCGGTGCGCCAACCAGGCTGCCGCCTTCGCCGTGGGCCTTGGCTTCCTTGCGGTTGAAGCACCATGGCAGGTCACGGTCGTGATGCTCGGCCAGGGCCACGGCGGTGGTCGCCGCCAGCGGGATGCCTTTGTAGGCCGGGCCAAACAGCACGTCGAAGGGAATGCCGCTCTCGGCAATGGCGGCGGCGTAGAAACGGCCCAGCTGCGCCAGGGCCGAACCCGAGTTGAACAGGCCGGCGTTGAAGAAGTAAGGACTGGTGCGCCCGGACTTCAGGGTGAACTCACCGAAGCGCAAAACGCCGCGATCGATGGCAAAACGGATGAAATCGCGCTGATACGCTTGCATGAAAAAACCCCAAATACCACGGATTTAGCTAATTAGCTTGACGCCGTGTATCATACACGCACGCGATTTTTGGGGCCATTTATGCGGATCATCAGTGTGAACGTCAATGGTATTCAGGCTGCAGTCGAGCGTGGTTTGCTCAGTTGGCTGCAAGCACAGAATGCCGACGTCATCTGCCTGCAGGACACCCGCGCCTCCGCCTTTGAACTGGACGATCCAGCCTTCCAACTGGATGGATACTTCCTTTATGCCTGCGATGCCGAAGTCCCCGCCCAAGGTGGTGTGGCTTTGTATTCGCGGCTGCAACCGAAGGCTGTCATCAGCGGTCTCGGTTTCGAGACGGCCGACCGCTACGGGCGCTACCTGCAAGCCGATTTCGACAAGGTCAGCATCGCGACCTTGCTGCTCCCTTCGGGGCAGAACGGCGATGAAGACTTGAACCAGAAGTTCAAGCTAATGGACGACTTCGCCCGTTATCTGGATAAACAGCGACGCAAACGCCGCGAGTACATTTATTGTGGCTCGCTGTACGTGGCGCAACAGAAGCTGGATATCAAGAACTGGCGCGACAGCCAGCAATCTCCGGGCTTCCTGGCACCTGAACGTGCCTGGATGGACGAGATTGTCGGCAACATGGGCTATGTCGACGCCCTGCGGGAAGTCAGCCGTGAAGGCGACCAGTACAGCTGGTGGCCGGACAACGAACAGGCGGAGATGCTCAACCTCGGTTGGCGCTTCGACTATCAACTGCTGACCCCGGGCCTGCGCCGTTTCGTACGCAGTGCACGCCTGCCACGCCAGCCGCGGTTCTCGCAACACGCGCCGCTGATCGTGGACTACGACTGGACGCTGACGATCTAAGTGATTGTTCACTGAGCAGTCTGATAGGCGATCGAAAAAATGCCCGTATCGAAAGATACGGGCATTTTTTGCGCTCTATCCAAAAGTTCCCAATGAATTGAACTTCAAGTTACGGCGAAAAACGGCAGTGCAAGGTACAACTTGATCACAATGACATTAACAATGTCGATAAAGAAAGCACCCACCATTGGCACAACCAAAAATGCTATCTGCGAAGGCCCGTAGCGCTGTGTCACCGCTTGCATGTTAGCGATGGCCGTTGGCGTGGCACCTAGCCCAAAACCGCAATGTCCTGCCGCCAGTACAGCCGCATCGTAGTTACTGCCCATCATCCTGAACGTCACAAAAATCGCAAACAGGGCCATGACCAACGTTTGCGCAGCCAGAATAATGAATACCGGCAACGCCAGCGCAGCCAGATCCCAGAGTTTGAGTGACATCAGGGCGATCGCCAGAAACAGCGACAAGCTGACATTCCCCAGCACGGAGACTTCACGCTCGAATACCTGATACACGCCCAGCACCGAAAGTCCGTTTCGTAAAACCACGCCCACGAACAACACGCAAACGAATGTCGGCAACTCGAATGCGGTGCCTTGCAGCCAACCATTCAGGAGTGAGCCCGCCAGCAGGCTGACAGCGATCAGAGCCAGTGTCTCGACAAGCGAAAATGATGTGATCGAGCGCTCTTTGTTCGGCTGTTCAAAGCCCCTGGGTAACCGTGGCTTTTCTTGCTCGCAGCCGGGGGTCTGGACACGGCTGATGAGCAGGCGGGCAACAGGACCACCAATCAAACCGCCCAGCACCAGGCCAAACGTCGCGGAGGCCATGGCCAGTTCAGAGGCAGACGCCAGACCGAACTTCTCGCTGAAAGTCGCCCCCCATGCAGCACCTGTACCGTGACCACCTGCCAACGTAATCGAGCCGGTCAGCAAGCCCATCAAAGGATCGAGCCCCAACGCCGTTGCGAGCCCGATACCCATGGCATTCTGGATTACCAGAAGCCCGACCACCGCCAGCAGAAAGATCCCCACGACGCGCCCACCCTTCTTCAGGCTGGCGAAGTCTGCACTCAAGCCGATGGTGGCAAAAAACGCCAACATCAAGGGCATTTGCAACGAGGTGTCAAAGCGAACTTCAATATCGACGGCTCTCAACGCAAGAAGACCCAAGGCAACTACCAGGCCGCCTGCTACAGGTTCAGGGATATTATAAGTACGTAAAAAACCGACACGTGTGACAAGCGCACGCCCCAGCAAAAGCACTAAAGAGGCGGCGACAAGGGTTCCGTAAAAATCAAGCTGAAGCATATTGTATATTCTTGTTTATATATTCATGGGCGAACTTTTTACCTGGACACGCCTCTTGAATAGATTGATTGATCTCAACACTTATTAATATTAGATTCAGAGGCCGTCAATGGTCCGAATATCTCGAAATATTTCTTGAAAATATTACTTGGGATAACCTTATCAACCACCAAGTCTCATTGCCAAGCCTACAAGCCGTACTGAGCCTTACAGTTTGTGACTAAACGTGTAGGAAAAATTATTTGCCCGAATGAACTTCATTTGAATGGCGAGCGAATAAATACACAACATTAGAGATTAATCTGATTGCAAAAAAACAAATGCCCCGACATGTCGGGGCATTTGTATTGAACGGCACATAAACAGCATCAGCGCCCTGGCTTACTTGATCAACCGCCAGGTGAACGGATACCGGTAAGGGAATCCTTCATTGGCTTTCACCCCGGCGATGATGGTCAATACCAACGCGCCTATGGCGATCAGGCCAAACAGGAAGAACCCGATAATCACCACCATCAGCAGGAAGCAGATAGCCGAGGCGATCGCGACGGTGATCTGAAAATTCAACGCTTCCTTGCCCTGGGCATCGATGAACGGGTCCATCTCGCGCTTCATCTGCCACAGAATCAGCGGGCCGATGATCGTGCCGAACGGAATCCAGATCCCCAGCAAGGCGGACAAGTGACAGAACATCGCCCACTGACGCACCTCTTGGCTCGGCGTGGGCAGCGGTAGTTGCTCGTCACTCATGGTGTCCTCCTTGCCTGGAGCGGTCCGGTCAGTCGGCCAGTGCGGCCTTTTGCAGTTCGAAAATCTCGTTCATGCCTTTCTTGGCCAGTTCCAGCATGGCGTTCAGCTCTTCAGGCTGGAACGGCGCGCCTTCGGCAGTGCCCTGGACTTCGATGAAACCGCCAGCGCTGGTCATCACCACGTTCAGGTCAGTCTCGGCGGCCGAGTCTTCCAGGTAGTCGAGGTCGAGCACCGGCTCGCCCTTGTACATGCCCACGGAAACAGCGGCGATCATCTGTTTTACCGGGTCGCCGCCCTTCAGGCCGCCACGCTTCTTGATGACTTTCAAGGCATCGATCAGCGCCACCATGGAGCCGGTGATCGATGCAGTGCGGGTGCCGCCATCGGCCTGGATCACATCGCAGTCAACGTACAGGGTGACGTCGCCCAGTTTGGACATGTCCAGTGCGGCCCGCAGGGAACGACCGATCAGGCGCTGGATTTCCAGGGTGCGGCCGCCCTGCTTGCCACGGCTGGCTTCACGCTGGTTACGCTCGCCGGTAGCACGCGGCAGCATGCCGTACTCGGCGGTCAACCAACCCTGGCCCTGGCCTTTGAGGAAACGCGGTACGCCCGGTTCAACGCTGACGGTGCAGATGACCTTGGTATCACCGAACTCGACCAGCACAGAACCCTCGGCGTGTTTGGTGTAGTTGCGGGTGATGCGGATCGAGCGGAGCTGATCGGCAGCGCGACCACTTGGACGTATCATAGGGAATACCTGTACTGGGGACGGAAAACTGCGGAGCATTATAGAGCCGACGGCCGCCACTGGGCACTTCTAAAAAAATCCGCCGACGACCGATCGCTCTGTACCGCGCGTCGGCAAAGGCCTGCCGCTCTTTGTCACACCCTGTGTTTGGGCGCATCCGCACCACTGCGCTACAATCCTGCGCCTTTGCTGCCAGTCGGCTTTAATTCATTGATATCGGATTCCAGGAACCTCGGTTCTGTGCCGATCTGCATTGCGAGGTACCGCCATGGTGCACAGCATGACCGCCTTCGCCCGCGTCGAAAAAGCCGGCGTCCAGGGCACCCTGAGCTGGGAACTGCGGTCGGTCAACAGCCGCTACCTGGAACCCCACCTGCGCCTGCCGGAGTCCTTTCGCGACCTCGAGGGCGCTATTCGTGAAGCCCTGCGCCAGGGCGTATCGCGGGGCAAGCTCGAATGCACCCTGCGCTTCACCGAAGAAAACACCGGCAAGGCACTGCAAGTCGATCAGGAGCGCGCCGCGCAACTTATCGCCGCCGCCGAGACCGTCGCCAGCCTGATCAACAACCCGGCAGCGCTGAACCCGCTGGAAGTCCTGGCCTGGCCCGGCGTACTGGTAGGCGACGCCACCGACCCGCAAGCCTTGAACGCCGAAGCGCTGGCACTGTTCAATCAGGGCCTCAAGGAACTGAAGGCCGGCCGCGAGCGCGAAGGCGCGGAGCTGGCGCGGCTGATCAGCGAGCGCCTGAGCTCCATCGAAGAAGACGTGGTGACCTTGCGCGAACTGGTCCCGCAAATGCTCGCCACCCAGCGCCAGAAAGTGCTCGACCGCTTCGCCGACATGAAGGCCGAGATGGACCCGCAGCGCCTGGAGCAGGAAATGGTCATGCTCGCGCAAAAAAGCGACGTCGCCGAAGAACTGGATCGCCTGAGCACTCACATCATCGAAGTTCGCCGGGTGCTCAAATCCGGCGGCGCTGCCGGCCGGCGCCTGGACTTCCTGATGCAGGAGCTCAACCGCGAAGCCAACACACTGGGCTCCAAAGCCTTCGACCCGCGCAGCACCCAGGCTGCGGTCAACCTCAAGGTGTTGATCGAGCAGATGCGCGAACAAGTGCAGAACATTGAGTAAGGCTACCCCGACATGACCCACAGCACCGGCACCCTGTACATCATTTCCGCCCCCTCGGGCGCGGGCAAGAGCAGCCTGGTCAAGGCCCTGACCGACGCCAATCCGGAGATTCGCGTATCGATCTCCCACACCACCCGCGCCATGCGCCCGGGTGAAGTGGACGGCGTGAACTATCACTTCGTGACCCGCGAAGAGTTCGTGAAGATGGGCGAGCACGGCGACTTCCTCGAGCGCGCCGAAGTCTTCGGCAACTTCTACGGCACCTCGCAAAGCCGCCTGCAGCAGACCCTGGACGAAGGTCACGACCTGATCCTTGAAATCGACTGGCAAGGCGCCGAGCAGGTGCGCAAGCTGATGCCCCAGGCACGCTCGATTTTCATTCTGCCGCCGTCGCTCCAGGCCCTGCACCAGCGCCTGACCAACCGCGGCCAGGACAGCGACGAGATCATCGACGGCCGGATGCGTGAAGCCGTCAGCGAGATGAGCCATTACGTCGACTACGACTACCTGATCATCAACGACGATTTCGCCCACGCGCTGGACGACCTGAAGGCGATTTTTCGCGCCAATCAGCTGCAGCAGAAACGCCAGCAGGTGCGTTTCGGTAAATTGCTGGCCGAATTGCTCGGTTAATCAGCTCTTCCCAAAACCGCTGCAAGGGCTTTACATTGGCACTTGCAGCGCGTTGAAGGGCTTGGTCAAAAAATCAGCGCTTCCCTAATCGCTGGTGATTTTTTAAACTGTTGAGTCCGCTCGCCCATCCGGGCAGCGCGCATATTGCATTTGCTACGAGGAAGACCATGGCCCGCGTAACCGTTGAAGACTGCCTAGAACACGTGGATAACCGCTTTGAGCTGGTCATGCTCTCTACCAAGCGTGCCCGTCAACTGGCCACCGGCGGCAAAGAGCCGAAAGTAGCATGGGAAAACGACAAGCCTACCGTCGTCGCCCTGCGCGAAATCGCTGAAGGCCTGATCGACTACGCAGCTATCGCCGAAGCCGAAATCGTTGAAGATGAACCGCTTTTTGCTGCATTCGAGGACGAGTCCAACGAGGCCGTCTAAGCCTATGCCTGGTCGACGTAGCACGGCGCGGGATCACAGCTTTTGGCAGGAGACATCATGCCGAGCATAGACGCCCTCGCCGATCGCTTATCGGCCTACCTCGGCAAGGACCAGGTCAATCTGGTCCGCCGAGCGTATTTCTACGCTGAACAAGCCCACGACGGCCAACGCCGCCGTAGCGGCGAAGCGTACGTCACGCACCCACTCGCGGTTGCGAACATTCTTGCCGACATGCACATGGACCATCAGAGCCTGATGGCGGCGATGTTGCATGACGTGATCGAAGACACCGGTATTGCCAAAGAGGCGCTACAAGCGCAATTCGGCGAAACCGTGGCCGAACTGGTCGACGGGGTCAGCAAGCTGACCCAGATGAACTTCGAGACCAAGGCCGAAGCCCAGGCCGAAAACTTCCAGAAAATGGCCATGGCCATGGCCCGCGACATTCGCGTGATCCTGGTCAAGCTGGCCGACCGCCTGCACAACATGCGCACCCTGGAAGTGCTGTCCGGCGAAAAGCGCCGGCGCATCGCCAAGGAAACGCTGGAAATCTATGCGCCCATCGCCAACCGGCTGGGCATGCACGCCATTCGCATAGAGTTCGAAGACCTCGGCTTCAAGGCCATGCACCCGATGCGTTCCGCGCGGATCTACCAGGCCGTCAAACGCGCCCGGGGCAACCGCAAGGAAATCGTCAACAAGATCGAAGAATCCCTGAGCCACTGCCTGGCCATCGATGGCATCCAGGGCGAGGTCAGCGGTCGCCAGAAACACCTCTACGGCATCTACAAGAAAATGCGCGGCAAGCGTCGGGCCTTCAACGAGATCATGGACGTCTATGCGTTCCGGATCATCGTCGACAAGGTCGATACCTGCTACCGCGTGCTGGGCGCTGTTCATAATTTGTACAAACCCTTGCCCGGTCGTTTCAAGGATTACATCGCAATCCCCAAGGCCAACGGCTATCAGTCGCTGCACACCACGTTGTTCGGCATGCACGGCGTGCCGATCGAGATCCAGATCCGCACCCGCGAAATGGAAGAGATGGCCAACAACGGCATCGCCGCCCATTGGCTGTACAAATCCAGCGGCGACGAGCAGCCAAAAGGCACTCACGCCCGTGCCCGCCAGTGGGTCAAGGGCGTGCTGGAGATGCAGCAACGCGCCGGCAACTCGCTGGAATTCATCGAAAGCGTGAAGATCGACCTGTTCCCGGACGAGGTCTATGTGTTCACGCCCAAAGGCCGGATCATGGAGCTGCCCAAGGGCTCCACGGCGGTCGACTTTGCCTACGCGGTGCATACCGACGTCGGCAACAGCTGCATTGCCTGCCGGATCAATCGCCGTCTCGCGCCGCTGTCCGAACCGCTGCAAAGCGGCTCCACGGTCGAGATCGTCAGTGCTCCCGGCGCGCGACCGAACCCGGCCTGGCTCAACTTCGTGGTCACCGGCAAGGCACGTACGCATATTCGCCATGCACTGAAACTGCAGCGCCGCTCCGAATCCATCAGCCTGGGCGAACGCCTGCTGAACAAGGTCCTCAACGGTTTCGACAGCGCGCTGGAGAAAATCCCGGCCGAGCGCGTCAAGGCGATGCTCGTCGAGTACCGTCTCGAACTGATCGAGGATTTGCTCGAGGACATCGGCCTGGGCAATCGCATGGCCTACGTGGTGGCACGGCGACTGCTGGGCGAAGGCGAACAGTTGCCAAGCCCGGAAGGACCGCTGGCGATTCGTGGCACCGAAGGCCTGGTGCTCAGCTACGCCAAGTGCTGCACGCCGATCCCGGGCGACCCGATTGTCGGGCACCTGTCCGCGGGCAAAGGCATGGTCGTGCACCTGGACAACTGCCGCAACATCAGCGAAATCCGCCACAACCCGGAAAAATGCATCCAGCTCTCGTGGGCCAAGGATGTCACCGGCGAATTCAACGTCGAGCTGCGCGTCGAACTGGAACACCAGCGCGGCCTGATCGCCCTGCTGGCCAGCAGCGTCAACGCCGCCGACGGCAACATCGAGAAAATCAGCATGGACGAACGCGATGGTCGCATCAGCGTGGTCCAGTTGGTGGTCAGCGTGCACGACCGCGTGCACCTGGCCCGCGTGATCAAGAAACTGCGCGCCCTGACCGGGGTGATCCGCATCACCCGCATGCGTGCGTAGCCATCCATTCATTACAAGGAGTCATTCATGACCAAGACTGTTATCACCAGCGACAAAGCCCCGGCCGCCATCGGTACTTACTCCCAGGCGATCAAGGCTGGCAACACCGTTTACATGTCGGGTCAGATTCCCCTGGACCCAAAAACCATGGAACTGGTCGAAGGCTTCGAAGCCCAGACCGTCCAGGTGTTCGAGAACCTCAAGGCCGTGGCTGAAGCCGCCGGCGGTTCGTTCAAGGACATCGTCAAGCTGAACATCTTCCTCACCGACCTGAGCCACTTCGCCAAGGTCAACGAGATCATGGGCAAGTACTTCGACCAGCCTTACCCTGCCCGCGCCGCCATCGGCGTAGCAGCCCTGCCAAAGGGTTCGCAGGTTGAAATGGATGCCATCCTGGTCATCGAGTAATCCGTGCGGCGCAGCCCCGGGCTGCGCCGACTGCTCTGCTGTAAAGAAAGCTTGAAAGGATTCCACCATGCGCAACGCGCTTGCTCTCTCGCTGCTCGCCCTGTTCCTGGGCGGATGTGCCAGCAACCCTGCCGACCGTGATATCAGCGGCACCTGGATCAACCAGGTGGCGATCGATGCTGCAGCCAAAGGCGTCCCCCTGCGTGAAGCGCTCCAGGCTTATGGCCCGAACCTGGAATGGGACGTCAACACCAAGGCCGGCCAGGCCCGCTACACCAACGGTTTTGAAAACGTCGAAGGCAAGTTGCTGGGTGAAAAATCCGGCGCCTGGAAAGTCGACTTTTATGGCAGTTCGGCCAGCGAGCTGAAGCGTGACGGCAAGCAACTGAGCCAGTCTGCCAGCGACAACGAGCCCGAGCAGGTTTTCGATCGCGCCCAGATTCCGGTACCGGACGGCGCTCCGATCGGTGCCAGCTTCGAGCGCGCACTGTATTCAGCCTACATGGGCGGCGCCTGGACAATCGTCAGCGGCCCCGGCGAAGGCAGCACGGTTCAATTCCAGGCCGATGGCCAGGTGAGCGGCCTGCCAGGCAGTGATCGCTACGCGTTGTGCCTGGCCGGCGATTGCGCCTCCATGAGCGGTGGCAATGACAACATGTGGCTGCAACTCAATGGCCAGGGCAACGCCTGGATCTTTGCGCGCAAGGGCAAAGAGCTGGAGATTTTCCAGACGGTGAACACGGCGCAGGCTGATGAAATGCCCTCGTTCACCCCGGGTGAGCGCAAGTGGTTGCTCGAGAAGCAATAAACAACGCTTAACCCATGTGGGAGCGAGCCTGCTCGCGAAGACGGCGTAACAACCGACAGAAATGTTGAATGTTACGACCCCTTCGCGAGCAGGCTCGCTCCCACAATTGTTTCAGGACGCCTGGAAGTCAGCAGCGTCCTTCAAGGATGGCGGCATAACCCTCGCGAAAGCTCGGATACTTCGGCGTCCAGCCCAAGGCTTTGGCCCGTGCATTAGTACAACGCTTGCTGCCGGTGCGACGTACGCTGGCGTCGTCGTCCCACTCGGTCACGCCCAGATACCCGCGCAACCAGTTCACGACGTCAGCCAGCGCCGCCGGCTCGTCATCGACGCCGATGTAGACATCATCCAGCGCCACACCACGCCGATCCGCCTCAAGCAGGCACGCCATCAACCCTGCGGCATCGTCCGCATGAATCCGGTTGGCGTACAACGGCGGCTCGACCGCCACGCGATAACCCCGGCGCACCTGCGTCAGCAGCCATTCACGACCTGGGCCGTAAATGCCGGTCAAGCGCACGATACTGGCTGGAATACCGCTTTTGAGGGCAAGTTGTTCGGCTTCGAGCATCACACGTCCGGAATAGCCCGCCGCCACGGCCGGCGAAGCCTCGTCGACCCATTCGCCATCCTGCTGCCCGTAAACACTGCTGCTGGAAACGAACAGCAGGCGATTGGGCACCTGTCCGTAGTCGTTCAGCCACTCCAGCACATGCTCCAGGCCCTGGACATAGGCCGCACGGTAACCGGCCTCATCGTGATCGGTGGCCGCCGCGCAATACACCAGGTAATCCACGGCGCCGACTGGCCAGGTGGCCGGGCAGTCCTTGTCGAACAAGTCACCGGCAACGCCAATGACGCCCTCGGGCAGACGTGAAACGTCGCGGCGCAGACCATGAACCTCCCACCCAGCCGCCAGCAGTTGTGTGGCCAGGCGGCTGCCGACATCACCGCAGCCGGCGATCAAAACAGTAGGCGCAGACATCAGAAAACTCCCATCGGAAAGCCACAGACTAGCGCCGGCATTAGACAGGCGGCTAGCAATGCAGGAAAAAAAGAGACTCTATTACTTTTGTTAACAAGAATTACTTGCAATAATGCGCCCCACTTTTGTTCTCGGCCTTTCGAGGCCTGGAAGAACATCACCCGTTTATTCTCTCAGGTCCGGCCAGCATGACACGCAATCAATTTCCCGCTTCGCCAACCAAACGACCTCGCGCCTGGAGCGCGGTGGCCGCCCTGCTCCTCAGCCTGATGCTGGCACCGGTTGCCGCTTTCGCTGATGCCCAGGCGCCGGCCACTCCAGCTGCCGCGGCCAATGCTCCTGCCGATCACGCTGCCCCGGCCGTTACTCCGGCCGCGACCGATCCTGCCCAGGCAGTACCGGCAGAAGCCTTGGGCGAAGACGCTCCCGAGGTCCTCGAAGCCAACAACACGCTGGGCATGGCCCATGACCTGTCGCCGTGGGGCATGTACAAGAATGCTGACATCATCGTGAAAATCGTGATGATCGGCCTGGCCATCGCCTCGATCATCACCTGGACCATCTGGATCGCCAAGGGTCTTGAGTTGATGGGCGCCAAGCGTCGTCTGCGCGGTGAAATCGCCCAACTGAAAAAATCCGCCTCCCTCAGGGAAGCCAGCGCCACTGCGGCAAAGGAAGGCACCCTGGCCAACCTGCTGGTCCATGACGCCCTCGAAGAGATGCGCCTGTCGGTCAACAGCCGTGAGAAAGAAGGCATCAAGGAACGCGTCAGCTTCCGTCTCGAGCGCCTGGTCGCGGCCTGCGGTCGCAACATGAGCAGCGGCACCGGCGTACTGGCGACCATCGGTTCCACTGCGCCGTTCGTCGGCCTGTTCGGTACCGTGTGGGGCATCATGAACAGCTTCATCGGCATCGCCAAAACCCAGACCACCAACCTCGCCGTCGTGGCTCCCGGCATCGCCGAAGCCCTGCTGGCAACTGCGCTGGGCCTGGTCGCGGCGATTCCTGCGGTGGTGATCTACAACGTGTTCGCCCGCTCCATCGCCGGTTACAAGGCGCAGGTGTCCGACGCTTCGGCGCAAGTCCTGCTGCTGGTCAGCCGTGACCTCGATCACCAGCCTGAGCGCAGCTCGCAACCGCACATGGTGAAAGTGGGGTAATCGGCCATGGGCCTGCATTTGAAAGAAGGGGCAGACGACGATCTGTCCGAAAACCACGAAATCAACGTCACGCCGTTCATCGACGTAATGCTGGTGCTGCTGATCATCTTCATGGTGGCGGCCCCGCTGGCCACCGTGGACATCAAGGTCGACCTGCCCGCCTCCACCGCCAAACCGGCGCCGCGGCCAGAGAAACCGGTGTTCCTCAGCGTCAAGGCTGACCAGCGCCTGTTCCTCGGTGAAGACGAAGTGAAG
Organism: Pseudomonas sp. 18173; assembly: GCF_050432945.1. Lineage (NCBI taxonomy): Bacteria > Pseudomonadati > Pseudomonadota > Gammaproteobacteria > Pseudomonadales > Pseudomonadaceae > Pseudomonas > Pseudomonas sp. 18173. The sequence continues at coordinate 137,370 of NZ_JBKFTN010000018.1, forward strand.
GCCGAGGCACTCGGCGCCACGCTCGACGCCAAAACCCAGGGCAAGAAAGACACGACGATCTTCTTCCAGGCCGACAAAGGCGTGGATTACGGCGACCTGATGAGCGTGATGGACAACCTGCGCTCGGCGGGTTACCTGAAGGTTGGCCTTGTCGGTCTCGAGTCGGCAGTCAAGAAATGATCACGACGCGCCATAAACTGACGCGTTACAGCGGTAGCCTGGCCGTGGTGCTGGGTGTTCACGCGCTGGCCATTGCGCTGGCGCTGAACTGGTCCGCTCGCCCGCCCATCGAATTGCCCCCTCAGGCAATGCTGGTCGAACTGGCACCGGTTCCTGCCCCGCCACCGCCTGCTCCGCCGAAGGTCGTCACACCTCCACAGCCACCGGCTCCGGTTGAAGAACTGCCGATCCCCAAGCTCGCTGAAGCGCCGAAAGCTGAAATTGCCGTGCCCAAGCCCGTCAAGCCAAAGCCGAAGCCACAGCCGCCCAAGCCGGTAGAGAAGAAACCCGAACCGCCGAAGGAAAAACCGGCCGAAGAAAAACCAGCGGAAACGCAACAGGCCCAGGCACCCACGGAAAAATCCGCCCAGCCTGCTCCGGGTCCGTCACCGGCTCAACAAGCGGCCAAGGCCAGTTGGCAAGGCACGCTGCTGGCGCACCTGCAGAAGTACAAGAAGTACCCTGCAAGTGCCCAGGCGCGGGGCAAGGAAGGGATGAACCGCCTGCGTTTCGTCGTGGATGCCGAAGGCAATGTGTTGTCGTTTGAGCTGGTAGGCGCCTCGGGCACTGCCGATCTGGACCGGGCTACCCTGGAAATGATCCGCCGCGCTCAACCGCTGCCCAAGCCACCGGCCGACATGCTGACCAATGGCTCCATCGAAATCGTTGCACCGTTTGTGTATTCGCTGGAAAAACGCCGGAGGTAAAGCACCGCCGCCCCCTGTAGGAGCGAGCTAGCTCGCGATGCTCGTCAACGATAACGCGACGAACCTGACACCCCACGGCGATCTCAGGTTTTTCGCGAGCAAGCTCGCTCCTACGTCTGATAACGTGCGTCTATCGATTGCAGCCGGTATGCTTGGCCCGCAACTTCNGCGACGAACCTGACACCCCACGGCGATCTCAGGTTTTTCGCGAGCAAGCTCGCTCCTACGTCTGATAACGTGCGTCTATCGATTGCAGCCGGTATGCTTGGCCCGCAACTTCATGGACGCTTGCTATGACCCTCACAGAATTACGCTACATCGTTACCCTCGCCCAAGAGCAGCATTTCGGCCACGCGGCCGAGCGTTGCCACGTCAGTCAGCCGACCCTTTCGGTGGGCGTGAAAAAGCTTGAAGACGAACTCGGTGTGCTGATTTTCGAGCGCAGCAAAAGCGCCGTGCGCCTGACTCCGGTCGGCGAAGGCATCGTAGCCCAGGCGCAAAAGGTGCTGGAACAGGCCCAGGGCATCCGCGAACTGGCCCAGGCCGGCAAGAACCAGCTGACCGCCCCGCTGAAAGTCGGCGCGATCTATACCGTCGGGCCATACCTGTTCCCGCACCTGATTCCGCAACTGCACCGGGTCGCCCCGCAGATGCCGTTGTACATCGAAGAAAACTTCACCCACGTGCTGCGCGACAAACTGCGCAACGGCGAGCTCGACGCGATCATCATCGCCCTGCCGTTCAGCGAAGCCGACGTGCTGACCCTGCAACTCTACGACGAGCCGTTCTACGTGCTGATGCCGGCCCAGCACCCGTGGACGCAAAAAGAATCCATCGACGCCAGCCTGCTCAACGACAAGAGCCTGCTGCTGCTCGGCGAAGGTCACTGCTTCCGCGACCAGGTGCTGGAAGCCTGCCCGACCCTGACCAAAGGCAACGACGGCGCCAAGCACACCACGGTGGAATCCAGCTCCCTGGAAACCATTCGCCACATGGTCGCGTCCGGCCTGGGCATCTCGATCCTGCCGTTGTCCGCGGTCGATAGCCATCACTACGCCCCCGGCGTGATCGAAGTGCGTCCGTTGTCGGCACCCGTACCGTTCCGCACCGTGGCCATTGCCTGGCGCGCCAGCTTCCCGCGCCCGAAAGCGATTGAAATCCTCGCCGACTCCATTCGCCTGTGCTCGGTGGCCAAGCCAGCAGCGCAAGCTGCTGTGGGCTAAGCGACGGTCATGAGCGAGTTGTCGCAAGTGTCGGTGACGGCACTCAAGGGTGTCGGTGAAGCCATGGCCGAGAAACTGGCCAAGGTCGGCCTGGAAAACCTCCAGGACGTACTGTTTCACCTGCCCCTGCGCTATCAGGATCGTACCCGTGTGGTCCCGATCGGCGCGTTGCGACCCGGTCAGGACGCCGTCATTGAAGGCACTGTCAGCGGCGCTGATGTGGTCATGGGGCGGCGGCGCAGCCTCGTGGTTCGGTTGCAGGATGGTACCGGGGGCTTGAGCCTGCGCTTCTACCATTTCAGCAACGCGCAGAAAGAAGGCCTCAAGCGCGGCACGCGGATTCGCTGCTACGGCGAGGCGCGACCCGGTGCTTCGGGGCTGGAGATCTACCACCCGGAGTACCGCGCCATCAACGGCGACGAGCCGCCGCCCGTGGATGAAACCCTGACCCCGGTGTACCCGCTCACCGAAGGCCTGACCCAACAGCGCTTGCGCCAGTTGTGCATGCAGACCCTCACCCTGCTCGGCCCCAGCAGCCTGCCCGACTGGCTGCCGAACGAACTGGCCCGGGACTACCAACTGGCGCCGCTGGCCGATGCAATTCGCTACCTGCACAACCCGCCCGCCGATGCCGACGTCGATGAACTGGCCCTCGGTCACCACTGGGCGCAACACCGCCTGGCCTTCGAAGAATTGCTGACTCATCAACTGTCGCAACAGCGCCTGCGCGAAAGCATGCGCGCCCTGCGTGCGCCAGCGATGCCCAAGGCAACGAAGCTGCCAGCCAAATACCTGGCCAACCTCGGCTTCAACCCGACCGGCGCCCAGCAACGGGTCGGCAACGAAATCGCTTACGACCTCAGCCAGCACGAACCGATGCTGCGGCTGATCCAGGGCGACGTCGGCGCCGGCAAAACCGTGGTCGCCGCCCTCGCCGCGCTGCAAGCGCTGGAGGCCGGTCATCAGGTGGCCCTGATGGCGCCCACCGAGATTCTCGCCGAACAGCACTTCATCACCTTCAAGCGCTGGCTCGAACCACTGGGTATCGAAGTCGCGTGGCTCGCTGGCAAGCTCAAAGGCAAGAACCGCACGGCCGCGCTGGAGCAAATCGCCAACGGCACGCCGATGGTGGTCGGCACTCACGCGCTGTTCCAGGATGAAGTGCAATTCCAGAACCTGGCGCTGGTGATCATCGACGAACAGCACCGCTTCGGCGTGCAGCAGCGTCTGGCCTTGCGGCAAAAGGGTGTCGGTGGACGCATGTGCCCGCACCAGTTGATCATGACCGCGACGCCGATTCCGCGCACGCTGGCCATGAGCGCCTACGCCGATCTCGACACCTCGATCCTCGACGAACTGCCCCCCGGCCGAACCCCAGTGAATACTGTGCTGATCACCGACACCCGACGGGTCGAAGTCATCGAGCGGGTGCGCAGCGCTTGCGCCGAAGGGCGTCAGGCCTATTGGGTTTGCACCCTGATCGAAGAGTCGGAAGAATTGACCTGCCAGGCCGCCGAAACCACCTTCGAGGACCTCACCGCCGCCCTCGGCGAGCTGAAGGTCGGGCTGATCCACGGCCGAATGAAGCCTGCGGAAAAAGCCGCGGTGATGGCCGAATTCAAGGCCGGCAACCTGCAACTGCTGGTCGCGACCACGGTGATCGAAGTGGGCGTGGACGTGCCCAACGCCAGCCTGATGATCATCGAGAACCCCGAGCGCCTGGGCCTGGCGCAACTGCACCAGTTGCGCGGCCGCGTTGGCCGGGGCAGCGCGGTCAGCCATTGCGTGCTGCTCTACCATCCGCCGCTGTCACAGATCGGTCGTCAGCGCCTGGGCATCATGCGCGAAACCAACGATGGTTTCGTCATCGCCGAAAAGGACCTGGAGTTGCGCGGCCCCGGTGAAATGCTCGGCACACGGCAAACAGGCCTGCTTCAATTCAAGGTCGCCGACCTGATGCGCGACGCCGATTTGCTGCCCGCCGTGCGGGATGCCGCCCAGGCTTTGCTCGAGCGTTGGCCGACCCACGTCAGCCCGCTGCTCGATCGATGGCTGCGTCATGGCCAACAATACGGCCAAGTGTGACAACCGTCACGGTTTCTGAGGCGTGGCCCCAAGCAAGCTGGTTATACTCCTGCAATTGTTTTAGTACGGATACAGACCATGACCGAAGTTGCCTTCGCACCCGACACCCCGCACGCTCCGTCGGTTATTCGGCTGATGCTGGGCAAGTTGGGCATTGCCTACGAAGAAGTGCTGGACCATCACGGCCTGAATGCCGCGCGCAAAGTTCAGGCCGTTCTGCTGGATGACAGCGTCGGCGCGTTGATGGTGCTGTTTGCGCAGAGCCAGTTGCTGGACCTCAATCGCCTCACTGAACTCACCGGTCGCCGCCTCACCGCCGTACCCACCGAGCGCCTGACAAAAATGCTCGGCAAGCACAACCTCAGCTTGCTGCCGGGCCTGCCGGCGCTGACCAGTTCACCGTGCCTGTACGACGAAAGCCTGCTGCGCGAGCCAATGTTGCTGATCAACTCCGGCGAGCCGGGCGTGCTGCTGGAAATCTCCAGCGAAGATTTCAAGACGACCATGCTGGCCAAGGCCAGTGCCGCCAACTTCGGCGAGAACCTGACCAGCATTCGTCCCAACCTCGACCGCCCCGATGACGACCGCGAGGAAATCACCCAGGCCGTCCAGGCGTTCACCGCGCGGCGCATCCAGCAACGCCTGGAAGAGACCATCGAGATTCCGCCGCTGGCCGAAACCGCACAAAAAATCATCAAGCTGCGCGTCGACCCCAACGCCACCATCGACGACATCACCGGCGTGGTCGAAACCGACCCGGCGCTGGCCGCACAAGTGGTGAGCTGGGCGGCATCGCCGTACTACGCCTCGCCGGGCAAGATCCGTTCGGTGGAAGACGCCATCGTGCGCGTACTGGGCTTCGACCTGGTGATCAACCTGGCGCTGGGCCTGGCCCTGGGTAAAACCCTTAGCCTGCCCAAGGACCACCCGCAACACTCCACGCCGTACTGGCAGCAATCGATCTACACCGCCGCCGTCATCGAAGGCCTGACCCGCGCCATGCCGCGCGCCCAGCGCCCGGAAGCCGGCCTGACCTACCTGGCCGGCCTGCTGCATAACTTCGGTTATCTGCTGCTGGCACACGTGTTCCCGCCGCACTTCTCGCTGATCTGCCGCCACCTGGAGGTCAATCCGCACCTGTGTCACAGCTTTGTGGAACAACACCTGCTGGGCATCAGCCGCGAACAGATCGGCTCCTGGCTGATGCGCTATTGGGACATGCCCGAAGAGCTGGCCACCGCCCTGCGCTTCCAGCACGACCCGGCCTACGACGGCGC